>JAITTX010000056.1 GCA_031286755.1 Paraburkholderia sp.
TGCTCGAAGACGGTTTGCAGCCCTACGTGGAAGACCCCGAGCAGGTCACCGCCGTGCTCGAGCTGTGCACGGGCTCCGCGAGCCTCGCTATCCTCGCGGCGCACGCGTTCCCGAACGCCGACATCGACGCCGTCGATCTCTCGGCGCCCGCGCTCGAAGTCGCGGCGCGCAACGTGCGCGAGCACGGTCTCGACGAGCGCATCGCGCTTTTCGAAGGCGACCTGTACGCGCCGCTGCCCGAGCGCCGCTACGACGTGATCATCACGAATCCGCCGTACGTGAACGCCGAGTCGATGCAGGCGTTGCCGCCCGAATACCGCCACGAGCCGGAAATGGCGCTCGCGGGCGGCGCGGACGGCATGGACATCGTGCGCCGCATCATCGGGCAGGCGCGCAACTGGCTCACCGACGAGGGTGTGCTCGTGGTCGAGATCGGCAATGAGCGCGAGAACGTGGAAGCCGCGTTCGGCGGTCTCGAACTCGTCTGGCTCTCGACGAGCGCGGGCGACGACCAGGTGTTCCTGATCCAGGCCGCGGACCTGCCGGTCTGAATTCGCGGTTGTAGCCGCCCGGCGGCGCTGCCGGGCAGCACCGGACGGCGCCGGGCAACACCAATCGGGCACGCACCCCGGTTGGCGCAACGCCGGAGCGCAAGCAGAAGCGCCGCCGCCCGACAGGGTTCGGTAAGATGGATGTTTCCCGGCTCGCGCTGCATGGACGCGGCATGGACGTTCATGCGGCCCGCACGGGCCGCGCTCGCGTCGCGGCAGCGCCACACGGCTTCAGGAGCGTCCCGCGCCTTTATGCGATTCGACTGGTCAACCCTCGGCACCCTGCTCGCGATCATCCATCTGCTCGGACTGATTGCGGCGTGCCACGCCATCCTCAACACGCGCACCTCGCAAGGCGCGATTGCCTGGGCCGTCTCGCTCGCGACGATGCCCTACCTCACGCTGATCCCCTATCTGTTCCTCGGCCGCAGCAAGTTCGAAGGCTACGCCGACGCGCGGCGCCTGCGCAACGAAACACTGCGCTCGCGCGCGCACGTGCCCGACTGGAGCCAACCGGGCGGTCCCGCCGGCGAGATCGCAAATCTGGCCGACTGGCCAGCCGACGCATTGAGCGCGCGCATGATCCGCTCGTTCTCGCACCTGGGCGGCATGCCGCTCGTGCCGGGCAACACGGTGCGCACGCTCGTCAACGGCGAGGCCACGTTCTCCGCGATCTTCGACGCCATCGAACAAGCGCGCCATTACGTGATCGTGCAGTTTTTCATCGTGCGCGCCGACGCGCTCGGCGACATGCTCAAGGACATGCTGCTCGCCTGCGCCGCACGCGGCGTGCGCGTGCTGTTTCTCTACGACAGCATCGGCAGCTTCGACCTGCCCGCGAGCTACGTGCACGCCCTGCGCGCGGGCGGCATCGAAGCGCATCCGTTCTCGGCGAAGCGCCGCTTCGTCAACCGCTTCCAGCTCAACTTCCGCAACCACCGCAAGATCGTGGTGGTGGACGGCGAGCGCGCCTTCGTGGGCGGCCACAACGTGGGCGTCGAATATCTGGGCGCGAAGCCGCCCCTTTCGCCGTGGCGCGACACCCATATCGAAGTGCGCGGGCCGGTGGTGGCCAACATCCAGTTCGCCTTCACCGAAGACTGGTACTGGGTCACCCAGGAACTGCCCGGCTGCGAGCCGCCCGCAGCCAGCCAGCAAGTCAAGCCGCGTAACGGTGATGGTGACGGCAGCGACATGTACTGCCTCGTCATGCCCACCGGCCCCGCCGATCGTCAGGAGACCTGTTCGCTCTTTTTCGTCGAGGCGATCAACGCCGCGAAAAAGCGCATCTGGATCACCACGCCCTACCTCGTGCCGGACGAAGCCGTATTCTCGGCGCTGCGCCTCGCGGCCCTGCGCGGCGTGGACGTGCGCGTCATGATCCCGAGCCGGCGCGATCACTTCGTGGTGTTCGAGGCCTCCACGCTCTACGCCTTCGACGCGGTGCGCGCGGGCATTCGCATCTTTCGCTACAAGCCGGGCTTCCTGCACCAGAAGGTCGTGTTGATCGACGACAGCGCCGCCGCCATCGGCAGCGCGAATCTGGACAACCGCTCGTTCCGCCTGAACTTCGAAATCATGGTGCTGACCGTGCACCGCGGCTTTGCCGCCGAAGTGGAAGCCATGCTGCTGCGCGACTTCGAGCACACCTTCGAGATCGACCGAAGCGAATACCGCAACGCCCACGCGTGGCGCAAGTTCTCGATGCACGTCGCCCGCCTCTTCGCGCCCGTGCTGTAACCCGCGCGCGAGTGCGTCCGGGAAGCGCGCCTTTACAGCAGTGGCTCGATGTCGGCCGCGATGGCATCGGGTTTCGTGGCCGGCGCATAGCGCTTCACGACCTTGCCGTTACGGTCCACGAGAAACTTCGTGAAGTTCCATTTGATCCGCCCGATGCCCAGCAGCCCCGGCGCTTCGCCCTTGAGCCACTTGTAGAGCGGATGCGCGTTCGCCCCGTTCACCTCGATCTTCTCGAACAGCGCAAACGTGACGCCGAAGTTCTTCTCGCAGAAGGCGCCGATCTGCGCGGCGTCGCCCGGCTCCTGCTTGCCGAACTGGTTGCACGGAAAGCCGAGCACCGCGAGACCGCGCGCGGCGTACTGCTCATGGAGCTTCTGCAAGCCCTGGTACTGCGGTGTGAATCCGCATTCGCT
>JAITTX010000112.1 GCA_031286755.1 Paraburkholderia sp.
GCCTCGGCGCGCTCGATCTTCGCGATCATCTTCGGCTTGATGCCGTAGGGCGCGCCCGCGATGTTCGCGAGCTGGCGCGCCATTTCCATGTCGGTGGCGTTCTTCGGGAACGACACGGCCACGAAATCCGCGCCGAGCGACATCGCCGTGCGGATGTCCTCCATGTCCTTCGCGGTGAGCGCCGGCGCCGTGAGGCCGCCGCCCTGGCGGTTGATGCCCTTGTTGTTCGACAGGTCGCCGCCCACGCGCACGGTGGTGTGGATCTCGCTGCCGATCACGCGCACCACGTCGAGCACGATCAGGCCGTCGTTGAGCAGCAGCACGTCGGCGGGCTTCAGGTCGCGCGGCAGGTCCTTGTAGTCGAGGCCGACACGCTCGTCGTTGCCGAGCTCGCACTCGGCGTCGAGGACGAAGGCCTGGCCCGGCTCGAGCGTCGTCTTGCCGTTCTCGAACTTGCCCACGCGGATCTTCGGGCCTTGCAGGTCGGCCATGATCGCGACTTCGCGGCCGGACTGGCGGGCGCATTCCCGCACCATTTCGGCGCGCTGACGGTGGTCGTCGGCGGTGCCGTGCGAGAAGTTCAGACGCACCACGTCCAGTCCCGCGCGGATCATTTTCTGCAGGATGTCCGGCGTGCTGGAAGCCGGACCGATGGTGGCGACAATCTTGGTGGCGCGATGCATGAGTCTCCTCGTCTGGAAAGGATCGCTGGAAAAACCGCTACTGCGAGATGTGCTGGCCGGCTCGGACGCCGAGGCGGCGTGGCCGGAACGCGCACCGGTCATACCCGGCGTCGCTTTCTTGGAGGGCGCCGCAGCGGCCATGCGGACCGATGCGGCGTTTCTTGTGCTGGTGCCTGAAACCGTGCCGGGCGTGGCTGTGCGCCCGGTCGGCGGTGGCTGCCCCGAGGCCGATGCGGCGCTCGCCTCAGCAAGCGGCGCGCCTTTCGGCTCATCGGGCGGCGTGTGTATGGCTTCGGCGGCAGGCGTCGCGCTCACCCGCGCCTTCGTGTCTGCTGGGGGCGCTGCGCGCCCCTTCGCTCTGGCGTTCTTCGCAGCCCCGGCGGCCCCGGCCGCGCCGGCGCGGGGAGACTTGTTCACGGCCTTCCCGGCCGGGGCGCGCGGCGCCACTTAGCCAGCCGCCCGGGTTTCGAGCACTTCGACCGCTGGCAGCTTCTTGCCCTCGAGGAATTCGAGGAAGGCGCCGCCGCCCGTCGAGATATAGCTGACCTTGTCGGCGATGTCGTACTTCGCAATGGCTGCGAGCGTGTCGCCGCCGCCGGCGATCGAGAACGCGCCCGAATTCGCAATGGCGCTCGCGAGCGTTTTCGTGCCGTTGCCGAACTGGTCGAACTCGAACACGCCAACCGGACCGTTCCACACAACCGTGCCGGCCTGCGCGAGTTGCGCGGCGAGCGCGTTGGCCGTGACCGGGCCGATGTCGAGGATCATGTCGTCGTCGGCCACGTCGGCGACGTTCTTCGTCTCGGCCTTGGCCGTCGGCGCGAATTCCTTCGCGGTCACGACGTCGGTCGGGATCGGCACCGAGGCGCCGCGCGCACGCGCCGCTTCGATGATGGCCTTGGCTTCGTCGACGAGATCGGCTTCGGCAAGCGACTTACCGATCTTCAGGCCCGCGGCCAGCATGAACGTGTTGGCGATGCCGCCGCCCACGATCAGCTGGTCGACCTTCTCGGCCAGCGACTTGAGGATGGTGAGCTTGGTCGAGACCTTCGAGCCCGCGACGATCGCCACGAGCGGGCGCTTGGGCGCGCCGAGCGCCTTGCCGAGCGCGTCGAGCTCGGCCGCCAGCAGCGGACCCGCGCAGGCAACGCCCGCGTACTTCGCGATGCCGTAGGTGGTGGCTTCGGCGCGGTGCGCGGTGCCGAACGCGTCGTTGACGTAGATGTCGCAGAGCTTCGCCATCTTCTGCGAGAGTTCGTCCGAATTCTTCTTCTCGCCCTTGTTGACGCGGCAGTTTTCGAGCAGAACCACGTTGCCCGGCGCGATGTTCACGCCGTTTTCGACCCAGTTGGCGACGAGCGGCACGTCGCGGCCGAGCAGCTCGGAAAGACGCTTCGCGACGGGCGCGAGTGAATCTTCGGGCTTGAATTCACCTTCGGTCGGGCGGCCCAGGTGCGAGGTGACCATGACGGCCGCGCCGGCGTCGAGCGCCGCCTTGATGGCCGGCACGGAGGCGCGCACGCGGGTGTCTTCGGTGATGTTGCCCTGGTCGTCCTGCGGCACGTTCAGGTCGGCGCGGATGAACACCCGCTTGCCCTTGAGCTTGCCTTCGGAGATCAAGTCGGAGAGACGCAGAACCTTGTTCATGGAGATTTCATCTTGATGGTGGAAAACCGGGGGCAAGACGATGCGGGTGCCGAATGCAACGAGTGGCAGCGTGCGCACGAGCAACGCGTGAACGACGCGCGCAATCGGGGCGCGGGCGGCAAAGGCGCGAGGGGCGCGGCGCGGGATCCGCGCGGCTGCCCTCCGCGGGCCCTGTGTCAGGCCCTGGCGCCGCTGCGGGTCGCTGTCCGGCGCCGGACGCGAGGCCAGCATCGAATTGCGAGATCGGTATTTTAGCCGATAGCCAGGATGATCTGAGCCGTGCTTCAGCGAATGTCACGTATTTGCGCGAATGCTGCGCAGGCCTTACAAAACCTTACAAATCTGACGGCCACGCCAGGCTCCGATAACGGGCGCCCCGCTCCGTCTGCTCCGAAAGCGGCATTCAATGCACCGAAACCCCACTGCATGCGCCCGCGAGCGCGCTTGCAGCGCACAAATGACGCTAAAATGCATTTCTTTGCCCGGCGCATGCCCCACGGGTTCGCGCATGGCCTGGTGTGGCGCGACAGCTGGCTGCGCCGCGCGAAGCCCGGGCTGGCACTGAAGGTCTGACGACCCGCTGCCTGCGCCCCATTGATACAACGAGAATCATCCTCATGAGCGAACTCAAGGAAATGCCGCTGGTCGAGTTGAAGGCCAAGGACCTGCCCGCGTATTGCCCGAATCCGGCAATGCCGCGCTGGAGCAATCATCCGCGTGTCTTTCTCGACGTGACGCACGGCGAAGCGAAGTGCCCGTATTGCAGCACCCGCTACAAGCTGCGCGACGGCGAGGTCGTGCACGGCCACTGACGGCTGCTGTTGTTTGGCCGCCGCTGGCTGCTATTGGCCTGGTTGGCTACTCGTCGGCATGAAGCAGCACGGTTCGCACACACGGCAGTACGCGAGGACAAGCGGCACACGTTGCCACGCCGCATCCTGAGCGCAGGAGGCAAGTGAAGGCGCCGGGTTTGCGGCTGCAACGCCCGCGCTTGCAAGAGCTGGAGCGTTTCGCACCCAGGGCCTCGAGCGGCTCCGGTCGCGCCGGCAACGTTTGGGATTCCTCGCGTTTTCGCAAGGGCCCGAGGGTTCCTGCTGGCGCGCGGCACGGGGCGTGCTCCCTGCGCCTGCCGCATGACGACGCGTTTGCCCCCTGCCTGCCCGGCCGCCGACGCCGCAGTCATTGCGCACTTGCGCTGCGCCCGCCGCCTCGTGCGGCTCGCAGCCCGCCGGCGCGCTTGCCGCGCCGATCCCCTAACCGTGTTTCGCGCGCACGGGCTGGCCCGAAGTTGCCAGACCGCGCACGAAATCCTTGCCCTTTTTCCGGACCCTGACTCCCGATGCGCCGCGCGCTGGTTATTGCACCGAATTGGATCGGTGACGCACTGATGGCGCAGCCGCTTCTTTCGCGGCTCGTAAAACTGCATCCGCGCATCGACATCGATGCGCTTGCGCCCACCTGGGTCGCGCCCGTGCTCGAGCGCATGCCCGAGATACGCGACGTCTACGCCACCGATCTCGCCCACGGCAAGCTGCAACTGCTGCGCCGCTGGCAGTTGGCCGGCGACCTGCGCGCCGAACGCTACGACGCGGTCTACGTGCTGCCGAATTCGCTCAAGTCCGCGCTGATCCCGTGGCTCGCGCACGTTCCGCTGCGCATCGGCTACACGGGCGAGAGCCGCTATGGCTTCCTGAACGTGCGCCACGCGAACCCGCCCAAAGACGAGCGCCCGCCGATGGTCAAGCACTACGCCGCGCTGGCTTACGCGCCCGGCGCCACCGTGCCCGACGATCTGCCGTTGCCGCGCCTCGAAGCGGACCCGAACGAGGCCTCGCGCGTCTCGGCGCGCTTCAATCTGGACACGCGCGTGCCGCTGCTGGTGTTCTGCCCCGGCGCGGAATACGGCCCCGCCAAGCGCTGGCCGCCCGAGCACTTCGCGGCGCTCGCGCGCATGGTCGGGCAATCGTTCCCGTACACGCAGATCGTCGCGCTCGGCTCGCCCAAGGACGCGCCGCTCGCCCAGGCCATCGCCGAGAAAGCCCCGAACGTGCGCAACCTGTGCGGCCAGACCGCGCTGGGCGAAGCCTGCGCGCTCATCTCGCGCGCGAACGCCGTGGTGACCAACGATTCGGGTCTCATGCACGTGGCGGCGGCGCTGCGCCGGCCGCTGGTGGCGCTTTACGGTTCGACGGATCCGCGCCACACGCCGCCCTTGTCCGAACTCGCAAAGGTACAATGGCTGCACCTCGACTGCAGCCCCTGCTTTGCGCGCGAGTGTCCGCTCGGGCATCTGAACTGCCTGCGCGAGCTGAGCCCGGAACAGGTCTTCGGCGATTTGCGCGGTATGCTGGTCGCCCAGCGCTAGCAGCACCGAACCAGGCGGCGGGCGCGCCGCGCGTGCCCTGCGCCTCGCTTCTCCTCACGGCGCACGCGCTTCGCACCACGGATGTGCGGCACGCCACCGACGCCGGACCTCAAGCGCGCGCCCAATTCAGGTAACGCGCAACGAAGCGGGGCGTCACAGGCCTGTCTCGCGACGGTTTCATGATGCGGCAGCATGCTCGCGGCTGTGAGGCGCCGTGCAGCAGATTGCCGCATCACGAACGAAGCAAACGCCGAAGCCAACGCCAACCCGCGCAAGAAGCGCATCAGATCAACGAGCCATGCCACGTTTTGCCCACATCTTCGAAGCCGCCGCGGACACCCTCAACGCGTACTACCAGGCCGTCGCGGAGGTCAACATCGACGCGTTGATGGGCCTGTGGATCGACGAGGAATTCGTGAGCTGCATCAGCGCCGCGGGCGCGCATCTGCACGGTCTGTCCGACATACGCGCCGGTCTCGCCACGGAGTTCGAAGCCGCGCCGGTGTCGATCGAGCCGCTCGACATCCGCGTCTACGACAGCCTTGGCACAGTGGTCTACGCAATCGTGGAGGCGCATCGCCCGGTGGATCCGAGCGCGATTCCGGCCATGGTCTTCACGACCTATGTGATGGTGCACGAGCGCGGCGAGTGGCGCATCGCGCACATTCACGCGAGCCGCATGCCCGACGACGCCGCGAGCCAGTTCTCAGCGAAGCTGCGCCACGGCCAGGGCGCGCTGCACTGACTCGGGCAGGCCAGCGCGGCATCAGCAGGGCAGCGGGACAAGAAGATGCAAGCGCGGTAGAAAGGGGACGGCCATGAGCACGACAGGCAAAGAAGCGGCGATGAGCCGGACCAGCGACGAAACGTCAAGACACGCCGCAAGGTCTGCCCTGAACGGCGCGAGCGGCTACGCGCAGGCCGGCTCGACCTATCGGGCGCCCTTCTGGCTGCCGGGCGCGCACATCCAGACCATCGTTCCCGCGCTGTTCTCGCGCCTGCCCCTGCCCGCCTACCGGCGCGAGCGCTGGGACACGCCCGATGGCGACTTCATCGAGCTCGACTGGATCGACGCCCCCGGCCGGGTTCCGGGCAGCGCCCAACCCGGCACCGCGCCGAATGCGCCATCGCATGCCTCGTCGAATACCTCGGCGCATGCCCCCCTCTTCGTGCTGTTCCATGGTCTCGAAGGCAGCTCCGGCTCGCACTACGCCCGCGCATTCGCCGCGGCGGCGCATGCGCGCGGCTGGCACGCGGTCATCCCGCACTTTCGCAGTTGCAGCGGGCCGATGAACCTCATGCCGCGCTTCTACCATCTCGCCGACGCCGCCGAGGTCGACTGGGTCCTGCGCCGCCTCGCCGCGCGCCACGCGGGCCCGATCGTGGCGGCGGGCGTTTCGCTCGGCGGCAACGTGCTGCTGCACTGGCTCGCGCAACAGCGCGAAGACGCGAAGATCGTTTCCGCCGCGGCCGCGATCTCGGCGCCGCTCGACGTGCACGCGGGCGGCAAGATGCTCGCGAGCGGCTTCGGCATGGTCTACACGCGCAGCTTCCTGAAGACGCTCAAAGTGAAGGCGCTGCAAAAGCTCGAACAGTATCCGGGCCTGTACGACGCGCAGGCCGTGCTGGCCACCCGCAACATGTATGAATTCGACGATGTCGTGACCGCGCCGCTGCATGGCTTCCAGAGCGCGCACGACTACTACACGCGCGCGACGGTGCGCCCGAAGCTCGGCGAGATCGTCGTGCCCACGCTCGTCATCAACGCCCGCAACGATCCGTTCCTGCCCGGCGACGTGCTGCCCGCGCGCCACGAAGTGAGCACCGCGGTCGAGCTCGAGCAGCCCGAGAACGGCGGCCACGTCGGCTTCATGACGGGGCCGTTCCCGGGCCGCAGCGACTGGCTCGCGCAGCGCGTGACCCGCTATCTCTCGCCTCACCTCGCCTGGCAACAGACCCCGACTCATGGATGACATCGTCAAGCAGGCGCTCGCGCGCTGGCCCAACGTTCCCCATTGCACCGGCTGGCTCCGGCTCGACGCACGCGGCCACTGGCGCCTGCGCGACGAAGCCGACCAGGCACAAGGCGCGCCCGGCACACCGATCCGGCACGAAGCGCTCATCGGCTTCATCAACCGCAATTACGAGCGCGACGCCCAGGGCCGGTGGTTCTTCCAGAACGGGCCGCAACGCGTCTACGTCGAGCTCGAATACACGCCGTGGGTCGTGCGCCTCGCAAGCGCGAACGGCGGCACGCTGACGCTCACCGATCAAGCGGGCCAGCCTTTCGAGCCGGCCGCCGTGTACGTGGACGAACATGGCAGTGTGCTGTTCGAGCAAGCCGGCCACGCCGCGCCGGTCACGCCGGAAGGCCATGCCGATGCAGCCGCGCACCCGCCAGCGCGCGTGGCGCTGCTGCACGATCACGATCTGGACTGCTTCACGGAGCATGCGACGCTTGCCGAGGACGGCGAAAGCGGCACGTTTCACTGGTGCGCCGGAACCGCGCTGCCCTTGCAGTCCATCACGCGCGCCGACGTGCCGGCGCGCTTCGCGTTCGTGCAGAGTCCCGAGCAAGCGGAAAAGGCCGCTGGCTGAGGCACGCGGCAAGCTCCGCACGGCATCGGAGCGCACCGTTCACCCCTGGTCGTTGTCCTCCGCGCGCTCTTCCTTGTAGCGCGCCTCGAAATCGTGCAGGCGCGCATCGATCGTCGATAAATCGTAGAACCCCACCGACTTCATGTCGCGCGCTTCCTTGAGCTGCCGGATCGCCGACGGCCATGCGCCGTCGATTGCGAACTTCTCCGCGAGCGCGCGCCGCTGCGTGAGCAGATCGCCCAGCCCCGCGCTCGACTGCGCGAGATACTGCCACCACGCCCCCTGGCGCGGCTCGGACTCGGTCTCGCTGCGCGCGAGCGCCTGCGCCTCCTTGAAGCGGCGCGCCCCGATCAGCGCCTGCAGCAGCCCGTCGGTGGCCGCATGCGATGCGGGCCACGCCGCATGCGCGGCCTGCGCGAGCCGCACGGCTTCGTCGCTGCGGCCCGCGCGCCGCGCGATCTCGGCGGCCAGCACGTCGAGACTGGGCGAGCTCGCCCGCGCACCACGCGGCGCACCGCGGGCCTTGCCGCCGTCCACGGACTCGAACCGGGCGAACGCCGCGCGCGCGTTCGCGAGCGACGCCGCGGCATCGTCGTAACGGTCGACCTGCAATTGCGCGAAAGCGATGCCATACCAGTTGGCCGCGACATTGAGCGCCACGCGCTCGTCGATCTCGGAGCGCAAGCGCGAAATCTCCTCGAGGTAGTCGCCGCGCGAGCGGTCCTGGAGCACCCGCACGCGCGCGCGCACGAAACCGTATTCGGGCGACTGGCGCGGCTGCCGGTAAGGCGCGCGACGGGCGCGATCCTCCATGTCGGCGATGCGCGAGACGGTGAGCGGGTGCGTGCGCGCATAGGCCGGCACGCCGGCGTCGCTCATCGACCCGCGCTCGAGCCGCTCGAAGAACGTCACCATGCCCCAGGGATCGTAGCCCGCGCCCGCCAGCAGCTTGAAGCCGACACGGTCCGCCTCATGCTCGGCGGCGCGCGAGAAGCGCAACTGGCTGTCCACGGCGTAGGCCTGGCTACCGACGGCGATCGCACTGCCGAGGTCGCCGCTCTTCGCCAGCACGCCCGCGAGAATGCCGAACAAAACGCCCGCGAGCGCGACATAGCCGTTGCGCTCGTTCTGCGAAAGCATGCGCGCGATATGCCGCTGCAGCACATGGCCCATCTCGTGGCCGAGCACGGACGCAAGCTCCGACTCGGTTTGCGTGGCCACGATCAGCCCGGTGTTCACGCCGATGAAGCCACCGGGCAGCGAGAACGCGTTGATCTGGCTATCGCGCACGGCGAACAGATCGAAGTCCGGCCGATATCCGCCGATGAACTGCGCCGCCGCCGAAGCCGAGAGGCGCGCCGCGACCGAATCCAGATAGTCGAGCACGAGCCAGTCGCCGATATAGTCAGGGTCGCGCCGGATCTCGCGCATCACGCGCTCGCCAACGCGGCGCTCGGCCTGCGGCGTGAGCGCGCCGCCCGAGCCATCGCCGAGATCGGGCAGTTGCGGGACCCAGGCGCTCGCGCGCACACTGGCGTTGCCGCGCGCGCCGGAGGCGTTTGCGGATGGCCCCGATCCGGACGTGCCGAAGCGGCTCTGCGCGCCGCCATAGGTGCCGAATACGCCCTGCGCGATCGAGGCGGGAATGACAGGGCCGGCCTCGTCGTCGAGCGGGCCGCTCACGAGCGCGGGCGCATCGGCGGCGAGCGCGGTGGCGCCCGGTGTTTCAGCGCCTCGCATGGCGACGCCTGGCAGAGTGACGCCCGGTTTGCCGCCCGATGGCGCGCCGGCATCCGACACGGACGCACTGGACGCACTGGACGCACTGGACGCACTGGACGCACTGGACGCACTGGACGCACTGGACGCGCTAGTCGCGCCAAGATCGAGCACGGCCGCGCGCGCAGCCGATTCCCCCGCCCCGCCACCCGGCGCCTGTGCATACGCTGGCGGCGCAACGGCGAGCGAAGCGCACAACCAGGCAGCAAGCAGCCGTTTCAGATGCATTGGTGACAGGATCGGGAAAAGCGGATTGCCGGCCCGGCGGCCGGCCACCGGACCATTGTAGCCCGCACGTTTGGCCATTCCACGCTCGCACGAGCGCACCCGGGCGGCCCGGCACACGCGAGCCCGAGCCTCGCGCGCACGCCGCGCTGTTAAGATAGGCGCCCTTCACGGAGAACCCAGCATGTCCGAACTCACGCATTTCGACGCCTCAGGCGACGCGCACATGGTCGACGTCGGCGGCAAGAACGAGACCAAACGCATCGCCGTGGCGAGCGGCACGATCCGCATGCTGCCGGCCACGTTCGCGCTGGTGCGCGACGGCAACGCGAAGAAAGGCGACGTGATCGGCGTCGCGCGCATCGCCGCGATCCAGGGCGCCAAGCGCACCTCCGATCTGATTCCGCTGTGCCACCCGCTCGCGATCACGCGCGTGAAGGTGGACTTCACGCTCGACGAAACGCTGCCGGGCGTGCACTGCACGGCGCAGGTGGAAACGCTGGGCCGCACGGGCGTGGAAATGGAAGCGCTGACCGCCGTGCAAGTGGGCCTCCTGACGGTCTACGACATGTGCAAGGCGGTGGACCGCGGCATGACGATCACCAATGTGCGCGTGCTGGAGAAGCACGGCGGGAAGTCGGGGGATTGGGTGGCGCAGGGTTAAGGCAGAGCCAGCTAGCGTTGAGGCACCGCGCCTTGCGCCGAACGCATTCATGAGCGCGGCGGCGCAAACCCCACCGCCGCGCCCGCACCTCACTCGTCCGAATCGTCCTCTTCTTCCTGCTGGACCTTCGTCGCCGTCATCCCGTATTTCTTGACCAGCGCGGCCTTGAAGCCCGCGAGCGCCGGCTTGCCGTCGCACAGGCTGTAGAGCGACGCCAGTTGCGTGGGCCAGTCATGCAGTTCCTGCGCGAAGATCTTCAGGCGCTCGACCGTGTCGAACGCGCCATCGTTATTCCCGTCGAGCGCCTGCAGCACCGCATAGCGGCGCAGCACGGTCTCGCCCGGCAGCAGGGCAATCGCGCGCTCATGCGCAACCAGCTTGGCCGCGAGGTCCGTGGTGTTGATCGGCATGAGCGTCGCCATGCCGTAATCGCCCCATGCACGGAACAGGAACGACGGCGCATCCGCATACTCCTGGGCGGGATGCGAGCCGTAATACAGCACCTCGGCGCGGTTGTAGTCGCGCACGACCGGCCACAGCGACGCGATGCCGCCGAACACGATCACCGCATAGACGGCGCGCGTGACGTTCGGCGGCACGAAGCGCAGCGGCCTCGTCTCGAGCAGGCCGAACACGAACATCGCGGGCAGCAGGAAGAACATGTACTGCTGCGGATACTCGACGAGCGCATGCATCACCAGCGCGCCAATCAGCGCGAAGCCGAAAATGCGCTCTGCCGTGTGCGGCGCGCGCAGCGCGCGCACGAACCAGGCGACGAGCCCGATCACGGCGATCGCGCAGCCGAGCACCCCCGTCTTGGCGAGCAAGTCGATGAAGATGTCGTGCGAGTTGTTGGCGATCTCGACACCGCCCAGCTTGCGCGCGAGCTCGAACTGATGGATCGGGAAGTCGCCCCAGCCCACGCCCAGCAGCGGATGCGTCTTGAACATCGTCCAGCCGTAGCGCCATAGCGCGATGCGCGGCGCGATCTGGCCGGCGTCCTTGAAGCGGTCGGCCGCCGACTGGTCGAGTTGCAGCTGATAGTGAACGTTGGCCCAGCGCACGAGCCCATTCACGGCGAAGAAAATCGCGAACAGCACGACGGGCACGACCCAGGCGCGCGCACTGCCGGCCCGTGCGCCCGCGCTGGCGGAGTTGCCTGCGAGGTTGCCCGCGTCGTGTTCGGCGCGCACGCCGCGCGTCGCGGAGAGCGCCATCCAGAACCCCGCGACGACGATCACGGCCATCTGCAGCCACGGACCGCGCGACACGGTAAGCGCCAGGCCGCCCGAGTAGATGGCCGAAAGCACGACCCACAGCAGGACGTTCAGACGGCGCGTCTGCACGAGAAACAGCGCCGCCGCCGTCGCGAAGGCAATGTAGGTCGCGAGGTGGTTGGCCTGCGCCATGTTGCCGAACGGCCGCCGGTCGAACTGCACGTTATAGGCAACGACGAGCGGCGTGACCTTCGTTTCGAGATGCAGGAGCTGGATGACCTGGCAGAACACCGCGAACAGGCCGCCGATCACGAGCGCCCAGGCGCCCCACACCATCGCCGTGCGCGTGAGGTTCACGCGCGTGATGCCATAGCCCGCGTGAACGGCCATGAAGGCGGCCAGCAGATAGCCCGCGCCGAGCCAGTTCATCGACGGTTGCTCGACCGGCAGCACGAAGGTCTGCACGACGAGCAGCAAACCGAAGGCGAGCGGCACGAGCGCGACCGTGGGCGATCTGAAGTCGCGGGCCGGCCGCGCGGAGCGCACCAGCAGCCAGACAGCCGCGCCCACCATCAGATACAGCGCGAGCGCGGTGAATTCGGAATAGAACGTCGGGATCGGATAGGTGTGTACGACGACCGCATAAGGCAGGATCAGCGCAACAGCCAGCAAGACGAACGTAAGGTAACGCGCAAAAGAAGAAGGCATGGGAATCGGGGGCGTCGGCAACCGGCGCACTATACAAAACTTTTCCCTCCCTGTGCGGAAGGCAGCCGGACGAAACCCTTCCGCACGTGCCGTGCCCCGGATCCGCGCGCCGCGCATCGGGCGCAAGCCTCTCGTGGACGCCGCATGCGTGACGCATGGCGACCCAAGCGCAAGCCGTCGCGCACCGGGCACCCCACGACGCCCGATGCGCGAATCGCAGCCGCTCACGCGCGCTTGATGCGCACCTGATGCGCACCTCATGTGTACGCAGGTGTACCCATGCGTACCTCAGGCGCGCCGCTGACGCGGACCTCAGGCGCGGCACTCCGGCGGCGCCAGGTTGGCTGGCAGCGTGGCCGCTTCCACCGGCGTCGGACCCGCGCCCGGAGCGCCGAGCGACGAGGCCGACTTGCCGCCCGCGAAGCATTCCCAGATGAGCGTGCCGCCCTGCACGCTGCCCTGCGCGAGCGCCACGCGCGCCGTGGGCGCTTCGGCGTTATCGGGCACCGACGGCACGAGCACGAGCGTGTTGCTGCCATCGGGCGCGATGCGCGCGGTGAACGCCACGGTGATCTGGCCGGTCGTGTCGTCCACCTGCAC
This sequence comes from Paraburkholderia sp., assembly GCA_031286755.1. Taxonomy (GTDB): domain Bacteria; phylum Pseudomonadota; class Gammaproteobacteria; order Burkholderiales; family Burkholderiaceae; genus Paraburkholderia. The sequence goes on from JAITTX010000112.1 coordinate 12,487, forward strand.
CGAGGTGACATTGCGCGTGGCGGGCGGCGCCGTGTAGCCCGCGCCGAACGCATTGCCGCTCGCAGCGTTCTCCGCCACGGCAAGCCGCGCCGCGGAGGCCAGTGAGAGGCCCTCGCCCACCCGGCTGCGCGCGAGATAGTCCTGATACGCAGGAATGGCATACGCAGCGATCACACCGACGATGGCGAGCACGATCATCAGCTCGATGAGCGTGAAGCCGGGCGCGGCCCAGCGCTTCGCAAAACGCATGAATGCCCGGCAGGACTGCACGAGCGAAGCCGTCGTGGCGAACGGGCGCGCAAGAGCGCGCGCGGCACGTGGCCCGGCAACGCGCGCTGCACCCGGGCTGGAAGTGAATAGGGATACGGTCATCATCAGGGCTCCTGAAACGAGAAACGCCTGTTCACGAAAAGGTGAACAGGCGCTTCGATCGTATCGGCGGCCCGGCTCGCGCAGCAGTCGGCCGGATGGCTTAGGCGCGGCGCCGTCGGATCAGGACGACCGGCAAGACACCATCGCCGCGCTCAATGCGAGCCCTGCGCGAGCCGCTCCTTGCGCCGCTTGAGCAGATGGCCGACCACGACCACGAGAATCGCGCACGCAGCGCTCATGCCATATTCGGCGGCAGGCGTATCGAGCAGCGGCCAGCGGTCGCCGGCCGGATCGTTGATGATCAGCCCGCCCGCGATCCAGCCCAGCAGCGCGGCGCCCAGCGTCACCACCACGGGATAGCGGTCGAGCAGCCTGAGCACGAGCTGGCTGCCCCACACGATCAACGGGATGCTCACCATCAGGCCGAAGATCACGAGCGCGATGCGATGGCGCGGGTCGGCGGCTTCGGCCGCGCCCGCGATGGCCACGACGTTATCGAGACTCATCACCGCGTCCGCGACGATGATGGTCTTGATTGCGCCGATCAACCGGTCGGAGGGCTTCACGTCGGCATGCTCGAGATGCGAAGGCGCGAGCAGCCGCACGCCGATCCACAGCAGCAGCAGGCCGCCCGTGAACTTCAGATACGGCACGTTGAGCAGCACGACCGCGAAGGCGATCAGCACGACGCGCAGCACGATCGCGCCGACGGTGCCCCACACGATGCCGCGCAGGCGCTGTTGCGCCGGCAGGTCGCGGCAGGCGAGCGCGATCACCACGGCGTTGTCGCCACCGAGCAGGATATCGATGACGATGATCTGAATGACAGCGCCCCAGTGGAGCGACGTGAAAAACTCGAGCATGAAGGCAGCGGCGGAACCGTGAGTACTACGACAAAGTGCGTGCGCTCGACAAAACGGTCGCACCATTAAAAAAGCGAGGCAGCCATGACTGGCTCCCTCGCTTTTGTCGGGAAACCTCGTGAAAGGATCCCGCAAGCATATCAAAAAAACGCTGGCCGCCCGCGCATCAGGCAAGGTACGCGATGCGCGAGCAGCGGCGATTTTCGAAATTACAGAATCGACTTCAGCAGACGACCCATTTCCGACGGGTTGCGCGTCACCTTGATGCCGCAGCCGTCCATGATTTCCAGCTTCGCGTCGGCCGTGTCCGCACCGCCCGAGATCAGCGCGCCGGCGTGGCCCATGCGCTTGCCCGGAGGCGCCGTGACGCCCGCGATGAAGCCGACGACCGGCTTCTTCATGTTGTCCTTGATCCAGTAAGCGGCGTTCGCTTCGTCCGGACCGCCGATCTCGCCGATCATGATCACGGCGTCCGTATCCGGATCGTCGTTGAACATCTTCATGACGTCGATGTGCTTCAGACCGTTGATCGGGTCGCCGCCGATACCGACTGCCGACGACTGGCCAAGGCCAAGCGCGGTCAACTGTCCCACTGCTTCGTACGTGAGCGTGCCCGAACGCGACACGACGCCGATGCGGCCCTTCTTGTGGATGTGACCCGGCATGATGCCGATCTTCAGCTCGTCCGGCGTGATCGTGCCGGGGCAGTTCGGGCCGAGGAGCAGCGTCTTGCGGCCTTCGCGGCGCATGCGGTCCTTGACTTCGATCATGTCGCGGACGGGGATGCCTTCCGTGATGCAGATCGCGAGATCGAGATCGGCCTCGACGGCTTCCCAGATCGCGGCGGCTGCGCCCGCGGGCGGCACGTAGATGACCGAAACGGTCGCGCCGGTGGCTTCCTTCGCTTCACGCACGTTCGCGTAAATAGGAATGCCTTCGAAATCTTCGCCGGCCTTCTTCGGGTTCACGCCCGCGACGAATGCTTCGCGGCCGTTGGCATATTCACGGCAGGCGCGCGTGTGGAACTGCCCGGTCTTGCCGGTGATGCCCTGCGTGATGACCTTGGTGTCTTTGTTGATCAGAATCGACATGTATTGACCTCTGTTCGTTTGGCGTCATGCGTCGCGCCAGACCGCTTCTTGCGTTGCGGTGTTCGCGCCGTCATTACGCCATTCGTGTCCGCTGAAAATTACTTGCCTTCGGTAGCCGCGACGACCTTCTGCGCGGCTTCTTCCATGCTGTCCGCCGAGATGATCGGCAGGCCCGAATCGGCCAGCATCTTCTTGCCGAGGTCCTCGTTCGTGCCCTTCATGCGCACGACGAGCGGCACATTCAGGTTCACGGCCTTCGAACCGGCGATCACGCCTTCCGCGATCACGTCGCAGCGCATGATGCCGCCAAAGATGTTCACGAGGATAGCCTTCAGGCCCGGGTTCTTGAGCATGAGCTTGAACGCTTCGGTGACCTTCTCGGTCGTGGCGCCACCGCCCACGTCGAGGAAGTTCGCCGGCTCGCCGCCGAACAGCTTGATGGTGTCCATCGTGGCCATCGCGAGGCCTGCGCCGTTCACGAGACAGCCGATGTTGCCGTCGAGCGAGATGTACGCGAGGTCGAACTTCGAAGCTTCGATTTCAGCCGGATCTTCTTCGTCCAGATCGCGGTAAGCGACGATTTCCGGGTGGCGGAACAGCGCGTTCGAGTCGAAGTTGAACTTCGCGTCGAGTGCGATGACCTTGCCGTCGCCCGTGACGTTCAGCGGGTTGATTTCGGCCAGCGACGCGTCGGTTTCCCAGAATGCCTTGTACAGGCCTTGCAGGATCGCGCGGGCTTGCGGAATCGAAGCGGCCGGCACGCCGATCTTCGCGGCGAGGTCATCGGCCTGGGCGTCGAGCAGACCAGTCGACGGCTCGACGATGACCTTGTGGATCAGCTCCGGATGCTTTTCGGCCACTTCTTCGATGTCCATGCCGCCTTCGCTCGAACCCATCAGAACGATCTTTTGCGACACGCGATCAACGACGAGGCTGACATACAGTTCCTGCTTGATGTCGGCGCCTTCTTCGATCAGCAGGCGGTTGACCTTCTGGCCTTCCGGACCGGTTTGGTGCGTGACGAGCTGCATGCCGAGGATCTGGTTCGCGTATTCGCGGACTTGCTCCAGCGACTTCGCGACCTTCACGCCGCCGCCCTTGCCGCGACCGCCCGCGTGAATCTGCGCCTTGACGACCCACACCGGACCGCCCAGCTCTTCAGCGGCCTTGACCGCGTCATCCACCGAAAACACCGGCTTGCCGCGCGGTACCGCGACTCCGAATTTCCGCAGGATTTCCTTACCCTGGTACTCGTGAATCTTCATGCGTGATTCCTTCAGTCTGAGAGTTGGAGTGAACTTCGTTTCCGCTGTTGTTATTCATGCGCGAGAACGTCGGCCCTGCCCTCTTGGCTCAGGCCTGGATTGCCGCGCACGCTGGAGGCTTCCGCGCCACGCTCTATTGAACGTGGGGCATGGCCGTACCAGCGCGGATAAAACTGCTTGACCGCCTCGCCGTCGAACCGCAGCGCGTGGCAGCGGCCGAGCTGGAAAGGCGGTTTTTCACCGGCGGCTTTGCCGTCGGCGGTCTTGCTGGGTTCCGGCCCGGACTCTTCGCCGGGCGATCCACTGGATACATTCCACACCGCCCCGACAAACGCCTGGATTGCGACAGTCGGCAACACGCCCAGCATTTCGGTGAGGTGCGTGCAGCCCGCCGTGTCGGCAAGGAGCCGGCCGGCTTCGCGGCGAAAGTTCTGGAGGAGATTGAGCCCGATAAGGGCCCGATAGGCGGGATTGGCGTTCTGGCACTGACCGTCGTAGGGCACCCAGTCGGACGACGCTTCGGCGTCGACGACATTGAGCTTGCGATCGATCGTGATGCGGAGCCAGAGTTCATGGATCGGCAAACCATTGGGGCGGACACCGGCGGCGAGCGGCACGTCGCGTGGCTTGTGGTCGGTCAGACACGCGTCGATGTCCCATAAACCGTCTTCGCGCTCATAGGCGACCGCCCGGATCGCGCGCTGATGACGCAACTGGCGAGGCGCTGGCGGAGAAAGCGGCATGCTGGTAAGACCGGACAGGAAAACCTCTCGATTTTAGCATACCGAGTATTTGAGACAGCGGCGAACCCACAGTGCCCGACGGGGCTTGGCTGCGGCCGCTTTTTGAGCCAGCCGAATCAGTTTTCCGTCACTCGGCCCCGAAGCTGTCTTCGATGCCTTTCAAAATTTTGCCGATGATCGACATCGAAAAACCCCGTGCAGCCAGAAAACGTGCTTGACGCGCGCGCTCCGCAGGCGTTTCGGGCAACTGGCCGTACTTCTTCTGCCAGACTGCGCGGGCGCGAGCGAGCTCGGTTTCGCGCAATTGCTCGTTCACTTCTTCGATGAGCGCGTCGCCCACGGCATGACGCTTGAGCTCGCTGACGATGCGTCCCGCCCCTACGCGCGCGGCGCGGCGGTACACGACGCTTTCCGCAAAGCGCGCGTCGGAGAGCCAGCCTTCGCGTTCGAGCGCGTCGAGCAGCGCTTCGAGCTCGCCGGCGTTTTCGGTGAAGGACATGAGCTTGCGCGAGAGTTCCGCGCGGCTGTGTTCGCGGCGGGAGAGATAGCCGAGCGCACGGCCCTTGAGCGAGCGCTCGGGACGCTGCTTGCTTGACGCTTCGGTCTTGCGGGAGTTGCGCGACAGGCGCGAAGTGGAAGTGCGCTCGAAGCGGTCGGCTTGCGGCGTGGACTCTTCGTGTCGTGCATCGCGTTGTGTTGCACGACGGGTCTCGCGCGGAGCGTCGGACGAAGTCTCTGCGGGCGCATCGAAAAATGCCTCGAACGGCACTTCGAATACCGCTCCGCCTTCGTCGTCCAGATCGGGAGGCGCGGCAGCACGGCGCGTGACGCGCCGTGCCTCGGGCGGATGCCCCACTTCGTCCGCGGCCGGAGACCCGGCTTTCGCAGACGTTGTCACGGAGTTTGCCGCGGACGTTTCCGCCTCATCCGGTACCGAAGTGGACCCGCCCTTGCGCATCACGGTAGTGCTGACTCTCTAACGCCGGCTTCGGGGCTTATTCTTCGCCCGCGACTTCGACTTCGCCGGAATTGTTGGCGTCTGCCGGCATCGTGTTCACGCCAAGCGATTCGCGGATGCGGTTTTCGATCTCGCGAGCGATGTCCGGATTCTCACGCAGGAATTCACGCGCGTTGTCCTTGCCCTGGCCGATGCGCTCACCGCTATAGCTGTACCACGCACCCGCCTTGTCGACGATCTTGGCTTGCACGCCGAGGTCGATGATTTCGCCCTGACGCGAGATGCCTTCGCCATAAAGAATGTCGAATATGGCTTCGCGGAACGGCGGCGAGACCTTGTTCTTCACGACCTTCACACGCGTTTCGCTGCCGATCACTTCGTCGTTCTTCTTGATCGAACCGATACGGCGAATGTCCAGGCGCACCGACGCGTAGAACTTGAGCGCGTTGCCACCCGTGGTGGTTTCCGGGTTGCCGAACATCACGCCGATCTTCATGCGGATCTGGTTAATGAAGATCACCATGCAGTTCGTCTTCTTGATCGTGCCGGTGAGCTTGCGCAGCGCCTGCGACATCAGACGCGCCTGCAGACCCGGCAGCGAGTCGCCCATTTCGCCTTCGATTTCGGCCTTCGGCACGAGCGCCGCAACCGAGTCGATCACGATCATGTCGATCGAGCCCGAGCGCACCAGAGCGTCGGTGATTTCGAGCGCCTGCTCGCCCGTGTCCGGCTGCGAGATGAGCAGTTCCGGCACGTTCACGCCGAGCTTGGCCGCGTACTGCACGTCGAGCGCGTGTTCCGCGTCGATGAACGCTGCCGTGCCGCCGAGCTTTTGCAATTCGGCGATCACCTGGAGCGTGAGCGTGGTCTTGCCCGACGATTCCGGACCGTAGATCTCGACCACCCGGCCGCGCGGCAGACCGCCCACGCCGAGTGCGATGTCGAGACCGAGCGAACCGGTGGAGACTACCTGGATGTCCTCGACCGCGTCGCCGTCGCCGAGCCGCATGATCGACCCTTTGCCGAACTGCTTTTCGATCTGCGCGAGCGCGGCGGCCAGTGCCTTGCTCTTTTCAGCAGTCAGCCCAGCCGAGCCTTTCTTGCTATCTTCCATGAATCGTCCTTTGCTATGATGAACGGCGTCTGGTGACGGTGCGCGCGTGCTTTTGTGCGCATACGCATGAACGCAGACACTGTATAAAAAAACAGTGGTTTTGGCAAGCCCGTTTTAGCAAACGCGCGCGCCGCAACCGCGAATTTTCGGAGACCGCCGCCCAACGCTGCCCGGGCTCGCCCCCTGCCGGGAGCGCTGCGCGCACCGCGACGCACAAAACGGGCTAAAAAGCGTTTCGAAGGCGACGCTGGCGCATCATGCGAATCCTCATTGCCGAAGACGACAGCATACTCGCGGACGGCCTCGTCCGATCACTCCGCCAGGCGGGCTATGCCGTCGATCACGTGCGTCATGGCGTGGACGCCGATACGGCGCTGTCGATGCAGTCGTTCGACCTGCTGATTCTCGATCTGGGCCTGCCGAAAATGCCGGGCCTCGAAGTGCTGCGCCGCTTGCGCGCGCGCAACTCCAACCTCCCCGTCCTGATCCTCACCGCCGCCGACAGCGTGGACGAACGCGTGAAAGGCCTCGACCTCGGCGCCGACGACTACATGGCCAAACCCTTCGCGCTCAACGAACTCGAGGCGCGCGTGCGCGCCCTCACGCGGCGTGGCGCGGGCGGCGGCCCGACGGTCGTGCGGCACGGCTCGCTCGCGTTCGATCAGGTCGGGCGCGTGGCGCGCATCAACGACCTGGTGCTCGATCTCTCGGCGCGCGAGCTCGGCGTGCTCGAAGTGCTGCTGCAGCGGCTCGGGCGGCTCGTCTCGAAGGAGCAGCTCGTCGACCATCTGTGCGAATGGGGCGAGGAAGTGAGCAACAACGCGATCGAGGTCTACGTGCACCGGCTGCGCAAAAAGCTCGAAACCGGCGGCGTGCGCATCGTGACAGTGCGGGGCCTCGGGTATTGCCTCGAAAAGGAAGCGGCGCCGGTGAGCGCCGTCAACCCCGCGACAGCGGCGCGCGCCGAGGCATCGGGCGCCAGCACATCGGGCGCCAGCACATCGGGAGCCGACGCATCGGGCGTCGATACGTCGGGCGTCGACACGCCCCCCGTCATGCCGGCCAGCCACTATTACAAATAGCCAGGCGCGACGATGGCCGAGCCCGCTTCCGCCGCCCCTTCCGCTCCCGACGGCGGCGCGCTCGACGATGAGGCGCGCGACGCCCGCTACGCCAATCCCTTCGCCCCGCCCGACGAAGCCGAAGCCGCTACCGCGCGCCCGCGTTCGCTCTTCGGCGAGATCCTCGACTGGATGCTCGCGCCGCTCTTGCTGCTCTGGCCGATGAGCATCGCGGTCACCTATCTCGTCGCCAAATCGATCGCCAACGGCCCGTTCGACCGCGCGCTGGAAACCGACGCCTACGTGCTCGCGCGCCAGATCCATCCGGTCAACGGCGTGGCGGAGCTCTCGCTGCCCGACTCCACGCGCGACTTCCTGCGCGCCGACAACGTCGACAACGTGTTCTACCAGGTGCTCGGCAGCCGTGGCGAGCTGGTGGGCGGCGACCGCGAGATGCCGCTGCCGCGGGACGACGACCGCCCGCCCGCCGGCCTCGTGGAGTTCCGCGACGATATGCTGCGCGGCATCGACATCCGCGTGGCCTACACGACCGTCGAGCTGCCGAATCTGTCGGGCTCGCAGCCCGTGCTCGTGCAGGTGGCCGAGACGCTCGACAAGCGCCGCCAGCTCGCCAACGACATCATCAAGGGCGTGATCCTGCCGCAGTTCGTGATTCTGCCGCTCGCGATCCTGCTCGTCTGGTTCGGCCTCTCGCGCGGCCTCGCGCCGCTGCACGCGCTGCAATCGAACATGCGCATGCGCCGCCCCGACGATCTTTCGCCGCTCGAAGCGCGCCGCGCCCCGCCCGAGATCGAGCCGCTCGTCACCTCGTTCAACGACCTGCTCACGCGCCTCGAACAGAACATGCAGTTGCAAAAACGCTTTATCGCCGATGCCGCGCATCAGATGAAAACGCCACTCGCCGGCCTGCGCACCCAGGCCGAGCTGGCGCTGCGCCAGGACGCGAGCGCAGAGGTGCACCGATCGCTCGAGCAGATCGCCATGAGCTCCGAGCACGCCGCGCGGCTCGTCACGCAACTGCTCGCGCTCGCGCGCGCCGAGAACCGCATGTCGGGGCAAATCTTCGTCCCCGTCGACATCGCCGACGTGGCCCGCCACGCGGTGCGCGACTGGGTGCAACCCGCGCTCGCCAAGCAGATGGATCTGGGCTACGAAGGCCCCGAGCGCGACGGCAACGACGCAAGCGCCGAGCACGGCGCCCTGAGCCATGCCGCGCCGGTGCAGGTCGACGGCAACCCCGTGATGCTGCGCGAGATGCTCTCGAACCTGATCGACAATGCGATCCGCTACACGCCCGCCGGCGGCCGCATCACGGTGCGCGTGCGGCCCGATCCCGCGGCGCGGGCGGTGCA
>JAITTX010000117.1 GCA_031286755.1 Paraburkholderia sp.
GTTGCTTGGCGATCTTGAGGATGCCACGCACCTTCTCCTCGGTCATGCCCATGCGCGCGGCGAGATCGGCCGGATGCGCTTCCATGCCCGTTTGCTGCAGAATCTCGCGCGAGATGCGATTCAGCTTGTTGATCGTCTCGATCATGTGCACCGGCACGCGGATCGTGCGCGCCTGGTCGGCGAGCGCGCGCGTCACGGCCTGACGCACCCACCAGGTGGCGTAGGTCGAGAACTTCCAGCCGCGGCGATATTCGAACTTGTCCACCGCCTTCATCAGGCCGATGTTGCCTTCCTGGATCAGATCGAGGAACTGCATGCCGCGGTTCACGTACTTCTTCGCGATCGAGATCACGAGGCGCAGGTTGGCCTTGACCATCTCGCCCTTTGCCTGACGCATCTTGGCTTCGGCGGCGGTCATGCGGCGGTTGATGCCCTTGATCTGCTGGAGCGACAGCGAAGCGGCCGCTTCGATCTCGGCGAGCTTGCGCTGTTCGGCCTGGATGGCCGGCAGGCTGCGCTCGATGGCGGGGCCGTACTTGCTCGATGCGGCGGCGGCACGCACGCCCCATTCGAGGTCCGTCTCGTGGCCCGGGAACTGCTCGACGAAGGCTTCGCGCGGCATGCCGCAGCGGTCCACGACGATCGCCAGCACGTTGCGCTCGATCGCGCGGATCTGCGCGACCTGCTCGTGCAGCAGCGTGCACAGGCGGTCGATGGTGCGGGCCGTGAAGCGGATCGGTGCGAGTTCGCCCTGAATGTCGGCGCAGATCTGCATTTCGGCGGCCGACGCGCGCGCGTTGGCATCCGATGTGCACGCCATCTGTTCGAAGAGCGCGCGCACGCGCGCGAAGATCGCCAGGCTGTCTGCCTTCAACTGCGCGAGCAGGGCTTCATTGGCCTTGCTGTTGTCGGCGTCATCGTCGTCGTCGCTGTCGCTGTCATCCGAATCTTCTTCGTCCGATGCTTGTGCTTCGACCTCTTCGCTCGCGTCGGCGTCGGCCGATGCGGGTTCCTGCGCGGCTTCGTCGCTGCCGATGCCGTCGACGAGCTCGTCGATGCGCATTTCATCCGCCGCGATACGATCGGCGTCGGCGAGAATCGTCGCGACGATCGACGGGCAAGCCGCGATCGCCTGGATCATTTCCTGGAGACCGTCTTCGATGCGCTTGGCGACTTCGATTTCGCCGGCGCGCGTGAGCAGCTCGCTCGAGCCCATTTCACGCATGTACATGCGCACGGGATCGGTCGTGCGGCCGAATTCCGAGTCGACCGTCGAGAGCGCGACTTCGACTTCCTCGTCGGCTTCGTCGTCGGCCTGCGAGTCCGTGCGCGTATCTTCGTTCAGCAGCAACGTGTCGGCGTCGGGCGCCTGCTCGTAGACTTGCACGCCCATGTCGTTGAACGTGGCGACGATGGTTTCCAGCGCGGCCGTCTGCGCGAAGTTGTCGGGCAGGTGGTCGTTGATGTCGGCGTGGGTCAGGTAGCCGCGTTCGCGGCCGAGCTTGATGAGCGCGCGCATTTGATGCTGGCGCTTTTCGAGTTGCGAGCCGCCGTCCATCTGAGTCGTATCGCCGGTCTTGTCCTTGGCTGCGCGGCGGGCGGGGCGGGCAGACGGGGCCTGAGCGTCTTCCCGGTCATGGCTTGTCAATACAATCTCCTCGAAAGGAATTGCCCAACGAGGGCAAAAAGGGTCACGCGCCAGCGGCGTGGCGTCCTGGCGATGACGAAAAATTGCAGGGGAATGGGCGGGGGCGCGTGCCGGTTCCGCCGAGCGAGCGCCAAACGCACAATGGCGTGGCGGCCTGGATTTTCGTGCAATGCAGAAAGATCGCGTATGGTAGTGCGTTACGCCACGTGAGGCAACCGTAATCGTCGCTTTGGCGCACCACACGGGCTTGCCTGGGGTCGGAGCGAATTTGAAGGGTCATCAAAATGGCGTTTCAGGCGCTTCGCGGCTTTCCACGCGTGTCATTAGACGCAATTCCAGAACAATGGTTCGCACGTTTTATATCGCCGGATAAAAATGAGCGCGCCGCCTGAAATTGGCCGAAGTGACGCCTGGATGCACGAGACGCGCTGCAATCGGTCCCCACTATGCCGATTGCAGTGCGCCGCAACATCCAGAAGAACGTCTGGGCGCGTGTCCGCGTTGACCGCCGGGCACGTGCCGGGGGCGTTATGGCGGAAATTCGTCGTGCTGCGGCAGCGTGTCGGCAATCTCGTGCCACGGCGCCCTGGAGCCAACGAAGATGTGCCCCTCGGGCTGGATGGAAGGCGTGTCGACGAGCGTCCCCATCGTCACATGGACGAACGCCCCCGCGCGCACCACCGAATAGAGCAGTGAGCCGCAGTGACGGCAATGAACGTCGTGTGCGGCGTCCGGAGCGCCGTGGATGAGCAGGTGACCTTCGCCTTGTTCGAGGCGCAGGCTCGCGCGCTCGATGCCCGCGAACGGCTTGAACGCGGAGCCGGTGGCGCGCCGGCATTGCGAGCAGTGGCAATTGAACGCGTAGCCGAATGCGTCCTTGACGCGGTAGCGCACGGCGCCGCACAGGCACTGGCCACGCAGCGTGGTGCCGGGGTTGTCAGCCGACGTTGAGCTCATGGGAACCGGGAAGCAAACGAAATGTGTCTGATGCACAGGGTTGCGCATCGCCGTCTTGTTTATAGATGAGCATCGCGAAAAGCAGCGCCCCACTGCGCAACAGCCCGCGCATGGTGAAAGGTAACTGCTTATGGGATTTTTGCCCTGTTGTTCCAGCCCCCGCGACACGAAGTGCCCGCTGCAACCACGCCATAAGCCCCTGGAAGCCCTTTAGATCCCGTCTGGCGTGCTTTTTAGTCTGTGGTTGCTCATCAACTGAGACCCATCGTGCCGCCCTCGCTCCCAAATCCGGTTACCCGATGTTCCTCCGACACGGCGATGGCCGGCCGGGCAGGCACAACGGCGTGCTTATCCCGGCCGCTCCCTCAACTCCTTCAATCCCTTGATCACGACGAGCAGCGCGCGGCCGTGCTCTTCCGAGCCGTCCCATACGTCGACGATGGCGTTGCGCAGCAATTCGTTATAAGCCGCCGCATGCCGCGAGGCGGCCTTCATGTTGTAGAAACTGCATAGCTTATTGAATGACGCGCTCCGCCGCAGCCTGCGGCCATTCGATAGCCGGAGCCGCGAGACCGTGGGTTGGCTAACCCCGGAAAGACGGGCTATTTCGCTGGATGAGCGCGTATCGGCCGATAGTCGGCGCAACAGTTCTTGCACGGGAAAATCAGTGTCTGGGGCTTCCATGTCATGCATTATACCTATACAGTAACGGTTATTGAATTGCCTGCCGAAGTGGCGGGCACGCTGCATTCCGAGGAAGTCGATGGCACTGAAACACCTACCGCCCACGTTTTGCTGGTCCAGGATCGGATCGGAGACGGGGGAAGATCTCCCTACGATCGTCCTTCGCAAGGAATGGGAGCGGCGCCTGGGCGGCGGGCGGTTTCTGTGGGGCATCAATCAGTCGCTCGGCAGCAGCGCGCAGGTTGCCGCGCTGCGCACCGGCTCGCTGCTCGCGCTGTTCTCGCCGGCGGCAAGCCGCTCGCGGGTTGCCGAAGTCAAGCGCGAGGACGCGCTCGTCTGGAACGCGTGGGTGGACGCGAGCGGCCAGGTGCGGCCGCTGCCGCAGCACGTGTTCGTCACGAGCCGCATGCGCTTTCCTTCGGGCAAGCCGCGCGATCACCACTACGCGCTCGTGTGCGCGTCGCCCACGGAGCTCAGCATCGGCAGCAGCCTGCGTGTGCAGCCCGAGCGCCTGCGCAGCGTGAGCACGGCGAAGGCGCCGTGCGCCTCGCAGGGCACGGTGGTGGTGGACCGCGTCGAGCGGGCGGCGCCACGGGCGGGGGCGGAGTTCGGCGCCGGGGGCTACCCGGTCGCGTTCGGGGTGGAACTCGAGGCGCCGTATTTCGTACGTCTCGCGCAGCCCACGCGCGTGAAGGCGCGCGACATGGCGGCGCTCCACGAAGCGGTGCGCAATGCCGACTTCGAGACCTGGCTGCAACTCACGAAGCGTCTGCGCGGCGAGGCGCCGGCGCAGCATGCGCGCGGCGTGACGAGCGACCTTTTCGACTTGCTGGCGAAGGCGCGCGATTCTGGCGCGATGTCCCCGATTTCGCGCGACACCGATTTCGATTCCTGCGCTGAAATGTCGCGCAGCCGTTGCGGCGAGACGCTGGCGCTGCTGGCGCACGGCGTCACACGCGAACTCTTTGCGCGCGACCTTTTCGACATGGCGCCTGCGGAGTGCACGGCGCCGGCCAGGCGAGGCGGCGGCCCGCGTATCAGAGGGGCGTCTTTCGGGGCCGCGGCCAGGGAGACTGCCCGCACGGCGCAAAGCGAACTGTCTGGCGGCATTGCCCAGGGGGACTTGCTGCGCGGCGCCGACTGGACGCAATTAACGATGGAGCTGTATGGCGATCAACATCCGTTCAAGCGAGGCAGAGGCCGCCCGACGCTTTCTTGAGGCCAGCCGCAACGTCGATCAGGCATTTCGCGCCATGCGCGCGGCGCATGACGAAGCAGACGACTCAACCCCGGCGCTCGCTTGCGGCGAGGCTCAGTCGCGTCTCGATCTCGCGCTGGACGAGCTGGCCCGCGCGCAGGCGTTGTTCGACTCGGTGGCGCGCGTGCAGGGGCGGCGGCGTGCCCGGGGCGGGATGGATGCCTGAGCGCTCGCACCCGGGGCGCGCGGCGCGCGCAACGCCGCGATGACGCGAGAAGCCGCGCAAACCGGCGTGGGCCCCATGGCGCTGGTGGCGGTCGAGCAACGGCTCGCCCCTCATCGCCGCATCGTCGACGACGATCTCGCCGCCGCGCTGCTACCCGCGCCCGCTCGCCTGCTCATTGCGTTGATGGGCGCGCGCACGGCGGCGCGCATGGTCGCGATGGCCGAGCGCAAGTATCCGGGGCTGTGGGGCGGCATGCTGTGCCGCAAGTGCTATATCGACGAAAAGCTGCTCGAAGCGCTCCCGCGGATGGAAGCGTTCGTGAATCTGGGCGCCGGTTTCGATACGCGTGCCTACCGGCTGCTGCGCGATGGCCGCGTGCATGCGTGGGAGCTGGATCAGCCGGTCAATATCGCCGCCAAACGCCAGCGCCTCGCGAAGCGCTTTGGCGCGATTCCGTCGTTCGCGACGCTCGTGGCGGTCGACTTCGAGCATCTCGCGCTCGATGCCGTGCTGGCCGCGCAAGGCTATACGCGTAACCGGCGCACCTTCTTCGTCTGGGAGGGCGTCACGCAATATCTCGATGCAGCCACTGTGCGCGCCACGCTCGAAATGCTCGCGCGGGCCGCGCCGGGCAGCCGCCTCGCTTTTACCTACGTGCGCCAGGACTTTCTGGCGGGCAACGTGCCGCCAGGGCAGGAGGCGCTCTACCGCCGCTTTGTCGCGCCGCGGGCGATCTGGCGTTTTGGCCTCGATCCCGAAGCGGTGCGCGCATTTCTCGCGCCGTATGGCTGGCGTGTGATCGAGCAGCCCGAGCCCGAAGCGCTCGCGCGGCGCTACATTGCGCCCACCGGCCGCCTGCTCACCTGCATGCCGATCGAGCGCACGGTCTACGCCGAGCGCGTCTAGCGCTCACGCTATAACGGGCGTCGGGCGTCGGGCGGCCCGCGCTCGCGCCGCGGGGCCGGCGTGCTATTCCCGCGGCTCCGTCTTGAGTTCGAGCAGTTGCGCCACGAGCGGCCAGCGTTCGGCGGCTTCCTGCCAGGCGTCCTCGGCCTGCACGTCCAGGTAGCGCCCGGCGTCCACGCCCTCGACGAGTCGCGCAAGCGTGTCGATATCGCCAGGCAGTGCCGCATCGCCGCGCGCGCGCCGCCCGCTCAGCCAGCTTCGCAGCGCCATTTACTTGCCTCCCTCTACCCACACGCCGTCCGGCGTGTGGATCACATAACCCGTGGGCGTGGTCATCATCACAGTGCCTTCGTTTTCGCCCACCATGCGCGTTTGCGGCAGGTTCGTCGCGTACTGCGCGAGCGGTTGGGCGCCCGGCAGGAACGGGCTGCTCCCGACGAGGTTCGAGAGCAGTTGCGCGAGCGCGAGAAAGCTCGTGGGCGTGTCGATCGTGACCGCGCCGCCCGCGCGCTCCGTGCCCGCTGGCAGGCCCACCACCTTCACGCCCACCGGCACGTGCACGATGTTCGGCGTGGGGATTTCGCGCATGCCCGCGATCTGGTTGTCTTCGCCGCGCAGCGCCGCGCCGTGCTCGGGCACGAACACGATCACGGCCTTGCGGCCCGACCGCGCGACGAGATCGATCAGCTTGTCGATGTCGCCGAGCAGCGCTTGCAGGCGGATCGGATAGGACTGCAGGCTGGTGAGTTTTGCGTTGGCGCCGGGCATGCGGTTGCCGTCGTGCATCGTCACCGTGTTGTAGTAGAGCGCGACCGGACCGCCGCCCGTGGCGATGCGCTGCTTGTACCAGCGCGCGAGCACGTCGTAGTCGCCCACGAGCGGCGAGCCGTCGAACTCCTTCATGGCCACGGGCAGACCGTCGTTCGAAGGGATCGTCACGCCCGGCACGCCGATCTCCTTGATCACGGTGCCGCGGAAGTCGTCGAAGCGGCCGTTGTGGTTGAGCAGCGCGTTCGGCGTGTAGCCGGCCTGCGCGAGCTGCGCGAACAGATGGCATTCGGGCGGCGCCGGGTCGTAAAGCGCCTTGTGCGGCTCCTGCCCGCAGGTCGCGCGCAGCACGCGAATGGCCGCCGGGCCGCTATAGCTCGCACCGGAGCTGAAGTTCGTGAAGACATAGTCGAAGCGCGAAAAGAGCGGGTTGTTGCGCATCTTCACGACGTCCATGTCGTCCCACGAGAGCGAGCAGATATGCACCACGATGATGTCGAACTGCGCGCCCGCATCGGTCGTGAGCGGCGTGAAGTTCACATGGCGGCCTTCCTCGTTGGCGCGGAACGCGGCGAGCTGCTGGTCGTAGCTGCCCACCTGGTCGTTGCGAGGCTCGTCGCCGTTGCGGCTGTTCGCGTTGTCGCCCTCGTCGCCGTTGCGGGCCAGCGCGCTGGTGGCGTTCGCGATCAGCGCGCCCGTGCCTTGCCACAGCGGCACCGCAACGAGCGCGATCAGCACGAAGGTCGTCACGCGGATCCAGCGGTTGACGAGAAAGTAGAGCAGCACCGCGAGCACGGCGCTCACGACCATCGCGAGCGAGACGACGCGCCCGATCAGCTCCAGCATGTACGACGGCGTGAAGGTGAGCAGCACGGGGAGCTGCGAGACCGCGCGGCCGATGGGCGGCATGTCCGACTCGTGATAGACGAGCGCGATGCCCGCGATCACGGCAAGCACGTTGCGCACGATGCGCAGCCCGCGCCTTTTCACCGGCAGGAGCAGCGCGCAGGCGAACAGGATGTTCAGCAGCCAGTCCGCCTTGAGCTTGCCGAGCGAGAAGAGGTACAGCTTGGCTATGAAGTAGAGATTCCAGAGGCCCATGTTCAGTCGCGTTCCAGCGTGAATTCCGTGTCGTTATGGCGTGCGCGCCGGGTCGCCCCGCCCGGGCCGGCGCCGTGTGAAGACGTTCTCGAGCGCGTCGAAGCACGCATCGGCGAGACGCAGATAGCCCTGCCAGCTCAGCGTGACGAGCTCGACGAGCCCGTTGAGCGGGGCGTCCTCGCGCGGCACGTCCTCCCATTCGAGCCAGGCGTCGGCGCGGCCGAAGGTGCACTCGACCAGCCGGCGCTCGCGCTCCACGCTCAGGTTCTCGAAGCGCACGCCCAGATGCCCGTCGGCCAGACGCGCGACCACGGCCGGTAAGTCGTGCTCGAGCGTGCCGCGCGAGAGGCACACGTTCACGCGCTCGCCGGCTGCGAGCTGCTCAGCGCGGGCTTCGGCGGGCAGCACGAGGCCGAGGCCGCCCATCGAATAGTTTTCGGTCTTGCAGGCGAGCGTGCGGCCGTCGGGCAGCGTGAGCATGGCGGGCACGCGCAGTGGGATGCGGTGCGCGACGCGCACCTGGCGCGCCTCCTTCGCCACGCCCACGGCGAGGCCGAGCACCGTGAGGTTCACGAAGGCCCAGAACAGGTTCATGAACACCGTGGCGGGCTCGTCGCTATGCCAGAGCGTGAGCCGCCCGATGCCGGCCAGCACGGCAACCGCGTTGAGGCCGAGCAGCACGAGATAGGGCGTGGAAATGGTCCAGTCCAGATAGTCGCGCTCGATGTGGCCGCCCTTGGACGTCACGTTGAACTTGCCGAGCTTGGGGTTGATGAACGCCATTGTGGTGGGCAGCACGATGTACCAGGCGAGCACGCTTTCGTAGGCCTCGGCCCAGAACGAATGGCGGTAGCGGCCCTGGATGCGCGAGTTGGCGATGGCGGCAATCAGCAGATAAGGCAGCACGTAGGCGAGGATCACGGGCGCGGGCGTGTTGATCACGTGCAGCCCGAAGAACAGGAACGCGCACGGCATCACGAGAAAGATCAGGCGCGGGATGCCGTAGAAGAAGTGCAGCATGGCGTTGCTGTAGCACAGGCGCTGGAAGAACGAGAGCCCCTTGCCGAACCACGGGTTGTCGACGCGGAAGATCTGCGTCATGCCGCGCGCCCAGCGGATGCGCTGGCCGATATGGCCCGCGAGGCTCTCGGTCGCGAGGCCCGCGGCCTGCACCGTGCGCAGGTACGCCGAGGTATAGCCCGCGCGGTGCAGGCGCAGCGAGGTGTGCGCGTCCTCGGTGACGGTCTCCACGGCAATCCCGCCGATCGACTCGAGCGGCTTGCGCTTGATGATCGCGCACGAGCCGCAGACGAAAGTCGCGTCCCAGACGTCGTTGCCGTCCTGGATCAGGCCGTAGAAGAGGCTCCCTTCGTTGGGCACGCGATGGAACGTGTCGAAGTTGCGCTCGAACGGATCGGGCGAGAAGAAGTGGTGCGGCGTTTGCACCATCGCGCATTTCGGATCGGCAAGGAAGGTGCCCACCGTGGTTTGCAGGAACGAGCGCGTGGGAATGTGATCGCAATCGAAGATGGCGATGAGGTCGCCGTCGGTGAGCGGCAGCGCGTGATTGATGTTGCCGGCCTTGGCGTGGGTGTGCTCCTCGCGGCGGATATAGCCCACGCCCACAAGCGCTGCGAAGTCGCGGAATTCGTCGCGGTCGCCGTCGTCGAGCAGATAGACGCGCAGCTTGTCGCGCGGCCAGTCGATCGTGCTGGCCGCGAACACGGTCGGGCGCACGACCGAAAGCGGCTCGTTGTAGGTCGGGATGTAGATGTCGACGCTCGGCCAGTCGGCGGGGTCGTCGGGCAGCGCGCTCGGCTTGCGGCGCAGCGGCCATGCCGTCTGCACATAGCCGAACACGAGCACGACCCACGTGTAGAGCTCGGCGGCGAACAGCACGTAGCCCACGAAAGCCTCGGCGGGGCTCGCCAGATGCAGCGTCTGGGTGCTGCGCCACCAGACGTAGCGGCCCGTCATGAGGATCGAGAGCATCACCATGAGCATGGTGGCGAGATGCCCCGGGATGCGGCGCGCGAGCATGACCATGAGCCACACGAGGAAGAACAGCAGCACCTGGCTGCCGAGCGGCAGCGGCGTCGTGCAGATCGCGACGGCCGCGATGAAGGCGAGCCATAGCAGGCACTGGCGCAGGAAGGGCACGCGGTCGAATGCGGCGGAGACCTGTTCGAGGCGCGCACGGATACCGTCCCAGTCGACGGAGGGCAGCCGTGCGTCGAGCGTCGCGCGGCCCTTCGCGGCGCGCCGGTAGAGGGGCTCGAGGCGCTTGTCGAGCCACACGCGCAGCGCGATGCGCTGCGGCTGCGCCTGCTTGTGCAGCTTGCGCAGATCGGCGGCGAGGCGCTGGCGCGCGCGGCGCGGGCGCAGGAACAGACGCAGGAGCCACGCGCGCTTGCCGCGGTCCTGGTCCATGTCGAGCTGCTCGACGATCTCGCGGCCCAGCGCCGCGAACGCGAGCGCGGGCCAGTCGCGCTGGCCGGGGCGCGGCGGCCGGAAGAACAGGCGCAGCAGCCATTGGCCGAAGCCGGCGTCGGCGGCGACGCTCAGCTTGCGCGCGCCCGTCTGGCGCAAAGACGCCCAGAACGCCGTCCATAGCGCGATGGCGCGTGCGCGGATCATCGGCTGGCTCCCGCCGTTGCGTTCCCGGGCGGGCTGTCGCGCCGGTCTTGCGGCTCGGCGTGCGCGT
>JAITTX010000166.1 GCA_031286755.1 Paraburkholderia sp.
GCGCGCCTCCTCACCCTCGCGCAACCCGGACGCGCCTCGCGCCACGCGAAGGGCGTTCGTGCTCTCCGCTGGTGCGGCGGCCTGCGCGGTCATGTCGCTCGGCGCTTGCGCGTCCGGCATCTTCCCCTTCATCCCGAACCACTACACCTTCTCCCAGCAGCAGGTGCAGGACGCGGTACAGCGCAAGTTCCCGTATCACCGTTCGGTGCAGCAGTTGTTCGAGGTCACGCTCACGAACCCGGTCGTCACCTTGCTTCCGGATCGGAACCGTGTGGCCGTGCGCGTCGATGCGCATCTCGAAAGCCCGTTGATGCAGGAGCCAGTGAACGGCACATTCACGCTGTCGAGCGAACTCGCCTACGACGCGCCGAGCCGTTCGGTCATCCTGAAATCGCCTTCGGTGGACAGCGTCGACATGGCGGGCAGTGCCGCCATCTACGCACAGCAGGTGAACGCCGTTGCCGCGGTGGCCGCTACCCAGCTTCTGGCCAACTATCCCATTTATACGTTCAAGCCGGATCAGCTTCAGTTCGCCGGTGTGAATTACGAACCCGGTACAATCACCATCCTTACAAACGGCATACGCGTGCAGATCGTCGAGAAATAGCGGCGAGACGCTCGCCGCGTGCAGCCGTCGGCGGGCGTGCACGCAAGCGACGTACGGCCCCCCGGCGCATATTTTCCGCAAGGGAGTTGGGATGGACTGGATCGTGACGTGCAAGGCCCTGATTCTGGGCATTGTCGAAGGGCTAACGGAATTTCTGCCGGTTTCGAGCACCGGGCACCTGATCGTGGCGGGCAGCGTGCTCAATTTCGACGGCGACTACGAAAAGACCTTCGACGTGGTCATCCAGCTGGGCGCCATCCTTGCCGTTTGCTGGGAGTTCCGCAGCAAGATCGGAGCCGTGGTGGGCGGCTTGCCAACGCGGCCCGAAGCGCGGCGCTTCGCGCTCAACATCATCGTTGCGACGATTCCCGCCGTGGTGCTGGGCCTGCTGTTCGAGAAGGCGATCAAGTCGGTGCTGTTCTCGCCGGTCCCGGTTGCATTCGCGCTCGTCGCGGGCGGCCTGATCATCCTGTGGGTGGAAGGGCGCCGGCGCGCCGGCGCCGGCAAGGCACCGCCGCCGCCCGCGCGCGTGAATTCGCTTGACGACATTTCGCTGCCCGACGCCATCAAGGTGGGCCTGGCCCAGTGTTGCGCGCTGATTCCGGGCATGTCGCGCTCGGGTTCGACCATCATCGGCGCGATGCTGTTCGGCATCGAGCGGCGCGTGGCCACCGAGTTCTCGTTCTTCCTCGCGATTCCGATCATCTTCGGCGCGACCGTCTATGAGATGCATAAAGCCTGGCAGACGCTTTCGGTGGACTGGCTCGGGCTGTTCGGCGTGGGCTTCGTGGCCGCGTTCATCAGCGCGTTCGCCTGCGTGCGCTGGCTGTTGCGCTATATCGCCTCGCACGATTTCACGGCATTCGCCTGGTATCGCATCGCGTTCGGCCTTGTGATCCTGCTGTTCGGCTATGGCGACGGGCTCGACTGGCAGTGACGCGACACGTATCGGCGCCGGTGTTGGCCGCGCCGGAATGCAAAACGGGCGCCGCGGCGCCCGTTTGTGTTTGCTGGTGACGCGTTATCCCGCGCGGCGTTTGAACACCAGATCCCACACGCCGTGACCGAGTCGCAGGCCGCGGCGCTCGAACTTGGTCACCGGACGATAGTCGGGGCGCGGCGCGTAATCGGCGGCCGTGTTTTCGAGCGCGGGCTCGGCGCCCAGCACCTCGAGCATCTGCTCCGCGTAGTTCTGCCAGTCGGTTGCGCAGTGCAGGTATGCGCCCGGCTTCATGCGCGAGATGAGCAACTGCACGAACTTCGGCTGAATCAGCCGGCGCTTGTGGTGGCGCGCCTTGTGCCACGGATCGGGAAAAAAGACGTGCACGCCGTCGAGACTCGCGGGCGCGATCATCTGCTCGAGCACTTCGACAGCGTCGTGCTGAATGATGCGGATGTTCGTGAGATTCTGCTCGCCGATCAGCTTGAGCAGTGCGCCCACGCCCGGCTCGTGCACCTCGACGCCGAGAAAGTCGTCGTCCGGGCGCAGCGCGGCGATTTCCGCGGTGCTGGCGCCCATGCCGAAGCCGATCTCCAGCACACGCGGCGCGTGCCGGCCGAACACGGTGTCCCAGTTCGTGCCCGGATCGGCGCCCTCGGGCGTGTAGGGCACCACGAAGCGCGGACCGAGCTCGTCGAGCGCGCGGCGCTGGCCGGTCGAGACGCGCCCGGCGCGCGTCACGAAGCTGCGGATGCGGCGGTGATGCAGGTCTTCGTCGGCGCGGGTGGCGCTCGCCTCGGCGTCGTCGGCCGCGGAATCGGGCGTTGCCGTTTCCTGCGATGGGTTCGCGGCGTGGTCGTCCGCATTGGCGGGCGGCGTGCAGCCAGTGCGGGCTGCGTCGTTCGGATCGTGGTTCATCTTCGAGGACGGGAGGTGAGGGCAGCGGGCTTCGCGGCGTCGGGCTCTGCGTGCATGGCGAGTCGTGTCGGCGGGATGGCGTTCGGGGCATCCCGGTGGCATCTGGAAAACGCTTCGCGCCTGGACGTCAATGGTGCTGCTCGAGGTGCGTTACGCCGGTTCGCAGCTGCTTGGAGCGGGCCGGAGCAACCCGGTGCGAAGCCGCCGCGCATTATAGCAGCGTGGTCGGGAGGGGCCTTCGGAGGGCTTGGGAGCGGCGGACTCGGTTCGCCGCCGTCATCGCACGCACCGGCGTGAGCGCAAGAGGCGTGACGATGCCGGAAATGCGCGGCCAAGAATATCTGAGGGAAACCGGGATGCCGGGGAACTGGCCGGCCGGATAGAGATTGCAGCGGGTTGCGGCGTCTTGCATTGATGCATGAGGCCGCCGCGTGCACGGTGTGAATTCGTGGAGCGGGCGATGGGAATCGAACCCACGTCTCCAGCTTGGGAAGCTGGGGTAATGGCCATTATACGACGCCCGCAGAGCGCGCCATTTTACGCGGATTCCACCCAATTGTGCAATCGACAGCGTCCCGCGTTGCCGCGGGACGCGGTGTTGCGTCAAATTCCGAACAGGGTGAGCGAGACCGCTACGCGCGTGACGACCATCAGCAGCACCTGAACGATCACGAATAGCAGAATTGGCGAGAGATCGAGCCCACCGAGGTTCGGCAGAATGCGCCGAATGGGGTTCAGGAACGGCGCCGTGAGCTGAAACAGCACGGGCATCGCCGCCGAGCGCGGGTTCAGCCACGAGAGCAGCGCCATCAGGATCGTCAGCCAGATGAGCAGATTGAGCGTCCACTTCACGACTGTTAGTACCGCGACGATCAAAAGCGTCGGCAGGAGACCGAGCGGGTCGACGCCCGCGAGCCACACCATCAGCAGCACATAGGCCACGGCGGCGATCAGCGCGGCCACGACGCTCGCCATGTCGATGCCGCGCAGGCCGGGAATCACACGGCGCAGCGGCAGCACGAGCCAGTTGGTCACCTGCTGGATGGCGTGCGTGACCGGGTTGTACGGCGGAACGCGGACGAACTGCAGCCAGACGCGCAGCAGCAGGGCGGCGCCGAACAACGTGAAGATCGTGTTGAGCAGAAAGCGGGCGATATCGCCGAACATCGGTGTTGTTTCCTTCTTGTGATAAGTGACGGTGCGTGGCGGCAGGTTTCGGGCGTGTGGTCTGCCATGCGGATCAATCAGAATCAGACAGAGACCTTGACCTCGCTGATCAGGATCGTGCCATTGCCGCCGTCGGTGTAGTTGGGAATGTCGTCGACGAGCACCTTCTGATGTGGCTTGAACACGGTGTAAAAGTCATCCAGTGTTTCGAACAGGAAGTGCCCGGCCGCGACGTAGGGCGGCGGGGTGCCCGGCGGCCCCGCGTTGATGCCGATATCGATCGACCAGCCCTTGAGCGTGTCGCCGAAGAGTTGCGCGGCGAGCGGCATATGCCGTGTGGCGTAGTACTCGGTGTCGAACCGGCCGTTTTCGCGGTAGGGATAAAGGATGCTGACCTTGATCATTGGGTGTTCCTGTTGATGAATCCCGACGCACGCCACGGGTAGCCGGCGCGCGCCGTTGCCACATTACCACGGCTTACGCCTTGCCAGTAATGGCGAGAGGCGTTGGCGGCAAACGGGGCGCGTGCAGGATTTCGGGCGTTTTCCGGGCAAACGGCTAAAGTGAGTCGAGGCGCTCATGCAAGGCGCGGCGCCACGAAATGTTCGCCGACGTACCGATGCAACGGGCTTGCTCCGATTAAAAAGAATGCCATGAACGCCGGCGATGCTGACGAGCGTGCGGCAAGTCCGCTTCTGCGCGGCACGGTGGCAGCGCGATTAACAGGTCCCAGGCGATATGTCACGCGTGTGCGGCTATCTCGCAACACTACGGTTGCTGTTCGCAAACATGCGCACAATGCCTCTATGGCTCCGGTTTCGTTGTTGCTGTGTGCAATTGGGCTGTTTCCTGTCGGTTGTCCGATTCGGGAGGTCACCATGAGCATCTTCGCTTACCGAAAGCATCTGCGATTTCTCACGCCCTATCAGCGTCGCCGCTGGTGGGATCAGAGAAAGCGCCTGACGCCACGCGTACAGATTAGTGGCGCTTATGTCCCGCCTAGCGTCACGCGTGAATTCACCTACGTGAAAGTCGGATAGCGCCGCCGTTCGTTCTCCGCATTCCGACGATGCCCGGTTCATGGACCGGGCATCGTCGTTTCAGGCCTGCTCAGAAAGGATCGACGCCGGCCGACGGAGATACCGTCCCAACCAATTTGTAATGAAACATTACCTGCTCATTTGACGGCGGGCGCGATGTTTCCGGTAATTATGACCGGGTGAGTAGCGGGGGTGGCTTGCAAGGCTCGACGCGTCGCGCTTCGAGCCGTTTGCCAGCAGAAGTTTGTGGCACCGTCTTGATTCAACGCCAGGAAGCCCGCATCTACGATTGCAATTTGCAACAAATGGCAACCTTTGACGGCCGCCGTTTTCGATACAGTGCATGTGTGGGCTTTGCCCGTCATGTGGAGCGACGCCGTCGTCGGCCGCCAGGAGAAGAGAAGTGAAAAAGACCGTTTCGTTTATCGTTGCCGCTGTGCTGGGTGTGGGGCTCGTCAGCGCAGCCGAGGCGCACGTTTCGGTGGGTATCGGTATTGGCATTCCCGTTGCGCCGGCTTATCCCGTCTATGCTGCGCCGGTCTACGCACCACCGCCTGTCGTCTATGCGCCGCCGCCGCCGGTGGTCTATGCGCCGCCGCCCGCGGTCGTCGTGGGCGGTTATGGTGGCTATGGCTATTATGGCCGTCCGTACTGGGGCCATCATGGCTACTACCGTGGCTATCACGGCGGCTGGCGCCGCCACTAAGCTCGGCGGATGATGCCGGGTGGCTTGGCCCCACCCGCCCGAAGTTTTCCGCAACGGCGCAACGCCGGCTTCTGCCGCGTTGCGCCGTTTGCTTTTCAGGCACGGGCACGAGACGCCCGAATGACGCCCGGGCCGTCTGAACCCATGCCTGAGCCGCGCCCCAGAGGATCGATCAGACGCCCATGCAGAGATACTTCAGCTCGACATATTCGTCGATGCCGTACTTCGAGCCTTCGCGTCCGAGTCCTGACTGCTTGACGCCGCCAAACGGCGCAACCTCGTTCGAGATGATCCCGGTGTTGATGCCGACCATGCCGTATTCGAGCGCCTCGGCCACGCGCCACACGCGGCCGATGTCGCGGCTATAGAAATAGGAGGCGAGGCCGAATTCGGTGTCGTTCGCGAGGCGGATCACTTCGGCTTCGTCGTTGAAGCGGAACACCGCGGCAACGGGCCCGAAGGTTTCCTCGCGCGCGATCAGCATGTCGCGCGTGACTTCGGCGAGTACGGTGGGCTCGACATAACGGCCTTCCAGCACCTGGCCGCCAGTGATGAGCTTCGCGCCCTTCGACGTGGCGTCGCCGATGTGTTGCGTCACCTTCGCAACGGCCGCGTCGTCGATCAGCGGCCCCTGGTTGATGCCGGCCTCGAAGCCGCTGCCGACCTTGATCTTGCGCGAGGCGGCGGCGAGTTTTTCGACGAACGCGTCGTAGACCTTGTCGTGCACGTAGAAGCGGTTCGTGCACACGCAGGTCTGGCCCGCGTTGCGGTATTTCGAGATCACGGCGCCTTCGATGGCGGCATCGAGATCGGCGTCGTCGAACACAATGAAGGGCGCGTGGCCGCCCAGTTCCAGCGCGATTTTCTTTACCGTTGGCGCGCATTGCTGCATGAGAATGCGGCCCACCGGCGTCGATCCCGTGAACGAGAGGTGGCGCACGATGTCGCTTTCGCAGAGCGCCTTGCCCACTTCGATCGAATTGGCCGAGTCGGCGGTGACGACGTTGAACACGCCCTTGGGCACGCCCGCGCGCTGTGCGAGTTCGGCGAGCGCGAGCGCGCACAGCGGCGTTTGCTCGGCGGGTTTCACGACGATCGTGCAGCCCGCGGCAATGGCGGGCGCGACCTTGCGGGTGATCATGGCGATCGGGAAATTCCACGGCGTGATCGACGCGCAAACGCCAATCGCCTGCTTGAGCACGACGAGCTTGCGGTTGTTCGCCGGGCTCGCGAGCACGTCGCCGTTCACGCGCTTGGCTTCCTCGGCGAACCATTCGAGGAACGAGGCGCCGTAGAGCACTTCGCCGCGCGCCTCGGCGAGCGGCTTGCCCTGCTCGGCGGTCATGATGGCGGCGAGGTCGTCAGCGTGCTCGATCACGAGGTCGTACCAGCGGCGCAGCACGGCGGCGCGCTCCTTGCCGGTCTTCGCGCGCCAGGCGGGCAGTGCGGCGTGCGCGGCGTTGATCGCGCGGTGCGCCTCGGCGGCGCCGAAGTCGGGCACGCGGGCGATTTCCGTATTGTCGGCGGGGTCGAGCACGGCGAAGGTCGCCGCGCCGCCACTCCATTCGCCGTCGATCCAGGCGCGCGTCTTGAAGAGTGCGGGATCCTGCAACTGCGTCAGGCGTTCGGATGCGGACAGGCTCATCTTCGTGTCTCCTCAATGCGTGAGCGGCGCGGCCCGAAGCGGGCCGTATCGCGGTGAGCGCGGCGTCACGACGGCGTCGCGGATATGCAAGCGCTCGGGCCGGGGATCGGCGGGCCCGCTGGGGGGGCCGTTGCGGGCTCGCGCCCACGATCCTCACGCGCGCCCGAGCCCGAGTTCTTCGTAAAGCCGGTCGACGCGCGTCTTCACGTCCTGAGCCATCTCAATGGCGCGGCCCCATTCGCGGTCCGTTTCGCCGGGCCACTTGTTGGTGGCGTCGAGGCCCATTTTCGAGCCGAGCCCCGCCACTGGCGACGCAAAATCGAGATAGTCGATCGGCGTATTTTCGACGAGTACGGTGTCGCGCGCCGGATCGATGCGCGTGGTGATCGCCCAGATCACCTCTTTCCAGTCGCGGATATCCACATCATCGTCGACTACGACGATGAACTTTGTGTACATGAACTGGCGCAGGAAGCTCCAGACGCCGAACATGACGCGTTTTGCGTGCCCGGCGTAGCTCTTTTTCATCTGCACGATAGCCATGCGGTAGCTGCAGCCCTCGGGCGGCAGATAGAAGTCGGTGATCTCCGGAAACTGCTTCTGCAGGAGCGGCACGAACACTTCGTTCAGCGCGACGCCGAGCACGGCGGGCTCGTCGGGCGGCTTGCCTGTATACGTGGAGTGATAGATCGCGTCGCGCCGCATCGTGATGCGCTCGACCGTGAAGACGGGAAACCATTCCTGCTCGTTGTAATAGCCGGTGTGGTCGCCGTAGGGCCCCTCGAGCGCGTGCTCGTACGCGGCGCTCGCCCCCTTGGTGGGGCGCGGCGGTGCGCCCGCTGGAGTCGGGGCGGGCACGCTGCTTTGCGCGCTGTCGTTCGGATAAATGAAGCCTTCGAGCACGATTTCCGCGCGTGCGGGCACCTGGAGCGTGTCGACGCCGGGCGTGAGGCACTTCGCGAGCTCGGTGCGGCCGCCGCGCAGGAGACCCGCGAACTGATACTCGGAGAGCGTGTCGGGCACCGGAGTGACGGCGCCGAGGATGGTGGCCGGGTCGGCGCCCAGCACGACTGCGACTGGATAAGGTTTGCCGGGGTTGCGCAGCGCGAATTCGCGAAAGTCGAGCGCGCCGCCGCGATGCGCGAGCCAGCGCATGATGAGCTTGTTGCGCCCGATGAGCTGCTGGCGGTAGATGCCCAGGTTCTGGCGCGTCTTGTTGGGCCCGCGCGTGACCGTGAGGCCCCAGGTGATGAGCGGGCCGGCGTCGCCGGGCCAGCAGGTCTGGATGGGCAGCTTCGCGAGATCGACGTCATTGCCTTCCCAGACGATTTCCTGGCAGGGCGGGGCGCTCACGGTCTTTGGCGCCATATCCCAGACGGCCTTGGCGAGGGTGAGCAGCTTGCCCGCGTCTTTCAGGCCGCGCGGCGGCTCGGGTTCCTTCAACGCGGAGAGCAGGCGCCCCACGTCGCGCAGCGAGTCGAGCGCCGCGCCGTCGCCGGCGCTTTCTGGCGTGTCGATGCCCATGCCGAGTGCGACGCGTCGCGGCGTGCCGAAGAGATTGCCGAGCACGGGGAACGCATGGGTCGCGCGGCTCTCGAATAGCAGGGCAGGGCCGCCGGCGCGCAGGACGCGGTCGCAGAGCTCGGTCATTTCCAGCACCGGAGAGACGGCCTGCGGGACGCGGCGCAACTCGCCAAGCGTTTCCAGGCGACCGGCGAAGTCGCGCAAGTCTTTGTATTTCATCAGGATAGGGTCGGAGCCGCAGCGCGCGGCGGGGGACAGAGGCGTGACGATTGTCGATTTTACCTGTGTTACCTGGCGTACGCTGTCAGTCAGAATGGGTGACTGGCCGCAGACGCTCACGGCACGGGGGCTCACCCGGATTTAGCATCATTCTTTATTACAATTAGTTATAAATTTGACATTTCATAGTGTTGACGATCTATTAAAGCCTGCTAGAATCCGTCCACACTGGTTGCAGGGCTTGCAATTTTTAACCACCGTCCCGGTCCTTCAGACGCAACGCGTCGCCGTTTAGCCGACTCCCTGCGCGGCTCCCCACGGTCTAGATTGATTGTCTTCGCCGGCGCCTCTTTGCGCCGGCTGTTCGCGTGAGAACTCCCCGCGCGCGCCCAAGGCGTGCCCAGCAGTTCGGAAGGAGTTCCACCTACGGCGTTCCTGCCGTTTTCCCGACATCGTTGCCGCACCAGCCAGGGCGCACGATGTCTTGATCCTGCGATTGGCCGTTGGCCTTGCGCCAGCTTCGGTCGCCGGATCATGCAACATGGGAGATCTGTTAGATGAATACCTGGTTATCGTGGTGGCGCGCCGACGAGCGTTTCGCTTCGGGGCTGCGTGCGCTACTGCGACGTGGCACGCGTCTGAGCCATCACCTGTTCAGCATTGTGGGCGGTTGCGCCGTCCTGGTTGCGCTCGCTATCTGGTTGCTGCCCTCATGGCGCGGCACGCTGGCTGCGCGCATGATGCCCTTTGTTTCCGCTGCCGTGCAGGCAGGTCCCGCGCGCCTGCTGCAAGGCAATCCGCTACCCGCGGTCGTGCCGCCCAAGCTTGCGGCGAACGAAGACAGCAACGTCGACACCAACGGTGCGACGCTGCCCGCGGCGCTTCTTCCCAATGCCGGCGCGCTTGCCCAGAACGTGACGCCCGCCGGCTCCAACGGCGCGGTCGACCACGTCGCGAACAGCGTCTCCAAAGGCGGCATGGCCACGCTCGACGCGGTCACGCTCAACGGTCTCGATCCGCGTTCGCTGCCGAGCGTCAGCACGCTGGCGCGCATGATTCCTTCGCAGCGCATCACACCCGATGCGCGCGACGACCGCGTGCTGGTTTCGGCGCGCGAGCAGGCACTGGTTGCCACTTATATCGCGCGCCGCTACCGCGTGGCGCAGGAGCCGGTTGGCGAACTCGTGAAGGCAGCCTTCGACACTGGCCGTGAAGTGGGGCTCGATCCGCTGCTGCTGCTCGCCGTCATGGCGATCGAATCGGGCTTCAATCCGTACGCCGAGAGCGGCGTGGGTGCGCAGGGCCTCATGCAGGTCATGTCGAAGGTCCATTCGGACAAGTTCCAGTACTTCGGCGGCCAGAGCGCGGCGCTCGATCCGCTCGCGAACATCAAGGTCGGCGCGCTGGTCCTGAAGGACTGCATCGCGCGCGGCGGCTCGCTGCCGGGCGGCTTGCGCTTGTATGTGGGCTCGACTTCGCCGGATGACGGCGGCTACGGCGCCAAGGTCATGGCCGAGCGCGGACGTCTGCGCGACGTGGCCCGCGGCCGCAACGTGCCGATCAACGCGCCCCAGGCGCCCGTCACGACTACGGCCAGCACGTCGTCGGTCCAGAAGGTGGCTAGCGCCAATGGCGAGAAGCGCGTGCACGTGACGCTCGATAACGCGCATGCGCTGGTGGAGAAGCCTGCGGCATCCGATAAGGCGGCGCCCGATCAGGATGACGCCAACAACGGCGCCAGCACGGCGGCCCAGAAGCACAGCCAGTCCGAACTCGGCGCGTAAGGCGTGTGATTTAAGGCATCGCAGGCTCCGGCCAGCAGGAAAGGCCGGATCAAACAAAAGGCACCCTCGGGTGCCTTTTTTCATGTCTGCCGGTCTGGCAGCGGTAAGGGGGGATCAGCGGTCGAACAACGTCCGCAGCCGCCCGACGGCTTCTTCGAGCCGCTCGTAGGCCGTGGCATACGAGAGCCGCACATATTTGCGCGGCGCGGCCACGCCGAAGTCCATGCCCGGGACCATCACCGTGCCCGCGTCGTGCAGCATGGCGCGCGTGAGCGCGTCGCTGTCGCCGGCGGCCGGGTGATTGACGTTCGAGCAGTCCGCGTAGACGTAGAACGCGCCGTCGGGCATCACGGGCACCGTGAAGCCGAGCGACTCTAGCGCGGGCGCGATGAAGTCGCGGCGGCGCTTGAACTCCAGCCGGCGCGCTTCGTAGATTTCGAGCGTTGGCGGCTCGAAGCAGGCGAGCGCTGCATGCTGCGCGAGCGCCGACGCGCAGATGAACAGGTTCTGCGCGAGCTTTTCGAATGCGCCGACCAGCGCGGGCGGCACCACGAGCCAGCCCAGACGCCAGCCGGTCATGTTGAAGTACTTCGAGAAGCTGTTCACGGTCACCACGTCGTCGCCGAAGGAGAGGGCGGAGACGGGGCGCGCGTCGTAGCTCAAGCCTTGATAGATCTCGTCGACGATCGTGAAGCCCCCGCGCGCGCGCACGGCCTTTACGATACGCCCGAGTTCGTCGGGCTCGATCGACGTGCCGGTGGGGTTCGACGGCGAGGCGAGCAGCACGCCGCGCGTGCGCGGCGTCCACAGGCGCTCGACGTCGGCGGTGGTGAGCTGGAAGCGTGCTTCCGGACCGCTCGGCACGAGCACCGGCTTGCCTTCCGCGGCGGCCACGAAGTGCCGGTTGCACGGATAGCACGGGTCGGGCATGAGCACTTCGTCGTCGCGGTCGACGAGCGCTGTACAGGCAAGCAGCAGCGCCGCCGAGGCGCCCGCCGTCACGACGATGCGCGCGGGGTCGACCTTCAGGCCGTACGCGTGCTCGTAATGCGTGGCGATGGCCTCGCGCAGCGCGTGAATGCCGAGCGCGCTCGTGTATTGCGTGACGCCGCGGCGCAGCGCGGCGGCGGCGGCCTCGACGACGGGTTCGGGCGCCGTGAAATCCGGCTCGCCGATGCCCATGTGGATGATGTCGCGTCCGGCGCGTTCGAGCTTCGCGGCTTCCTTCGCCAGTTCCATGACATAGAAAGGCTGGATCTCGTCGACGCGCGCAGCAAGCCGCAGCAGCGGTTCGGCAACGGTGTTCATGCGGGTGTTTCCAGTGCTTGCGGAGGCAATGCGGCGCGCGCGAAGCCGGCAGCCCGAAGGCCTGGCTGCGCGCGCCTCATGCCATGACAACCATTACGACTTGCGGGCGGCCTGAGCCTCGGTGGCGCGCAGTTGCGCCGCGAGCTTGTCGAGCACGCCGTTCACGTACTTGTAGCCGTCCGAGCCGCCGAAAGTCTTCGTGAGCTCCACCGCCTCGTTGATGACGACGCGATACGGAATGTCCACGTGGTGCTTGAACTCGTAGGTTGCCACGAGCAGCACGGCGCGCTCGACGGGCGAGAGCTGCTCGATCGGGCGGTCCAGGCACGGAGCGATCACGGCGGAGAGTTCCTCCGACTCGCGGATCACGCCGTGCAGGAGGGCGTCCAGGTGCTCGTGGTCGGCCTTGTCGTAGCCCTGCGAACCGCGCAGTTGCGCGTCAATCTCGCCGGCGGGCACACCCGACAGCAGCCACTGATACAAGCCCTGCGTGGCCAGTTCGCGGGAGCGGCGGCGCGCGCTCTTCATTGCTGTTCCTCTTCGTCTTCCTCGTCTTCTTCGTCGTCGCCGTCGAGTTGCTCCAGCGCGACCGTGAGGTTCGCCATTTCAACTGCGACGCGCGCGGCGTCACGACCCTTCTCGGTCATGCGCGCGACGGCCTGCTCGTCGTTCTCGGTCGTGAGGACCGCGTTGGCGACCGGCACCCCGAAGTCGAGCGCGATGCGCGAGATGCCCGCGCCGCTTTCGTTCGAGACGAGCTCGAAGTGATAGGTTTCGCCGCGCACGACCGCGCCGAGCGCGATCAGGGCGTCGAACTGGCCGCTCTCCGCGAGCTTTTGCAGCGCGAGCGGAATTTCCAGCGCGCCCGGCACGGTGACGAGGAGCACGTCCTCGCCCGTGACGCCGAGGCGCTCGAGCTCTTCGATGCAGGCGTCGACGAGGCCGTTGCAGATGGGTTCGTTAAAGCGCGATTGAACGATGCCGATGCGCAGTCCGTCGCCGTCGAGATTCGGTTGGTATTGTCCGATTTCCATGTGTTGTCCGTAGGTTCGGTTGAGCGTGGTGACGCGTGAAGTGGGGGCTGCGGCTTAATGCGCTGCACGGTCTGCCGTTTCCGGCGGGCAGGGTGCTTCGGTTTCGCTGCCCGGCATCGGCACGAAGCCGGTGACTTCGAGGCCGTAGCCCGACATGCTGCCGAGGCGGCGCGGCTTGGAGAGCACCTGCATGCGGCCCACGCCGAGCTCGCGCAGGATCTGCGCGCCGATGCCGTAGGTCTTGAAGTCCACGGGCCGGCGGGCGAGTGCCTCCGCGCGCTCCTTCTGGTCGAACGCCTTGAAGACGTCGATCAGATGTTCCTTGGTGTCGCCGCAATTGAGCATGACGATCACGCCGAGATCGCGCTCGGCGATTTCGCGCATGGCGGCGTCGAGCGTCCACGAGTGCGTGGACGAGCCCGTTTCCAGCAGATCCAGCACCGAGAGCGGCTCGTGCACGCGCACCGGCGTGTCCTCGCCCGGCTTGGGCGTGCCGCGCACGAGTGCGATGTGCGGCGTGCGCGTGGGGTGGTCGACGTACATGACCGCGCGGAACGGGCCGTGGGCGGTATGCATGGTGCGCTCGGCCACGCGCTCGACGATCGACTCGGTGCGGCTGCGATAGTGGATCAGGTCGGCGATGGTGCCGATCTTGATGTTGTGCTCCTGCGCGAATTCCATGAGATCGGGCAGGCGCGCCATCGTGCCGTCGTCCTTGATGACCTCGCAGATCACCGCCGCCGGCGTGAGGCCCGCGAGCGCCGTGAAGTCGCAGCCCGCCTCGGTGTGGCCCGC
>JAITTX010000171.1 GCA_031286755.1 Paraburkholderia sp.
TGAATCTGGATCGCGTGCGAGCACACTTCCTCGGCCATTTCGGACGCATAGAGCTTGGCCTGCGAAGCCTCGGAAAGGCACGGCTTGCCGAGCGTGCGCAGCTTCGCCGCATGATGCACGAGATGGCGCGCGGCGTTGATGCGCGTGTGCATGTCGGCGAGCATATTCGCCACGCTCTGATGCCGGATCAGCGGCTCGCCGAACTGCACGCGCTCGTGCGCATAAGTGCGCGCCGCATCGAAGGCCGCGCGCGCGATGCCGAGTGCCTGCGCCGCGATGCCGATGCGCCCGCCTTCGAGATTCGAGAGCGCGATCTTGAGGCCTTCGCCGCGCTGGCCGAGCAGGTTCTCCTCGGGAATCGCGCAATCGACGAGCGAGATCGGGCAGGTGTCCGAGGCGCGAATGCCCATCTTCTTCTCGTGCGGCCCCACGTTGAAGCCCGGCGTATCGGTGGGCACGACGAAGGCCGAGATGCCGCGCTTGCCCGCGTCGGGATCGGTCACAGCGAACACGATCGCGAGGCTCGCGCGCGAGCCGTTCGTGACGAACTGTTTATTGCCGTTGAGCACCCACTGGCCGTCGCGCAACTCGGCGCGCGTGCGCAGGTTGCTGGCCTCGGAGCCGGCCTGCGGCTCGGTCAGGCAAAACGCGCCGATCATCTCGCCGCTCGCGAGCTTCGCGAGCCAGCGGTCCTTCTGCGCGTCGGTGCCGTACTGGAGGATCGGCCCGCAGCCCACCGAGTTGTGCACGCTCACGAGCGTCGCGCACGAAGCGCAGCCCGCGGCGATCTCCTCCATCGCGAGCGCGTAGGCCACGTAGTCGGTATAGGAGCCGCCCTGCTCCTGCGGCACGATCATGCCGAGAAAGCCCAGCTCGCCCAGTTGTGCGACCACCTCGTCGGGCAGCTTGCCGTCGCGATCCCATTGCGCCGCGTTGGGCGCGAGGCGCTCGCTCGAGAAGTCGCGCGCGGCGTCGCGAATCATGCGCTGGTCGTCGGTATAGAACTCGTCCATCTGTGTCCCCTTCCTGTCTTGCCCGCGCGCTCGCGCCGCGAGACGCGCGTTCGGTGCATCCACTGTCGCGCCGTGCAGCCGCTGCTGCAAGGTCTACGAAAAGTTTAGGCATCCGCGTGCGCGCATTCGATGCCCGCCACGCTCAAATTGGCTGAGCGAATTTGCCATAATATCGCCAGTTACCCCACCGGAAGCCGATCCTTGCAGTCAGGGCAAACCAGCAAAGTGAGCGAAAAAGGCACAATCGCGATGAGCCTCGTGCGCGAGACACTGGCGCGGGCGCGAGGGCTCGACGTGACGCCCATCGTCGAGGCGGCGGGCATCGCCGCGCACGCGCTCGACGCGCCGCGGGCGCGCGTGAGCGCCGCGCAGTACGGCGCGCTGTGGTCGGGCCTCGCGCGCGCGCTCGACGACGAATTCCTCGGCCAGGACTCGCACGCCATGAAGAGCGGGAGCTTCATCGCCATGACGCGCGCGGCGCTGGGCGCGCCCACGGGCCGCCAGGCGCTGCAGCGCACCGTGCAGTTCATGCGCCTCGTGCTCGACGACCTCGCAGGCGAGATCGACATCGACGCCACACGCGTGCGCATTGCGTTCCGCCAGCGCGCGGGCACGGGTGTGCCGGCGATGTTCGCCTACGCCACGTGGTTCATCCTCGTCTACGGGCTGCTCTGCTGGCTCGTGGGGCGGCGCATTCCGGTGCTCTCGGCCCGCTTTCGCTGCCCGGCGCCGCCCGATGCGCAGGAGTACCAGCTCATGATCTGCGAGGACATGGCCTTCGATCAGCCCGACTCGTGGTTCGACCTCGCGCCCGCGTTCCTCGATCTGCCCGTGATCCAGACGCCCGCCTCGGCGCGCGCGTTCCTGCGCAACGCGCCCGGCAACTTCGTCGTGAAGTATCGCAATCCGGCCTCGTTCGCGGCGCGCGTGCGACGCGCGCTGCGCGCCCTGCCCGCCCACGCCTGGCCGGACGCCGACGCCATCGCGCAACGCCTGAACGTCGCGCCCGCCACCTTGCGCCGGCACCTGCGCCAGGAAGGGCACAGTTGCCAGTCGATCAAGGACGAACTGCGCCGCGACCTCGCGCTCGCGGCGTTGCAGGATCCCGCGCGCCCGGTCGCCGACGTTGCGGCCGCCGTGGGTTTCGCGGAGCCGAGCGCGTTCCATCGCGCGTTCCGCAAATGGACCGGCCTGCGGCCTGCGGAGTACCGGCAGATGCGCGAACGGCGCGCTTCGAAGGCGCGCTGAAATTACTCCGGAAGTTGCTCCGGAAGTCGAGCGAAAAGCGCGCTGAACGCGGCGGAACGACCGGCCCGCGGCAAGCGCGCCTTTCTCATTGCCGACCTTCTTGTTAACGAGATAAGACCTATAATTTCAGGGTTATCCCCAAGGCAAAAAGGCATTGCCATGGACACTCTTTCACGTGTGGCGCTCGGCTTGCTGACCGCGGCCTGTTGCGCCGCTTCGGCGAGCGCGGTGGCGCAGCCGAACGGCCCGTCGGGTCCGCTGACGCGCGCCCAGGTGCGCGCGGACCTCGCCGCGTGGCGGGCGGCGGGCTACGACCCGCTCGACTGGCTGCACTACCCCGAGAACGCGCAGCGCGCCGCGGCGATCGTCGCGCAACGGCGCGCCTCGGGCGCGCTACCGCAAGCGGCGCAGTAAGCGCACGCGCCGCAGCCCCTCCCCTCGGCGGGAGCGTCGATCCGTCCGCAAGGACAGACCGAGGCTCCCGCTTTGTGCTTTTTGCCGCCCACGCGCGCGCCCCCCGCATTTGATGCACCGCAAACTGTTGCGGCCGTTCCACGTTCGCTCGAGCTTCTCTGCGCTTGCCGGACAATTGTTTACAATCGCGCCCGTAAACGCGTGAACCGGCCCTGGCAACGCCCCCACCGCCCGTGGCCCGCGCCGAGCGCCAGAACAAATCAAATCAACCCGCACGACTCTCGAGGGCCCGACCTTCATGGACGCCATCAAACGCTATTTCGGATTCGAAGAAGCAGGCACGAACCTGCGCACCGAAGTGCTCGCCGGCTTCACCACCTTCCTCACGATGGCGTACATCATCTTCGTGAACCCGGCGATTCTCGGCGACGCCGGCATGCCCAAGGACGCCGTCTTCGTCGCCACCTGCCTCGTCTCGGCGCTCGCCTCGATCATCATGGGGCTCTACGCGAACTACCCGATCGCGCTCGCGCCCGGCATGGGCCTGAATGCGTACTTCGCGTACGCCGTGGTCAAGGGCATGGGCTTCACGTGGGAGGCGGCGCTGGGCGCGGTGTTCATCTCCGGGTGCCTGTTCTTCATCGTCACGCTGCTGCGCGTGCGCGAGGCGATCATCAACGGGATCCCGCATTCGATCCGCGTGTCGATCACGGCCGGCATCGGCCTCTTTCTCGCGATCATCTCGCTCAAGACGTCCGGCGTGATCGTCGCCAGCCCGGCCACGCTCGTCGAGCTCGGCAACCTGCACGACCCGCACACGCTGCTCGCGATCGTCGGCTTTTTCGTGATCGTCACGCTCGACGTGCTCAAGGTGCGCGGCGCGATCCTGATCGGCATCGTGGGCGTGACGATCCACTCGTTCTTCTTCGGCGGTAACGAATTCCACGGCATCTTTTCGGCGCCGCCCTCGATTGCGCCGACCTTCGCGCATCTCGACGTCAAGGCCGCGCTCTCGACCGGCATCCTGAACGTGGTGCTGGTGTTCTTCCTCGTCGAGCTGTTCGACGCCACCGGCACGCTGATGGGCGTGGCCAACCGCGCGGGCCTGCTCGTGCACGGCAAGATGCACCGCCTGAACCGCGCGCTGCTCGCGGACAGCACCGCGATTCTCGCGGGCTCGATCCTCGGCACCTCGTCGACCACGGCCTATATCGAAAGCGCCTCGGGCGTGCAGGCGGGCGGACGCACCGGCGTGACGGCGCTCACCGTGGCCGTGCTGTTCCTCGCGAGCCTGTTCGTCGCGCCGCTCGCGGGCGTGGTGCCCGCTTACGCCACGGCGCCGGCGCTGCTCTATGTCTCGTGCCTGATGCTGCGCGAGCTCGCCGAGCTGCCCTGGGACGACGCCACCGAAGTCGTGCCCGCCGCGCTCACGGCGCTCGCGATGCCGTTCACGTATTCGATCGCCAATGGCGTGGCCTTCGGCTTCATCTCGTATGCGGGCCTGAAGCTGCTGACGGGCCGCGCGCGCCAGGTGCGCCTGATCGTCTGGATCATCGCGGCAGTGTTCCTGTTCCGCTACTTCTACCTGGGCTCGGAGTAAGCGCCACGGCGGCGCGCGGTCCGGACCGGTTCGGGCCGCAGGCCGCCCGCCTGCCCTGGCGCGGCGCATCGTGCGCGCCGGCCGCGTGGAGCGGGTGAGAGGCATGTCAAGAATTCCGGCCACGCAAACGCCCGCTGCGCGCCGTCCTCCTTATCATACGGATACCCGACGATAACAATCCACGCACCAAGGAGCCGTCCCGTGGCCACGTACCCCGCTTCCGCCGAACGCTACTCGAAGCCCGCGATCTTCTTTCACTGGGCCGTTTTCCTGCTCGTCGCGCTCGCCTATCTCGCCATCGAAATACGCGGCCCCAAGGGCTCGGACAGCCGCGTGCTCTGGAACAACGTGCACTACTGGGCGGGCACGCTCGTGCTCGCGCTCGCCGTGCTGCGTCTCATATGGCGCATGTGGGAAGGCGCGCCGCAGGACATCGACTCGAACCGCCTGCTCACGTTCCTCTCGCGGCTCGTGCACGTGGCGCTTTACGTGTTCATCTTCGTGCAGCCGCTGCTCGGCATCCTGACGATCAATACGGGCGGCAAGCCGGTCACGCTCGCGGGCGTCGACCTGCAGATCGTGCTGGTGGGCGCGGACCCGGTCGCGCGCAAGGCCATCAAGGCGGCGCACGAGCTGATCGGCAACGCGTTTTACTGGATCATCGGCCTGCACGCGCTCGCGGCCATTGCGCACCACGTGATGTTCCGCGACAACACGCTGCGCCGCATGATCTGACCCGCACGCAAGCGCGCGCCAAACGGAAACGCCCCGCAACCTCAAAGAGGTTGCGGGGCGTTTCAAAACACTACACCAAAGGCTGGACGCTCAGGATGTCACGCCGCGTGCGCCTGCACGAAGCGCACATAGCCGCTGCGCAGCGTAAGGCATTGCGCGCGCGTGTCGGAGAGCAGGCGGCGCGCCACCGCCTCGATGCGCTCGCGATGGTGATCGAATGCGTCGAGCATGTCTTCGGCGCGCGTCGAAGCCGCGCCGAAATGGTCCTCCAGCGCCGCCGCCGTGATCGTACATTCCACCCGCTCCCCATCGATCATTGCCGGAAACGCCAAGGTCAAGTCGGGTCCCGAGTATTCGGGCACCTCATTCGGAAACAGGATCTGCATGAGAATGGCCTTAGGTTGAAGGTGAGCGGGCCGCGCCTTTCGATGCTCCTCCGGCATACGCGCGGATCAAATGCGGACCGCCGCAAGTGTCGCTACGCTCGACACGATTGCGGCGGCCGTCTGGATTCACTTTAGGACACTTCCCGCGACCCGCAAGGCCGACTTTGTCACACGCGCGAAAAGACCTTCATGGCCGGGGTTTTTCAGCGTTTTGCGAATCCGCTCGTTGCGCGCGCAAACGGCTTCTCCCGCCCCCCGCCGCGCGCGGCATGGCGCACTGCAACACCGCGCGCCGCGCACCTGCCAGGGCGGCGCTTCGGGTACCCGGTCTGGCAAACCCGCCGCGCGAACTCACGACTCGCGATGCTGGCGATGCTCGATCTCCACGTCTTTCGGGTGCACCGTGAGCATCGCCACGAACGCGACGATGCCGCACGCCACGATCGCCATGCCGTAGAGCACGGCGCGGTGCTCGTCGAAGAGCAGCCCGTGGATCGCGACCGCGAGACCCGCCAGCGCGGCAAAGACGGCGAGCGCCGCCACCAGGATCCTCAATTCGCCTTGGACCATGACGGCCCTCCGCAAGGAAGCCGCAGCGGCGCCAAAGACCCTGTGATATCGCCGCGCCGCCGCCGGGACGCCGCACACACGCGCCCCTGTCTTCATCCTGGCACTCGCGCGCGTAAAGGCAAGCCGCGCATGAGGCGCGCGCGGATGCCCGCGAGCACACGCGCTGCCGCACCGCCCGCAAGCGCCCGTCCATCACCCGGATTGACGGTGATTAGCCCGGAATCGCCCCGATTTGGCGCACGCCGGGCTTCCTGTACCATGGCCCGACCGGCACCGCCAACCAATATCGGCGCGCGCCGCGATGCTGCGATGCCACATACGGCCCACCGCACCGCATCGCGCCGCGAGACCGATACCGGCGCCCGGCGCGGCCCGCCCATGCTGCGCAGCGCCCGCGCGGCATCGAATCAAGACTGGAGACACGCGTGACCCGACACCCCTCCGCCACCGTCAAGCCCCCCGAAGCGGCTCGCGCGGACATGATCGCCCAGGCGCACGCGCGCTCGCGCGCCATCGGCCTGCGCGTATCCGAGGCGCCGGAATTCCAGCCGCTCGGCCGCGTCGATCTGCGCGAGCTGATCGACACGAACCGCACGCTCTACGCCCAGGCGCGGCCCGTGATGGATGCGCTGCACGCGCAGATCGTCGATACCGAGAGCATGGTGCTGCTCACCGACCGCAACGGCGTGATCCTGCACAGCCTCGGCGACACCGATTTTGTCGAGAAAGCCCGGCGCGTGGCGCTGCGCCCGGGCGTCTCGTGGGCCGAGCGCGACCGCGGCACAAATGCGATCGGCACGGCGCTCGTGGACGGCCAGCCCACTACCGTCCACGCGGGCGAGCACTTCCTGCACGCGAACCACATCCTCACCTGCTCGTGCGCGCCGATCGCCGATCCGTGGGGCCGCACGCTGGGCGCGCTCGACGTGAGCGGCGCGCCACAGGGCTTGCACGGCTCTCACAAGCACACGCTCGCGCTCGTGCGCATGTCGGCGCAGATGATCGAGAACCATCTGTTCGACACCGAATTCGCGGGCGCCATCCGCCTGCAGTTTCATGCGCGCGCGGAATTCATCGGTACGCTCTACGAGGGGCTGGCCGCGTTCGCCGCCGACGGCACCCTGCTGTGCGCCAATCGCAGCGCGCTGTTCCAGTTCGGCGCGTCGCTCGCGACGCTGCAGCAGCGCGGTTTCGAGGCGCTGTTCGGCCAGCCGTTCGCGGCGGTCATGCAGCAACTCATGAGCACGCGCAGCGACCCCATCCCGCTCACGCTGCCGAGCGGCGTGCGCGTGCTCGCGCGCGGCACGCCGGGCGCGGCAGTGGTGGGCGCGCAGCCGGCCTGGCCCGAGCGCGGCCAACGCCCGCGCGAGCGCGACCCGGCAGGCGCCGCGCCGGCTGGCACGCGCCCGCGCGCGGCCGCCTGGCAACCCACGCTCGCCGACCTCGACACCGGCGACGCGCGCATGGCCGCCGTGCTGGAGCGCGTTTCCCGCGTGCGCGGACGCGACATTCCCGTACTCGTGCTCGGCCGCACCGGCACCGGCAAGGAATGGCTCGCCCGGGCGCTGCATCAGGACTCGCCGCGCCGCGATGCGCCGTTCGTCGCGCTCAACTGCGCGGCACTGCCCGACACGCTGATCGAAGCCGAGCTGTTCGGCTACGAAGACGGCGCGTTCACGGGCGCGAAGCGCCGCGGCAGCGCGGGCAAGATCGTGCAGGCGCACGGCGGCACGCTGTTTCTCGACGAGATCGGCGACATGCCGCTCGCGCAGCAAGTGCGGCTCATGCGCGTGCTGCAGGAGCGCGCCGTCGTGCCGCTCGGCGGGGAGCGCGCGGTGCCGGTCGACCTGCGCATTGTCTGCGCGACGCACCGCGACCTGCGCGCGATGATCGGCGCGGGCACCTTCCGCGAGGACCTCTACTACCGCATCAACGGGCTCGCCGTCACGCTGCCGCCGCTGGCCGGGCGCAGCGATCTCGACGTGCTCGTCTCGCGCGTGCTGGCTCACGTGCAGCGCGAAATCCACGACGCGCCCTCGCGCATCACGCCCGAAGTGCGCGAGTGCTTCGCGCGCTGCCGCTGGCCGGGCAATCTGCGGCAACTCGCGAACGTGCTGCGCACCGCCGCGATCATGGCCGAAGGCGAGGACGCCATCGACCTCGTGCATCTGCCCGAGGATCTCGCGTACGACTGCGCGCCGGCCGCAAGCGACGACGACGGCGCCAGCACCCCGGCCACGGCGAGCCAGGAAACGCCCGCCCGGGCCTCGCACCCGGCGACCTTCACGCCCCACGCGCCGCAGGAAAGCGCGCACGCCTCGCGCCCCGCCCGCCTCTCGGACTGGCAGGCGCGCCTGATCGACGACGCGCTCTCGCGCCACGACGGCAACGTCTCGGCGGCGGCGCGCGAACTGGGGCTCGCGCGCAACACGGTGTACCGGCATCTGCGGCGGCGCTGAGGCACGCGGGGCACGCGCATCGCGCAAGGCGGATGAGGGCCTGTTCCCGCCAATGACAGGCCCAAAGCCAG
The DNA here is from genome assembly GCA_031286755.1 of Paraburkholderia sp. Taxonomy (GTDB): domain Bacteria; phylum Pseudomonadota; class Gammaproteobacteria; order Burkholderiales; family Burkholderiaceae; genus Paraburkholderia. Next base: position 8,497 of record JAITTX010000171.1, read on the forward strand.
GTTAAGCTTCGCTGGAACGAATCCCCCACGCGCATCATGGCCTCAGCCCAGGAACTCCACCGCTACCGGCGCAACCTCGCCGACGAACTCGACAGCGCCGCCGTCTACGACACGCTCAGCGCCGTCGAAAAGGACGCGGGCCGGAGCAAGATCTTCGCCGAGCTCGCGGCGTCCGAGCGCGAGCACGCCCAGGTCTGGCACGACAAGCTCGCCGCCAATGGCGTGCGCGTGCGCGCGCACCGGCGCAGCGCGAAAACGCATCTCCTGCAGACGCTCACGCGCGTCTTCGGTCCCTCGCTCGTGCTGCCCACCGTCGCCGCCGCGGAGTACGCCGACCGCGACCGTTACGCGCGCGAACCCGGCGCGGAGACGCTCTCGGCACAAGAGCATCAGCACGCGGCCATCGTGCAGTCGATCGTGGCGAGCAAGCGCGCGCACGGCCAGTCGCGGGGCGCGCAGATCGCCGGCGCGGAGTCGTGGCACAAGAGCGCGACCTCGGGCAACGACTTGCGCGCCGCCGTGCTCGGCGCCAACGACGGGCTGGTCTCGAACTTCTGCCTGATCATGGGCGTGGCCGGCGCGGGCAGCGCCAACCGCGCGATCCTGCTGACCGGCCTGGCCGGGCTGGTGGCGGGCGCGTGCTCCATGGCGCTCGGCGAATGGCTCTCGGTGACCAATGCGCGCGAACTCGCGCGCACGCAACTCGCCAAGGAGGCCGACGAACTCGAGCACACGCCCGATGCCGAGCGCCACGAACTCGCGCTCATCTATCAGGCGAAGGGCATCGACGCCGACGAAGCCCGCCGCGTGGCCGCGCAGATCATGCGCGACAAGAACGAGGCCCTCAACACGCTCGCGCGCGAAGAGCTGGGCATCGATCCGAAAGAACTGGGCGGCAATCCGTGGACGGCCGCGGCCGTGTCGTTCTGCCTGTTTGCGCTCGGCGCAGCGTTTCCCGCGGCGGCGTTCCTGTGGGCGCACGGCACGGCGGCCATCGTCCAGTGCGTCGTGCTGAGCGCGCTCGGGCTCGCGGCCGTCGGCGTGTTCACGTCGCTATTCAATGGGCGCAGCGCGGCGTTCTCGGCGTTCCGGCAGATCGCCATCGGGCTCGCCGCCGCCGCGTTCACGGCCGGTGCGGGCCATTTGCTGGGGGTATCGGTCTCATGAGTGCCGGCGATTCGAACCCGCGCGCAAGCGACGAAAAAATCGACGCAAGAAGCGACGCAAGAAGCGAAAGCGCCAGCCGCGCCGACGCCGGTAACGGCCAGTGCGCCACCGCGAGCGCCACCGCCAGCGGCGCCGTGGACTCGCCGGCCGCGTCACCGGTGCCGCTCGTGCGCGTGGAGCCGCTGGGCCGCACGTTCGAGGCGCCGCCCGAGCTCACGCTGCTCGAGGCCGCCGCCTTCGCCGGCATCCGCCTGCCGCGCCTGTGCCGCAACGGCACCTGCCGCACCTGTCTATGCCGCGTAGTGAGCGGCGAGGCGAGCTTCACGATCGAATGGCCGGGCCTGTCGCGCGAGGAAAAGGCGGAGGGTTATGTGCTCAGTTGCGTCGCCGTGGCCCGCACGGACCTCGTGCTCGACGTGCCCGAGGCCGAGCTTTTGTAGTGGGCCACGCCCGCTTTTAAAGTCCGCTGAAAACGAAACCGGCCCGCGACGTCACATCGCGGGCCGGTTCTCTTGTGCGGCGCCCGGGCGTGCGGCGCCCGGGAGGGCAGGCTTACTGACCGCCGAAGTACACCGATTGCGGGCCCTTGCGCGCCGCTTCGGAAACATAGTGCGCGCCGGCCATCGACGTCGAGCTGCTCACGCCGCCATACGAGCTGTCACCTTGGGTGACGGGCGCATTCACAGCCGTCGAGACGACGTTCTGATTGCGCTGGGTTTGCTGGAACTCGACGAGCTGCGCGCGCACCTGGTCACGCGTGAGGCCCTGATCGGATTGAGCGAAAGCGGCCAGCGGCGCGGCGCAGGCAGTGGCGATGACAACGGCTTGAATGAGCGACTTCATGACGATTACCTCCGGAATTGTACGAATCGCCTGGCATGCTGCATTGCGTCGCACATCGCAGGCGTCGACTGGATTCTAGGCAAGCGCGAACGCCGGATATAGCACGATCGCGGCGAATTCCAGTTGCAAATTTCGCAATAATGCGCGCGCAGCGCGGCACGGATGCGGCTCCGGAACCCCCATCTCATCCGGCCCCAGAAGCGAAATAATCCAACGGAACAGGCCGAGGATTGTTGTCGCCAGAAGAACACTGAATTCGTTTTATTGGTATTTACCCTTATGTTCAGAGAGCCTAAAGTGCGTCCATGGGTCACGCCGTCGTGCGAGCCCTTTAAAAATGAACTCGGAGGTCTTTAGTTATGAATTCGCTTATCAAGGCTGCGGTCGTGGCCGCCATCATCGCCGTTCCGGCGCTGTCGTTCGCACAATCGCAACAACAGCAACCCGTCACGCGCGCGCAAGTTCGCGCCGAGCTTGCCGAACTGCGCGCAGCGGGCTACGACCCGAGCGACTGGATGCACTATCCGGAGAACATTCAGGCTGCCGAAGCGCGCGTTGCCGCCAGCAAGGCCAATACGGCTTACGGCCCGTCGACGTCCGGCACGTCGCAGTCGAGTCAGTAACCGGTTCGGCGAGCGCCCTTGAAGGGGCGATCACGCGGGCGCGGTTAGCCCGTTACTGACCTCGCCCGGCAGCGCTGAAACCAATCAGGCCCGCCGCTCTCACGAGCGGCGGGCCTGATCGTTTCTACCGTTGGCGTTCTGGTGCCGCAGTCGTTAGTGACGGCTTTCCCGGATTTCCGCGCCATCGCCGCGACCACCGCCACCGCGCGAGCCGCCCGAACCGCCACCGTGACCGCCGCCACCGCGACCGCCGCCGCCAGCCCAACCGCCCGAATTACCACCACGGCCGCCACCGCCAGCCCAGCCGCCCGAATTGCCGCCGCGGCCACCGCCGCCATGCCAGCCGTTCGAATCCCCGCCATGGCCACCACCGCCGTGCCAGCCGCCCGAGTCGCCACCGCGACCGCCGCCGGGCCGGCCCCACCATCCACCACCGTGGCCGCGATCATTCCAGCCGCGGCGATCGTAATCGCGGTCGCGATAATAGTCGCCGCCACCGCCCCAAATCCCGACATTCACGCCGCCATATACAGGCGCGGCGCCATAGCCCGGCGCGTAGCCGTAATCCTCATAGCCGGGTTGACCGTAGCCGTAGTCGTAACCCGGTGCCGCACACCCCGCGAGCAGGGCAACGGCGCCAGCCATCAGCGCGTACTTGAACATGGCGAAACCTCCTTTCCATCTGTAAGAAAGCGGCGCCTGTCGGAGGTTCTTGCTGAATTGTGAGCGTGGGTAACGAATGTAACGGCCGAATGTCCCGGCGCGACCGGCCGGGTCCTCCTTCATCCGCATCATGTTTTGGACTTAGTTGCGGCGGCCAAGCGCGGCGTCGATCTTCTGATCGGTCTTGAATTGGCTCAGCGAATACACGGCCCAGATGGCGGCGGGGATCCAGCCGATCAGCGTGATTTGCAGGATCAGGCAGATGATGCCCGCAAGCGGCCGGCCAATCGTGAAGAACAGCAACCAGGGCAAAACGAGTGCAATCAGAAGACGCATCCTGGGATAAACCTCGCAAGTAAAAACAGTTAATTGACGGGAGCAAAGCGCGGCACGAGCGCGCCTTCGAATTCGACCAGCTCGAAGAAGACGGAGGCGGGCCGCGTCCAGATCGTGCCGTTCGCGGCCCGGTACACGATCATCGTGACCGATGGGTCGGATTCGAGCGTCGCCTCGCAAACCAGTTCGTAGATGCCGCCCTTGTAGTGCCGATAGCGCACCATTGCCTTTCCCTCATCGATCGCGCAAGACGCGTAGTTTACCAATGGATTTAGCAATGGACTCAGCCACGGATCGGGCGCGCCTTCGAGGGGGCGCTGGTCTGCACCGCCGTGCCGCAGATGAGCGCCACGCCCGCCGCCGCGGTCGCGCGCAGCGCAGCACGTGGCTCGCCTGCCCGCGCGCGCAAGGCGATGCTGTGCAACAGCGCCGACGCCACGCGCGCCAGCATCGCCGGATCCGCATCCGCGGGTAATTCGCCTTGCCGCAGCGCGTGCTGCAAGCGCCGCTCGAAGGCCTGATCGAACGCGCGCAAGCCTGCCGCGAGCCGCTCGCGCACGGCGGCGTCTGCCACCGCCTCGACCGCCGCCGTGCCGATCAGCAAGCAGCCGCGCTGCGCGGCGCGCGGCGGCAAATACCACGCGAGCGCGCCGTCGAACACGCGCAACAGCGCCTCGGCAAGCGGGAGCGTCTCGCCGAGCGCCGCGTCCATTGCCGCGCGGCCCGCTTCGACATAACGCTCGACGGTCTGCAGGTAGAGTGCGTGCTTGTCGCCGAACGCGGCATAGAGGCTCGGTCGGTTCATGCCGGTCGCCGCGCTCAGATCGTCCAGCGAGGTGCCCGCGTAGCCGTTGTGCCAGAAGGTGTCGCGCGCCTGCGCGAGCGCTGCTTCGGGATCGTAGGCACGGGGCCGCCCGCGCGGGCGGCCATCCTTTTTTGTACCGGATTGCATAGAAATATTGAAACGGCTATTTTTGTTCACTATAGTACAAAAAACCGCCAAGGAGGATGACGATGGAACTGTACTTCGCCCCGCTCGCCTGTTCGCTCGCCTCGCGTATCGCGCTCTATGAGGCGAACGCGTCCGCCCGCTTCATTCAAGTCGATACGCAGTCCAAACAACTGGCCGAGGGCAGCGACTTTTACGCCATCAACGCGCTCGGCCAGGTGCCGGTGCTGCGCGATGACGACGGCTGGACGCTGACCGAAAACACCGCCGTGCTGCCGTGGATCGCCGAGCGCTTCCCGCAGGCGCAACTCGCGCCGCCAGCCGGCACCCGCGAACGCGCGCGCATGCAGCAGTGGCTCGGCTTCATCGGCACGGAACTGCACAAGGCCGTGTTCGTGCCGCTTCTCGGGCAAGGCGTGGAAGACGAGGTGAAACGCTATGCGCGCGACAAGGTGGAGCGGCGCTTCGCACTGCTCGAAGCGCATCTTGCGGGACGCACGTATCTGCTCGATGCATTCAGCGTCGCCGATGCCTATCTCGTCACCGTGCTCAACTGGGCGCCGTATGCGGGCATCGATCTCGCGCGCTGGCCCGCCGTCGCCGACTACGCGCGGCGCATGCGCGAGCGCCCGGCCGTCGCGCGCGCCATGACGGAAGAGCTCGAATTTTTCCGGCGCGAACGCGAAAAGCAGAAGTAGCGGACGACGTGGCGCGCGTGACGCCCGCCTGGTTGCGGGCACAACGAGATGGCGTCTTTGTCACGCCGGAGCACGCGCGACCGGCGTGCCGCGCGCTCAGGCTCAGGTCGCGAAACCGGCGAACACGGCCTTCAGGTCGCGGCCTGAGCGCAATTGCGCCTGGCGCACCACGCGCTCCTCGATTTCGGCCAGATGCTCGCGCATGGTGGCAAGCGCCGCCGCCTGATCGCCGGCTTCCAGCGCCGCGATGATCTGCGCGTGCTCGTCGGGCGCGCACGAGGTGGCCTTCGACGGATCGAACAGCGCCTTGTAGAGCTCCGTGCGCGCGACGAGTTGCGCGAGCGCGGCCACCAGCGCCGCGCCGCCCGCGAGCTCGGTCAGGATCAGATGAAACTGGCCCGCGAGGCGCACCGCCTCGTCCACGCGGCCCTCGCGCAGCGCCTTCTTTTCGCTGCGCACGTGCGCCGCGAGCTGGCGGCGCATGCCCGCGTCGAGCGCGCCGCACAGACTCGCGGCCACGCCCGCCTCCACCACCTGGCGCGCCCGGTAGGTCGCGCGGATGTCCTCCTCGGAAGGCGACGGCACGAATGCGCCGCGATTGGGCTCCAGCACGAGCTTGCCTTCGAAGCCCAGGCGCGCGAGCACCTTGCGCAGCGCGCCGCGCGTGCAGCCGAACGCGGCCGCGAGCTCGCGCTCCACCAGTTGCTGGCCCGGCGCGAGCTTGCCTTGCAGCAGCGCCGAATTGATCGAGGCGTAGACGAGCGCTTCGATGTCGTCGGCGCTTTCGCCCGGCCCCGGCGCGTGCTGGGCAAGCGGGTCGGCAGCCGCATCGGCGTGAGTGGCATGAGCGCCTTGGGGCGCCGCGCCCGCGCGGGCGGATCGTGCTGATCGTGTGGTGGAAGCCATGAGAGAAAGCGCAAGCAGACGGAATCGGACTGAGTCAGGCGGCATTGTAGCGACGCGCGCACCCCGGCGATATACGCGAAGCGTGCGCCGGCACGAATTCTCGCCCTATACCGGCCATAGCAGCAGCGATTATGATTGTTGACAATTATTTTGTATAATGGTCAACCAAAAGTTGCAATTAAGGTTGACCCGATGAGCACGACTTCCGACCCCTTTGATTCCTGCCAGCGCGCCACGGCCGTATCGGCGCGCACGAGCGCGCTCGTCTGGTATGCCGCCATCGTCGCGATCGGATTGAATCTGCGGCCGCTGCTCACCTCGATCAGCCCGCTCATGGCGACCATCCGCGATGCCACCGGCCTCTCGTTCTACGGCGCCTCGCTGCTCACGAGCCTGCCGGTTGTCGCCATGGGGCTGGGCGCGTTCGGCACCGGCGTGCTCGCGCGGCGTCTCGGCGACACGCGCGGCGTGGCGCTCGGCCTCATCGCCATCGCCGCGGCTTGCGGCGCGCGCGCGTTCGCGCAGACGGGCGGCGCGCTCATGCTCACGGCCACTGCGGCCGGCGCCGGTGTCGCAGCCATTCAGGCGCTGTTGCCCGCTGTGATGAAGCAGCGTTTCGCGCACCGCGTGCCGCTCGCCATGGGGCTCTTTTCGGCATCGATCATGGGCGGCGGCGGCCTGGGCGCAAGCCTGAGCCCGCTGGCCGCGCGCCTTGGCGGCTCGTGGCACGCGGCGCTCGCCGTCTGGGCGCTGCCCGCGCTCGCCGCGCTCGCGCTGTGGGTCTGGCTCAACCACGGCGCCCGCCCGGGCGCGCAGGCCAAGGCCAGCCCGAATCCGGCCGCCGCCAGCGGCCACGCCCCCGTGCCGGTATGGCGCAAGCGCCGCGCATGGACGCTCGGCCTGCACTTCGGCCTCGTGAACGGCGGCTATACCAGCCTCGTGGCGTGGCTGCCCGCGTACTATCAGCAGCACGGCGCGAGCGTCGCGGGCAGCGGCTCGCTGCTCGCCGCCATGACGGTCTTCCAGGCCATCTGCGCGCTTCTGCTGCCGCTCGCGGCGGCCCGCTTCAAGGATCGCCGCCCCTGGCTCATCGCCGGGCTGACCGCCCAGTTGCTCGGCATCGGAGGGCTCGCCGCCTGGCCCGAGGCCGCGCCGCTCCTCTGGGTCGCGCTCGCCGGCGCGGGGCTGGGCGGAACCTTCTCGGTCTCACTCGTCACCGCGCTCGACCACTCGGGCGACCACCGCATTGCCGCAAGCCTGGTCGCGTTCGTGCAGGGGCTCGGCTTCGTGATCGCGGCAGTCGCACCGGTCGTGGCCGGCCGCGTGCGCGACCTCACCGGCAGCTTCACCGCCGCATGGATCATGCTCGCCATCTCCATCGCCGCGATGATCGTGCTCACCGTGGCCTTCTCGCCGCGCAGCTATGGCCACTGGCTCGGCCGGCATGGCGCCGCCGCGCCCGACGCCTGATTCGGGGGCCGGTTCACGCTCATAACAGGCCCGAGGAACATTCGCACGTCGGCTGCCGCATCCGCGCAACATTGGCGCGGTATGCTCCGACAAACGTTTGCATTCACCGCTGTACGAATGTACAGTGCGTGCAGCCGATTCCCCGTGCCGCCCGCTTGCCGTACCGGGCTGCGCCGCCCTTCTGGCGGGCGCGCCCGCCAGCCTCACGCGCCGCGCGAGGCCGGTGCGGCAAGGCGGGTTGGCTCACCGAAACGGAGATCACGACGTGCGATTAATCTTGACGGGGACCATGCTGTGCGTCCTCGCATCCACCGCGCTCGCTGGGGAACATTACACCGAGGTCTGGAACCCACCCGAGGCACGCACGCCCGGCGCGCGTCCGGCCACGCCCGACAAGAAGGCCCGTGCGCACCATGGCGCGAAGCACAAGCTCGCCAGCACGGGGCGGGTGGATACGCGCAAGGTGGCCGAGCCCGCGCTGCGCGCTTCGGCTGCCACCGTGCCGATGCTGCCCAATATGCCCAACGGCACGCCAGCCGGCGGCTCGAAGTCGAACCGTGACCGCGCTCCCTTCATCCCGCCGCAGATCGGCCCCGACGGCAACGTGCTGCAAGTGAGCTATGCGGCACCCGCTCACCGCGCTCAAAACCCGCTCATGCTCGTGCCGACCGTCCCGGCCGCGGCGCAGTCCGCCTCCGGCGCGCGCTGAGCGCCGCTTTCTCCAGCCTTACCCACGAAAAAGCGCACAAAAAAGCGCGCAAAAAAAGCCCCGTCACCTTGCGGTGCGGGGCCCAATCCCATGTCAAGGAGATGCTCATGTGCTCCGCATGGGATGGGACTAAGCGCCTGGCACGAAGTCCCATCGACAAGGAGACGGCTTCATTCTGGCAGCGCCCATGAAGCGGCCAAACCAATGCTTTCAGCTATGCATATGGCCCGCGACATGCACAGCCAACCCGTTCCGTGCACATATCCTTAGAAAAAAAAGTCGTTTCGCGCGGCGCGGCGCGCTCACTAAGATGGCGGTTCAGGCTTCACTCGCGCCCGCCCGGCATCGGGCACCAGGAGCGAGACCACGCGTTGCCGCGCGTTGCCGACGGCCCGCACCGGGCCACCACCGCTTATCCGAGGAGCACCCCTTGAGCATCACCGATTCCAGACACCGCCCGCTCGTCGTCGGCATTGGCGGCACGACGCGCGAAGCGTCCTCGACCGAGCGCGCACTCGCCTTCGCGCTGCGCGGCGCGGAGCAGGCCGGCGCGCGCACGCGGTTGTTCGGCGGCAGCTTCCTGCACAGCCTGCCGCATTACGCCCCAGAAAACACCACGCTCACCGACGCCCAGCGCGAGTTGATCGAAGCCGTGCGCGCGGCGGACGCCGTCATCATCGCCACACCCGGCTATCACGGCGGCGTCTCGGGTCTCGTGAAAAACGCGCTCGACACGCTCGAGGAACTGCGCGCCGACGCGCGCCCGTATCTCGACGGCCGCGCCGTGGGCTGCATCGTGACCGCCTATGGCTGGCAAGCCGCTGGCTCGGTGCTCACCTCGCTACGCTCGATCGTGCACGCGCTGCGCGGTTGGCCAACCCCGTTCGGCGCCGGCATCAACACGCTGGAGACGCGCTTCGAAAGCGCGCATCAGTGCTCGGACGCGAAGGTCGTCGATCAACTCTGCACGGTCGGCCAGCAGGCCGCGCAGTTCGCGCTCGCGTTCGCGTCCGGGTCCGCGCCTGGGTCCGCGCCTGGGTCCGATACGCAGCGCGCGGCCTCGCAGGCCGGCACCGCGCGCGCGATCGCGGCGGGCGCCGGCGCGGCACGCAACGAGGACCGCCTGAGCGTCGCCGTTTAAGTCGTCACCGTCGATTCGTTACCGCTTGAAGCCTCTCCGGGGCGCCATTCGCGCGCCTCGAACCGCGCGCTCCCCGCGCGCTTTGCGCGCTGGCGCACACAGGTACGCGCGTTGCGTCATCCAGCCCACAGACGCCCCTTGCCGCACGATCCACATTGAAGGCAAACCGTAATCTCGCCTCATCCGGATCATTCTGCTGACCGTTCGCGGCCACCCGTGATTAGCTTGCGACGAATGATTGGTTCCCCGTGCGCGCGGCAGCTTTTACGCTTCACTCGTACCAGCACACGAGCAACGAGGCGCCCATGCGCAATATGCACCAAGGCAGGACGCACCAGCAGGGTCCAGAAGCCATGAACGCACCTATTCGCTACAAAGGCTACGAAGTCGCGCCGAGCGCACAGCGGCTTCCCAACGGCCTGTACGCCGCCAATCTCACGATCGGCACGCTTGCGGCCAACCCGGCACCATCGCAGACAGCGACGGCATCCGGCACGCCACCGGGCACATCGGATCCATCCAGCGCACCGGATCCGCAGCGCAGCGCCCCGCGCGGCGCGCTCGTTTCCTTCGATGCGCTCGACTACTTTTTCGACGAACGCCACGCGCTCGCCTACGCATGCCGCTGGGCGCGCATGTGGATCGACGAGCAGCGCCGCTGCGCGTGACGCCGCCCCTTCCCTTACAGTTATGACAGAATAGGAGTCAAATCACCGTCATCCTTTACGCCCAATGTCCGAAACCCTGACGCATTCAGCCGAAGGTGCAAGCGACGACGAAAGCGCCCTCGCCGACCAGGATGCCGCGCTGCGGCACTGGGCCCACGACACGCCAGGGCCGATCAGGATTGGATCGCAAGAGCACCGGAAGATGTTCTGCCGGATGCTGCTGGACACCCACGATCCCTACCGCCCCGCCGTGCTCGACTGGCCCAAGCTCGAGCCCGATGCGCTGCGGCGCCTGACTTCGCTGCCGATCTGGGACATCGCCGTGCAGACCGAAGGCCGCGCGTCGATCCGCGTGAAAACCTATGCCGCCACGCTGACCGATCCGCTCCTGCGCGCCGCCATCGAAATGGACGGCGACGAAGAAGCGCGCCACAAGGTCGTGCTCTCGCATCTCGTCAGGGCCTACGGCATCGCGCTCGCGCCCGAACCCGACTATCCGCCGCCGAAAGACTCCGAATGGGCATGGATGTTCACGGGCTACAGCGAATGCATCGACAGTTTCTTCGCCTTCGGCCTGTTCCGTTCGGCGCAACGCTCGGGATTTTTCCCGCCTGAGCTCGTTGAAACCTTCGAGCCCGTGATCCAGGAAGAAGCGCGCCATATCCTGTTCTTCGTGAACTGGGTGGCGTGGTATCGCAAGAATCTGCCCTGGTGGCGCCGGCCGTGGCACTCGCTGCGGGTCGCGGCAATCTGGATCAAACTGGTGTGGGACCGCGTGGCGATCGCACGCGGCATCGACGCCGAGGGCGTTGCGCACGACTCGAATTTCCTGCCCGCCAATCGCGAAGTGCTGGGCGACTCGCTCAAGCCGCGCGACATGATCGAGCTGTGCCTTAGCGAAGACCAGCAGCGCATGAAAGGCTACGACTCGCGCCTCTTGCGCCCGACACTCGTTCCCGCGCTCGCGCGCCTCGCGCTGCGCTTCATGAAGAAGTAGCGCGCGCGGGTGCCGCCCCGCCCCCCCCCCACACGGCCGCACGATAAGGAGACCGCATGACCTGGACTGTCGACCAGCAACTGGAACTGAGCGCGACGCAAGCCGTCGCGGCCATCGGCGCGGGCCAGCTCAAAGCCGCGGATTACGTCGCCACCCTGCTCGCGCGCGCGCAGGCGCTGGAGAACCTCAACGCGCTCACCACGCTCGACGTGGAAGGCGCGCTCGCCGCCGCGCAGCGCATCGACGCGCTCGGCGCGAACGAGCGCGCGCACCTGCCGCTCGCGGGGCTGCCCGTGGTCGTGAAAGACAACATCAACACGCGCGGCCTGCAAACCTCGGCGGGCACGCCCGCGCTCGAAGGCTTCGTCCCCGCGCGCCACGCGCCCTCGGTGCAGCGGCTCGTGGACGCGGGCGCGATCGTGCTCGGCAAGGCCAACATGCACGAGCTCGCGTTCGGCATCACGAGCACGAATCTCGCGCCGCACGCGGGCCCCGTGCGCAATCCCCGGGATCCCGAACGAATTCCCGGAGGCTCGTCGGGCGGCACGGCCGCCGCCATCGCGGCGCGCATCGTCCCCGCGGGGCTCGGCACCGACACCGGCGGCTCCACGCGCATTCCCGCCGCGCTGTGCGGCATTGTGGGCTTGCGCCCGAGCGTGGGCGACGGCGGCACGCAGCGCCGCTACCACGACCCGCACGCCGTCGTGCCGATCAGCCACACGCGCGACACGGTCGGACCAATGGCGCGCACCGTCGCCGACGTAGCGCTCATCGACGGCGTGATCACCGGGCACGGCCCGCTCGCCCAGGCCGCCGTGAGGAACCTGCGCGTGGGCCTGCCCGCGCCGTTCTGGGCGGGCCTGGAAGCCGCCACCGAGCGCGTGGCCCGCGCGGCGCTCGCGAAACTCGAAGCAGCCGGCGTGACGCTCGTGCCCGTGGAGATGAGCGAGATCTTCGCCCTCAATGACCGCGTAAGCATGGCCATCGCGCTGCACGAGCCGATCGAGGACCTGCAGGCGTGGCTCGACGCGAACCACCCGGGCGCGCGGACCGTGGCGGACGTGGCGGCGCGTATCGCGAGCCCGGACGTGCGCGCGGCCTACGACGCCGTCCTCGCCGATGCGCGCGGCGGCGACTACCACGCGGCGATGACGGTCTGGCGTCCGCGGCTGCAGCAGCTCTACGCGCAAACCTTCGCCGCCAGCGGCCTCGATGCGCTGCTCTTTCCCACGACGCGCCTCGCGGCGGCGCGCATCGACGAGGTGAACGGATCGTCGAGCGTGTCGATCGATGGCGGCGCGCCGGTGAACGAAATGGAGGCCTATCTGCGCAACACCGATCCCGCGAGCAACGCGGGCATTCCGGGCCTCGCGCTGCCGGCCGGGCTGACCGATGGACTAACCGATGGGAAACTGCCGGTCGGCCTGGAGCTCGACGGGCCCACCGGCAGCGACCGCCGTCTGCTCGCGATCGGGCTCGCCTTTGAAGAGATTTTGGGAACCTTGCCGGCGCCGGAAATTTGACGGGGTAAGATGCTTTCGCGCGGCATCGCGCAGTCCACTATTCGAAGAATCAGGAGACGAGTGATGAAGCTTTCGAAGCTCTTCCTTACCAGCGTACTGGCCGTATCGGCTTTCGGCCTCACCGCCGTTGCCGCCCATGCGGAAGACCTGCTGGACAGCGTGAAACAGGCCGGGGTGCTCAAGATCGGCCTGGAAGGCACGTATCCGCCCTTCGACTCCCGGGACACCAAGGGTGAGCTCGTGGGCTTCGACGTCGACGTCGCGAAAGCCGTCGCGGCCAAGCTGGGCGTCAAGCCGGAGTTCATTCCCACCGAGTGGAGCGGCATCATCGCGGCGCTGCAGGCCGGGAAATTCGACGTGATCGTCAATCAGGTGACCATCACGCCGCAGCGCCAGCAGGCGCTCGACTTCAGCCAGCCCTATACCTACTCCGCTGCGCAGCTGATCCAGCGCGCCGACGACACGCGCGAGTTCAAGTCGCTCGACGAGTTCAAGGGCGACAAGAAGCTCGGCGTCACGCTCGGGACCAACTACGACCAGATGGCGCGCGCCGTGCCGGGCATCAACGTGATGACCTACCCGGGGGCACCGGAAAAGCTGCGCGACCTGGCGGCCAAACGCATCGACGCCACGATCGACGACCGCCTGATGCTGCCGTACATCATCAAGACATCACAACTGCCGCTGCGCCCCGGCGCCGTGCTCAAGGGCGCCAATCAGGACATGGGCATTCCGTTCCGCAAGGGCAATCCCAAGTTCGAGAAGGCGCTCAACGACGCGCTCACTTCGCTGAAGCAGGATGGGACGCTCAAGAAGATCTCCGAGCACTGGTTCGGCACCGCCGTGACGGTGCCGATCGCGCAGTGATGGCGCAGCGGTGATAACGGCGGCAATCAACTGCAGTGATCAACGGCGGTAATCAAAAGCGGCAATCGCCGCGGAGATACGCCGCAACCGCCGCTGTCACCGCGATGCCGCCCAACGCCTCCGGCGCGGCCAGATGCGCGGCGACGATCTCGCGGTTATCGAGCCGCAAATCGGGCATGGCATCGAGGCGCAGCTCGAAGAAATGCACCTGATCGCGACGCCCGTCCCAGTCGCCGCGCGCACTGCCCACGGAAACCAGCGGATACGGCGGGAGACCGATCTCTTCCGCCATTTCGCGTTGCGCCGCTGCTTCGGGCGTCTCACCGGCGTGGATGCTGCCACCGGGGAAATTCCACTCGGCCCGGTACGAGGACTTCACGAGCAACAGCGCCTGCCCGACGTAGATCGCGACTAGCGCGCCCTCATGGCGCGGCCGTCGCAGGTGCCACCAGGCGCGAGCGAGCGGAAATGCGGCGCGCAGCGCCATGCGCCAGACGGCATCGATAAACCGGGCCGGTCGCGCGCGTTCAAGGCTCGGCACGAAGTCTCTCCTTTCCTTTCATGACTCAAACGAAGGCAGCCAGCCCCTATCGGTAAAAAACGTAATCGGCAAGATAAGGCGAACTGCCGGCCTGGTGCTCCGTCGCGCATGGCGCGGCAGGCATCAACCCGCCAACCGTGTGCACGCGCTGCACGTACCGGATAGCCGACAGCGTACCGGCGCCGCCCGCGCCATGCGTTTGAAGCAACAACTGCGGAATGCTCGCCGGCGTTTCACTGGGCCGTTGCGCAATCACGCGCCCCACGATGCGGCTGCCGTCCTCCGCCTCCCATGCCGGCCCCGCGCCATGCCGGAGCGCCGCGTGACCGCTTGCATCGTACAGCGTCGCCTGCGGGCTCTTGAATACCCACGCGAGACGATGCTGCGCGTCGTATTCACACGAATAATTCTGCACGCCCGACGCCTTCAACGTCATCACGCGCTCGGCCTGGGGCGGGTCGATGGAGGCGCCGGCCGGCCCCGCGGATGGCACCGCACACGCCCCCAACATCGATACCGCCACCGCGGTCAGGCCTGATTGCCGAACATTTCCGAGCATGGTTCTCGCCTTGAAGAGATAAAGCACCGACCGATCCGTTCACCGGGCCATCGCGTCCGCCAGCCGCGCCAGTACGCGCGCATCCACGCGCCTGACTGAGTGCGCGAAGCCGCTCGCTCGCTTGCGGCAATTGCGCACACCCTAACCTACCCGATCCCCCGCGCCGGCGCCCGCTGCCCGCCCTGCGCCCCCGCCGCATCGCGTTTTCGCTGCGCGACTCGCGCCCAAACCCTGCCACCGCCGTTACAATGAGAACCGTTCTCATTTCAAGACGACAGAATTTCCCATGCGGTTGACCGACCTGCCCAAGAACGCCACTGCCTGCGTCGAGCGCGTCGAGGACGCCTCGGCCCGCGACCCCATCGCCCAGCGCCTGCGCGACCTCGGCTTCGTCCCCGGCGAGCCCGTGCGCGTCGTGGCGCGCGCGCCGTGGGGCGCCGACCCGCTGCTCGTGCAGATCGGCTCGACGCGCTTCGCGCTGCGCCGCGCGGAGGCGCAGCGCGTGAGCGTGAGCCTGCACGCCGGCACGGGAGCCCACGCATGAGCCAGGCATCGCTGCGCATCGCCCTCGTCGGCAATCCCAATTGCGGCAAGACCGCGCTCTTCAATCTGCTCACCGGCGCGCGCCAGAAAGTGGCGAACTACGCGGGCGTGACCGTCGAGCGCAAGGAAGGCCGCTTCGCCACGCCGGGCGGCCGGCATATCCAGGTGCTCGATCTGCCCGGCGCCTACAGCTTCGATTCGACCAGTCCCGACGAGCGCGTCACCCACGACGTGCTGCTCGGCCGCTATCCGGGCGAGGCGGCGCCCGACCTGATCGTCTGCGTGGCCGACGCCACCAACCTGCGCTTGCATCTGCGCTTCGTGCTCGAAGTCAAGCGCATGGGCCGCCCGGTCGTGCTGGCGCTCAACATGATGGATGCCGCGAAGCGCCGCGGCGTGCAGGTGAATGTCGCCACGCTCTCGCGCGAGCTCGGCATGCCGGTGGTCGAGACCGTGGCCGTGCGGCGCGGCGGCGCCCAGACGCTCATCGACCTGATCGACCGCGTGGGCACCGATGCGGTGCCCACCTCGCACGAAGGCAACCCGCAACAGGACGACGACCTGCATGCCACGGTGCGGCGCATTCTCGCCGGCGCCGTGACGATGCCGCGCGCCACCGATGCGCGCGACGACGCCATCGACCGCTTCACCCTGCACCCGGTGCTGGGCCCGCTGATTCTCGCGGTGGTGATGTTCCTCGTGTTCCAGGCGGTCTATTCGCTGGGCAAGCCGCTCACCGACGCCATCGGCGACGGCTTCGGCTGGCTTGGCGGTGTGGCGGGCGCGGCGCTGCCCGACGGCCCGCTGCGCAGCCTCGTCACCGACGCCCTGTTCGGCGGCGTGGGCACTGTGCTCGGCTTTCTGCCCGAAATTCTCGTACTGTTCTTCTTCATTCTCGTGCTGGAGGAGTCGGGCTACCTGCCGCGCGCGGCCTTCCTGCTCGACCGCATGATGGTCTCGGTGGGCTTGACGGGCCGCTCGTTCATTCCGCTGCTCTCGAGCTTCGCGTGCGCGATTCCCGGCGTGATGGGCACGCGCAGCATCTCCGACCCGCGCGACCGGCTCGCCACGATCCTCGTCGCGCCGCTCATGACGTGCTCGGCGCGCCTGCCCGTGTACGCGCTGCTGATAGGCGCATTCATTCCGCACCGGCTGATCTTCGGCGTGTTCAATCTGCAAGGGCTCGTCTTGTTCGCGCTCTACGCGGCCGGCATCGTGGGCGCGATGGCGGTGGGCTGGGTGATGAAAAAACTGCGCCGCGACACGGGCGAGCACGCGCTGCTGATGGAGCTGCCCTCGTACCGTCTGCCGCGCGCGCGCGATATCGCGATTGGCTTGTGGGAGCGCGGCTCGATCTTCCTGAAGCGCCTCACCGGCATCATCCTCGCGCTGACCGTGCTGATGTGGTTCATCTCCACCTTCCCCTCGCCGCCCGATGGCGCGACGCAGCCCGCCATCGACTACACGATCGCGGGCTACCTCGGCCGCGCGCTGCAATGGCCGTTCGCGCCGCTCGGCTTCAACTGGCAGATGAGCCTCGCGCTCATTCCCGCGTTCGCCGCGCGCGAGACGGCCGTGGCCGCGCTCGCGACGGTCTATTCGGTGGCGAGCGGGGATGGCGACATTGCCGCGCTCGGCCACACGCTCGCGCAAAACTTCTCGGTGGCCAGCGCGCTTTCGCTGATGGTGTGGTTCGCGTTCGCGCCGCAATGCATGTCGACGCTCGCCGTGATCCGCCGCGAAACGCGCTCGTGGCGCGCCGTGGTGATTTCGTTCAGCTACATGTTCGTGGTGGCCTACGCGGCCTCGTTCATCACCTACCAGATCGCGAGCCGCTTCCTATGAGCACGAGTCTCGTTCTTCAATACGCGGTCATTGCGCTGCTGGTGGCGGCGAGCCTGTGGACGGCGCTGCGCAAGCTCGCGCCGCAGACGACCGCGCGCTGGCAGGCGGCCGCCGCCGCGGCGCTGCTCAAGCCGCAACGCGGCGCCTTCGCGCAGCGCCTCGGGCGCTTCATGCAGCCCAAAGGCGCGACGGGCAATTGCGGCGACGGCTGCGGCACGTGCGGCACCTGCGGGCCAGCCGATGCAAGCGCGAACGCAAGCGCCAACTCGGCGGCGCGCGAGCAGCCCGTCACGTTTCATCCGCGCCGGAAATAAGCACGCCACATAGCTTCGGCTACACTCGCGGCAGCAAGGCAAGCCCGCGCGGGCGCACCGCCCGCGTGACGCCAGCGGAGCGCATCGCGCGGCCCAGCTGGATTTTCCCGGCGCTCCCGCCAATACTTCCGCCGACTCTCCCGTTTAGCGCCGATGCCCCACGCCCTCTTTCCCGCCGCCCGCCGCACGTCCTCATTCGCAGCGCTTTTTGCTTCGCTCGCCGCGTTGGCCGTTGCGTTGGCCACTGCATTGTCCACCACCGGCTGCGTGCGTCTTTCCACACTCGACGCAAACGGGCTCTGGAAAGTAGTGGGCGAGCAATGCGTGCCGAACGCGCGCGACACCGGCAATCCGGGCCCGTGCACGAGCGTCGACTTCCAGAAGCGCTACGCGGTGCTCAAGGACATCAACGGGCGCGCACAATATCTGCTGATTCCGACCGACCGCGTCGCGGGCATCGAAAGCCCCGAGATCCTCTACGGCGGCTCGCCCGAGTACTGGCGCGGTGCGTGGGCCGCGGGCCGCTACGTGGACGCGAAGCTCAACACGACGCTCGCCCCCACCCAGCTCGGCCTCGAAATCAATTCGTCGCAGCGGCGCTCGCAGAACCAGTTGCATATTCACGTCGATTGCATGCGCAACGATATCGCCGACGCGCTCGCGCCCTATCGCCACGACCCGCCCGGCACGTGGCGCTGGGCCACGCTCGACGGCAAGCGCTACCGCGTCACGCGCGTGACGACCCTCGCCGACAACGGCAACCCCTTCCGCGTGGTCGAACGCAGCCTGGGGCCGCAGCGGAGCATGGCCGTGCAAACGATTCTCGTGACCGGCGCGGGCCCCGACACCGCGCGCGACGGCTGGCTCGTCGTCAATAGCGGACTCGATGTGGAAGGCGGCACCGGCACCGCCGAAGGGCTGCTCGATCATTCTTGCGCGCTGGCTGGCGCACGGTGAGCGCGATGAAGCGGCGCGCGGCGCTCACGCCGCTTCGTCTTCGCGCGCGAGCCGCGCCAACCAGCGCCGAACCACCTGTTCCTCGTCAGCGGTAAAGCCTTCGATCATCCGCGCCTCCAGCTTCTTCACACGCGAGCGGCACTGCTTGAGCAAAACCTCGCCCGCGCCCGTCACCCCGATCTGCTGAATGCGGCCATGCACCGGATGCGGCCGGCGCTCGATTGCGCCGCCGCGCTCGAGATTCGAGACGATCACGCTGACCGTCTGCGGCGTGAGCACGGCGAGTCGCGCCAGGTCGGCGCCGGAGATGCCCGGGTAGGCTGCGAGCATCGTCAGCACCACGAACTGCGGCGGGGTGATGCCGAGATCGGCCAGCGCGCGCTCCATGCGCAAACGCTGCGCCGCGCCCGCCTGGCGCAGCAGATAGCCCATGTGGCCAGCCTCGCCGCGCTTGCCCTCGCCCGGTGCGGGAATGGGCTCGTTGCGCTCGCCTTCGGCTTTTGGTATGGATCTCGTGGTCTTGCGCATAATGTCAGTGTTCGAATATGATGTCTGTGCTCTGATACTATCGTCCAACCGACGCGAGGTCCAGTCATGTCCAGCGCATCTTCCCGCATCAGCTATGAAACGTTCAGGCGCGACGCCGCTCAGGTGGCCGCCGCGCTTTCGGCCATGAGCAAGGCCGTCGACGACTCCGGGCTCGAGAAATCGCTCACCGAGCTGCTGAAGATTCGCGCGTCGCAAATCAACGGCTGCGCATTCTGCATTCAGTACCACCTGAATATCGCGCGCGAGAAGAACGTGCCGCGCGCGAAGCTCGATCTGGTGGCGGCGTGGCATGAGGCGCCCGCGCTTTACAGCGAGCGCGAGCAAGCCGCGCTGGCGTATACGGAAGCGCTCACGTCGAAGCTGCACGAGGGGGTGAGCGAGGCGCTGTACCGGAACGTGGCGGAGCAGTTTCCCGGGGCGCAGATGGCGTTTTTGACCGCCGCCATCGCCAATATCAATGCGTGGAACCGGATTGCGGTAGCGTTGCAGTTCGCGCCGCCGGTGAAGGAGGAAGCATAAGCAGGCTCCCGCCTAGGCCCGGAGCGTCGCATCGAAATCGATATCCGACAAGTGCTGTGTCAGGAAGTCGATCAGCACCCGCGTCTTGGCCGACAGCAGGCGCGCATGCGTGAATACCGCGCGAACGGGGCGCGGCGGGGCTTCATAAGGCTTCAGGACTCGTTGCAGCCGCCCTTCCTGCAAATGTTGCGCAATGGCCCACGCCGGCGAGCTAACCAGTCCTGCGCCTTCAACCGCCGCCGCGACGACTCCGTCAATCGTGTTCGATCGCATCGCGGATTCGATCCGGACTGCGAAGGGTTTATCGTCCACGGCGAAGGTCCATTCCTGCGGGCCATCGTCCCGGGCATACACCAGACAGGCGTGCCCGGACAGGTCGCGCGGGTGCCCGGGTTCGCCGCGCGATTCGAGGTAGGCGGGCGCCGCGCTGACGACCCAGCTCAGTTGCCCCAGTTTGCGCGCCACGAGATTCGAATCCGGCATCGATCCGATGCGAACGGCAACGTCGATGCCCTCGTCGATCAGGCTGATCTCGCGATCGAGCAGCAACACGTCGAGCGAGATGGCCGGATAAAGCACGGCGAATTTCGCCAGCAACGGCAGCAGGAAGGCCCTTCCGAACACGGTCGGTCCGGAGATCCGCAACGATCCGGCCGGCGCGGAGGCCGCGGCCGTCAGGGCGGTCTCCATGTCGTCGATTTCAGCGAGCAGCCGCTTGGCCTGCTCGTAATACACCCGCCCTACGTCCGTGAGCACCAGGGCCCGGGTGGAACGCACGAGGAGCCGCACGTGCAAGCGCTCTTCGAGCGCCGTCAAATGACGGCTCACGGACGAAAGGGACAAGCCCGACCGGCGAGCCGCGCCGGACAAGCTCCCCTCCTCGACGGCCAGCGCGAACAGCGCCATGGACTCGGTTCGTTCCATACCGGGTTCCCCTTGCAAATAAGCGTTCAATATACTTTGAAATTTTAATATTCACGTCAATTTTGCAAGGCTGCCTGGCAGGAATTTGGCTTCTGCCGCGTATCCGCCGCCCGCATACTCTGTGGCAATCGAGCTATCTGGACTGGAGCGGCCACGGAGTCATGGAACGCCAATACGTATCAATCCCGGCAAGCCAGGGCACGCTGCGCGCATCGCAACGACTCTGGGCCGTGATCGCGATCTCGCTTGCGGTGGGCATGGCAACACTCGACACGGCCATCACCAACACCGCGCTGCCCACCATCTCGGTGGATTTGCGCGCCTCCGCGACGGGCGCCATCTGGGTCGTCACCAGCTATCAACTGACGATGGTCGCGGCGATGTTGCCGCTAGCCGCCCTGTGCGATGTGCGCGGCCACAGAACCATCTTCCTGCTCGGGCTCGTGATCTTCACCGTCGCGTCCTTTGCTTGCGGGGCCGCATGGTCGCTGCCGGTCCTGATTGCGGCCCGCGCCATGCAAGGCGTGGGCGCGGCGGCCCTGATGTCGGCCAACACGGCGCTGGTGCGCCACCTGTACCCCGAGAGCCTGCTCGGCCGCGGCCTCGGTCTCAATGCCGCCGTCATCGCGTTCGGGGTGGCGGCCGGGCCGACCATGGCGTCGGCGGTGCTGTCGTTCTCCACATGGCACTGGCTGTTCTTCATCAACGTTCCGGCCGGGCTCTTCGCGCTTGCGCTGGCCTGGCGCGTGCTTCCCGTTTTGCCGGCTGCGCACCGTTCTTTCGACGCGCTTGCCGCGTTGCTGTGCGTGCTCATGCTGGCGCTATTCCTGCATGGGGTCGCGGGATATGCCCAAGGAGCAGCGCCATGGGTCGCGCTTGGCGAAGTGGGCCTCTCGGCCGGACTCTGCTTCGCGCTGATGAGACGGCAAAGAGATTGCGCCACCCCGCTGCTCGCGGTGGATCTGTTCCGTCTGCCGATCTTCTCCCTCTCGGCGGCCGCGGCCTTCTTAAACTTCGTGGCACAAGGCTCGGTCATGGTCGCCGTGCCGTTCCTGTTCCAGCACGCCCTGGGGATCAGTCAGGTCGGGACGGGATTGCTGATCACCCCATGGCCCGCTGTGGGCGGCTTGATGGCGCCGGTGGCCGGACGCCTTTCGGACCGGTACCCCGCGGGGCTGCTGGGCGGAATCGGCCTGCTATTTCTTGCTGGCGCCATCATCGCGCTGGCGCTGCTGCCCGCTCATGTGGCGCCACCGATAATCGTCGCCTGCATGGTCATGGGCGGCTTTGGCTTCGGATTGTTCCTGTCGCCCAATCAGCGGACGCTCATGAGCAGCGCCCCCCATCATCGCAGCGGCTCGGCCAGCGGCATTCTCGGGATTGCCCGCATCCTCGGACAGGCCATGGGCGCCGTTCTCGTCGCGCTGAACCTGCGCATCTTCGGGGTCACGGCGGGGCCCGCCGCAGCCCTGTGGATGGGCAGTGCGTTCGCCGTGGCCGGCGCGGTTGCAAGCGCGCTTCGCTTGATGCCGAAGCGCTAGCGTTCGATGCTCGCAAGCCGCGCTCTTCACTCGGCTTCGAGCACCAGCAGTTGCGCGCCATCGGCCACCTGGTCGCCCACCGCGTAAAGCACCTCGGTCACCTTGCCCGCGGCCGGCGCGCCGATGGTGTGCTCCATCTTCATCGCCTCCATCACGATGAGCGGCGCGCCCTTCTCCACCACCGCGCCCGGCTCCACCAGCACGGCGATCACCTTGCCCGGCATCGGCGCCGTGAGACGGCCTTCGCCGTGCTCCGCGTCCGCCGCGTGCGCCAGCAGGTTCTGCCACTCGAACGCCATGGCCGAGCCGAGGCAGAACACGTGGAACACGTCGCCGTCGACGAACACATGGCCCGTCACGCGACGATTGCCGATAGTCGCGCCGTATTCGTTCGCGCCTTCGCCGCGCCACCACGTGTAGCGCTCTTCCTCCTGGCCCGGGCAGGCAAGCGTCTGCGCGCCGCCGTCGTGCGTGAACGCCGTCGAAAAAGCCGTATCGCTTTCGGTGTCGCGCCACGCGAAAGTCTGCGCGAAGCCGCCATTCAGCCGCCAGTGCGCCAGCGCCTGCCACGGCGATGCGCTGCGCCCCAAGCCCCCCTCGCGCGCGATCAGCGCCGCGCAGGCCAGCGCGAGCGCCTCGCGCAAGGGCTTCGCTTGCGGTGCGAATAGCGCGTCGTGGTGACGCTCGATGAGGCCCGTGTCGAGATCGGCGCCCGCGAACGGCTCGCAGGTCACGAGCCGCTGCAGGAACTCCACGTTCGTGTGCGGGCCGACGATCTCGCATGCCTCCAGCGCGCGTCGCATGCGGGCGAGCGCTTCGGCGCGCGTCGCGCCATGCACGATGAGCTTGGCGATCATCGGGTCGTAGAACGGCGTGATGGTGTCGCCCTCGCGCACGCCGCTGTCGATGCGCACGCTCGCGCGCTCGCCCGCCTCGCCGATGCTGAACTCGACACCCGCGGGCATGCGCAGATGCTTGAGCGTGCCCGTGGAAGGCAGGAAGCCGCGCGCGGGATTCTCGGCATAGATACGCGCCTCGAGCGCATGCCCCGTCACCGCGAGTTGCGACTGATCGAGCGGCAGCGGCTCGCCCGCGGCCACGCGCAACTGCCATTCGACGAGATCGAGCCCCGTGACCATTTCCGTCACCGGGTGCTCGACCTGCAGGCGCGTGTTCATCTCCATGAAGTAGAAGTCCGCGCCCGTCATGATGAACTCGACGGTGCCCGCGCCCACGTAGTTCACCGCGCGCGCCGCGGCCACCGCCGCTTCGCCCATCGCACGCCGCACGCTCGCATCGAGGCCCGGCGCGGGCGCTTCCTCCAGCACCTTCTGGTGGCGGCGCTGCACGGAGCAGTCGCGGTCGAACAGATACACGGCGCCGCCGTGCTTGTCGGCGAACACCTGCACTTCCACATGGCGCGGGCGCATGAGGTACTTCTCGATCAGCACGCGGTCGTTGCCGAAGCTGCTCGCGGCCTCGCGCTTGCACGACGCGAGCGCCGCCGCAAAATCAGCGCTGCGCTCGACCACGCGCATGCCCTTGCCGCCGCCGCCCGCGCTCGCCTTGAGCAGCACGGGATAGCCCATCGCGTCGGCTTCGCGCTGGAGCAGCGCGGGGTCCTGATCGTCGCCGTGGTATCCCGGCACGAGCGGCACGGCCGCCGCGTGCATGAGCGCCTTGGCGGCGGCCTTCGAGCCCATCGCCGCAATCGCCTCGACCGGCGGCCCGATGAAAACGATGCCAGCCGCTTCGCACGCGCGCCCGAAATCTTCGTTTTCCGAAAGAAATCCGTAACCCGGATGAATCGCCTGGGCGCCCGTGGCCTGCGCGGCCGCGATGATGCGCTCGATGCGCAGATAGCTCTGCTGTGCGCCCGCCTCGCCGATATGCACGGCCTCATCGCACGCGGCCACGTGCTTGGCGTTCGCATCGGCATCCGAGTAGACGGCCACGCTCTTCACGCCGAGACGGCGGCAGGTGGCCGCGACCCGGCAGGCAATCTCGCCCCGGTTGGCGATCAGAATCTTGTTGAACATGGGTGGTCTCGCTATCTTGCTGATTCGGTGCTGGTTCGGTTCCGGTTCAACGCTGGTTCGCCCGTCACTCACGCCGGATCACGCCAGCGCGGCGCACGCTTTTCGAGGAACGACGACACGCCGTCGCGTCCCTCCTCGCTCGCGCGAATGCGCGCGATGCGCACGGCCGTGTCTTCGATCAGCGCTTCGTCGATCGTCTCGCCCGCGATGTCCTGCACGAGCTGCTTGCATTCGCGCGCCGCGTTCGGGCTGTTTGCGCAGAGCGTGTCGGCAATGCGCTGCACGGTGGCGTCGAGTTCGTCCGCGCTCACCGCCTCGCTCACGAGGCCCAGGCGCTGCGCCGTCGCGCAATCGAACGCTTCCGCCGTGACGAAGTAGCGGCGCGAGGCCTGCTCGCCGAGCGCGCGGATCACATACGGCGCGATGGTCGCGGGCATCAAACCGAGGCGCGCCTCGGAAAGGCAGAAGTGCACCGTCTCGGCGGCCACGACGATATCGGCCGCGCACACGAGGCCCATGCCGCCCGCGTAGGCATCGCCGTGCACGCGCGCGATCACGGGCTTCGGACAGCGGTATACGGCACTGAGCATATGCGCGAGGCGCAGTGCGTCGGCGCGGTTCTCCGCGTCGGAGTAGCCGGCCATCTTGCGCATCCAGTTCAGGTCCGCGCCCGCGCAGAAGGCCTTGCCGTTGCCCGCCAGCACGATCGCCCGCACGCCGTCGTACACCCCATCGCGCGCGCCGAGCGCCGTGAAGGCTTCGGTCACCTCGGCGATCATCGTCTCGTTGAACGCGTTGCGCACGTCGGGGCGATTGAGCGTGACGGTCGCGACGTGGCCCGTTACTTCGACCACCAGCGTTTCGTATTGCATCGTCATGTTCTCCTTCTGTGCGCTCACATGCGGAACACGCCGAAGCGCGTTTCCTCGATTGGCGCGTTCATGGTGGCCGAAAGCCCGAGGCCGAGCACGTCGCGCGTCTGGGCCGGGTCGATCACGCCGTCGTCCCACAGGCGCGCGCTCGCATAGTACGGATGCCCCTGAAGCTCGTACTGATCGCGAATCGGCTGCTTGAAGGCCTCTTCCTCTTCGGCGCTCCACGTGCCGCCCTTGCGCTCGATGCCATCGCGGCGCACCGTGGCGAGCACGGAGGCGGCCTGCTCGCCGCCCATCACCGAGATGCGCGCGTTCGGCCACATCCACAGGAAGCGCGGCGAGTACGCGCGGCCGCACATGCCGTAATTGCCGGCGCCGAACGAGCCGCCGATGATGACCGTGAACTTGGGCACCTTCGCCGTGGCCACGGCCGTCACCATCTTGGCGCCGTTGCGCGCGATGCCTTCGTTCTCGTACTTGCGGCCCACCATGAAGCCCGTGATGTTCTGCAGGAACACGAGCGGAATCTTGCGCTGGCAGCACAGCTCGATGAAGTGGGTGCCCTTGAGCGCCGACTCGGAAAAGAGGATGCCGTTGTTCGCGACGATCCCGACCGGATGGCCCCAGATGTGCGCGAAGCCCGTGACGAGCGTGGTGCCGTAACGCGCCTTGAATTCGTCGAAAGCCGAGTCATCGACGATGCGCGCGATCACTTCGCGCACATCGAAGGGCTTGCGCGTATCCACGGGAATCACGCCATAGAGGCTCTTTGCGTCGTAGCGCGGCGGCAGCGGCTCGCGCAGCGCCACGGGCGGCGTCTTCGTGTGATTGAGATTGCCCACGATCGAACGCGCGATCGCGAGCGCATGCGCGTCGTTCTGCGCGAGGTGATCGGCCACGCCCGAAAGGCGCGTATGCACGTCGCCGCCGCCGAGGTCTTCGGCGCTCACTTCCTCGCCGGTCGCGGCCTTCACGAGCGGCGGGCCGCCCAGGAAAATCGTGCCCTGGTTCTTCACGATGATCGACTCGTCGCTCATCGCGGGCACGTAGGCGCCGCCCGCCGTGCACGAACCCATCACCACGGCGATCTGCGGAATGCCCTGCGACGAGAGATTCGCCTGGTTATAGAAGATGCGGCC
>JAITTX010000181.1 GCA_031286755.1 Paraburkholderia sp.
TCTCGAGCGACGAAGAAGTGGTGAAGCTCGCTCCGGGTAGACGTGCTGCCGCTGGAGGAGACAGTACGCGGGTCTGGAATCGAACCAGGTCCGCGAACTGAAGCGCCTGCAGGACTAGAATACGCGGTTCAGGAAGCTCGTCGCGGAACCCAGCCTGGACAAAGGCGATCCCGCACATTCCGGCGGCCGGAGTCCACATGGTTCAAGCTACGTTCGGCATAGTCTCTTACGTCACAGCGACTGAAGGAATGCGAGCAGGCGATCACTCGGCCGGAAGCGGTTTGGCCTGCGAAACGGCCTTCTGCAACGCCGATCAAGCGAGGCAAGTGCGCCTTTGCTTTGCCTCCAAAGCACGCAGGGATCGATTTAGACACTCCGATCATCGGGAACGGACATGGAACTTCGCCATCTTCGCTATTTCATCGCCGTCGCCGAGTTGCGCAGCGTGCGGGCAGCATCCGAGCAGTTGCACGTAACGCAGCCGGCGATTTCGCGTCAGATACAGGATCTCGAAGATGCCATCGGCGCAGCACTGTTCGAACGTACGCCGCGCGGCCTGAAGCTGACGCCGGCAGGCGATGCGTATCTTTCGGAAGCGCGCGAAATTCTCGTGCGCGTCGATGCCGCAAACCGGCTTGCGCGCAGAATCGCATCGGGCGTACAAGGCCACTTGCGCATCGGCTTCGTCGAGAACGCCGCATGGAGCGGCATCGTTTCGCGGTCGCTGAGTGCTTTCGAGCGGGCCGCGCCGAATGTCGCGCTCGAACTCACGCCGATGAACACGCCCGAACAGCTCGATGCATTGGCTGCGGGACGGCTCGATGGCGGCTTCTGCTATCGCTTTGGCGCACTGCCGGAAGGCATCGCGAGCGTGCACGTGCTCAATCAGAACGTCGTGCTTGCGGTGCCCGAATCGTGGCCGCAGGGCAGCACTGAAGCTGTCGCCGCGCATGAACTCGTCGGCAAGCCGTTCATCGCGTTTCCGCGCCGCATCTATCCTGCGTATTACGATCGCCTGCTTTCCGCCTGCGCCGAACGCGGGCTCACGCTCGACATCCGCCAGGAAGCATCGACGGAAACCGCGATTCTTTCGCTGGTATCGGCGGGAATGGGCGCGGCCATCGTCAATGCCGCGAATCGCGACCGGCCGCCCGCGCGGGTCCGCTTCGTCGAATTGAGCGATCTCTCCGTGCCCTTGCCGCTCGAATTCTGTTTTGTCGCGCAGGAGGCCAATCCCGCACTGAAGCGTTTCGTCGAACTGCTGGCCTGGCGGCCCGAGGGTCTGGCATCTTTCGGCCGCGATGCCTGAAAGGCATCACCTGCCGCAGAAAACGGCATTGGCCGGACGTTTTTTCATCGCCGATAGTAAAGACACCCCAAACTCTTTACTGATCGCGCCATGTCGACTCCCGCTTCACTCATCGCCACCGATATCGACTTCGAACGCCCCGGCTTCCAGACGGGCACGCTGCGTCTGCCGTATTCGCACGACCGCTCGGCATACGGTCACGTGCCCATTCCGCTCGCCGTCCTCAATGCGGGTGCGGACACGGGCCCGACCGTTCTGCTGACGGGTGGCAATCACGGCGACGAATACGAAGGCCCCGTCGCGCTGATGAAGCTGATGCAGCGCATGCCGTCGATGACGATACGCGGCCGTCTGATCGTGATTCCCGGTCTGAACTTCCCGGCCTTCATCAACGGTACGCGCACATCGCCGATCGATCACGGCAACCTGAACCGCCTGTTCCCCGGCACGCGCAACGGCCAGCCGACGGAGATGATCGCGCACTACGTCGAAACCGAACTGCTGCCGCGCGCCGACGTCGCGATCGATCTGCATGCGGGCGGTGCCTCGTTCGAGCACGCACCGACACTGCTTGCATCGCCGCCCGCCGAACGCGAACGGCGCGCGTTGTACATGGATCTCGTCCGCGAATTCGGCGCACCGAACACGATGATCATGGATCTGCTCGGCGAGGACCGCACTTTCGCAGCCGCTGCCGAACGGCACGGCAAGCTCTTTCTGTGCGGCGAATTCGGCGGACATGCAGGCTGCGATGCGGCGAATCTCGCGATTGTCGAGAGCGGCTTGCAGCGCGTGTTGCGCCGGCTCGGCGTGATCCCGGATGCCAGTGCCACAACAGCTGTCAGGACCCGATTTCTGCGGGTCGAGGGCGCGCGTCATTACGTGTACTCCCCGCTTGCCGGTGTATTCGAGCCCACGTTCAAGCTCGGCGATCAGGTGCGCGAAGGTCAACTGGCGGGACGTCTGTTCGATCCGCATCGCCCTTGGCAGGCGCCGCTCGATATCGCATTTCGTGGCGATGGCACGGTGATGTGCATGCGGACTTTTGCGCGCGTCGAACCCGGCGACTGCCTTGCGCTACTCGCTTGCGAAGCCAACGCGGATTGAGCCGAGTCCATCAATACCGGAGACCGCATATGAGCGCGCACCCCGTTTCGACCCAGCCCGCCGATGACACCGCACACATCGCTTCTTACGGCGGCGTGCGCCATCCCGCGTATATCGTGCTGCTGTTTTTCGTGTGTTTTGCGTTTTCGTACCTGGACCGGCAGGTCGTCAGCATTCTCGTGCAGCCGATCAAGCAGTCGCTTGCGCTGACCGATACGCAAATCGGCCTTCTACAAGGCTTTTCGTTCACGATGTGCTACGCGACGGCGGGTGTGTTCGTGGCGCGCCTCGTCGATCGCGGCAATCGCGTCAAGCTGATCGCCGCTTGCATCGCAATCTGGGCAATCTCGACGATGGCATGCGGTTTCGCGACCAACTTCACGGAGCTGCTGTTCGCGCGAGCCGGGACGGCTGTTGCCGAGGCCGCGCTGAGTCCCGCCGCGCTGTCGATCTTCAGCGACATCTTTGAGCCGCGCCGCGTAGCGCGCGCGAGCAGCGCGTTCATGCTCGGGCCGTATGTCGGCGGCGGCGCTGCGCTGTTCGGCGGCGGCATGTTGTTGTCGGCGGCAGCAGCGGGCGATGGCAACGCATGGCTCAGCGCGCACGGATTCGCGCCGTGGCAGGCAGTGTTCGTTGCCGTCGGTCTGCCCGGCCTGCTGCTGGCGGCGCTCGTGGCGTTCACGGTTCGCGAGCCGGCGCGGCTGGAAACGAACACGCACAGCGCGCGCAAGCAGGACGAGATGCCTGCACTGCGCGACGTGCTTGCCGAACTGTTCGTGCGCAATCGCTTTTGCCTGCCGTACTTCGCGGCTTATGTTGCGCTGATCACGCTGTTCTATTCGCACGCGGCGTGGTTTCCGACCTTGCTGATGCGCCACTTCCACCTCGCACCGAAAGTCGTCGGACAGATGGCTGCACCTGCATACATGCTCGGCGGCATTCTTGGGGTCGCATGTGCGGGCCTGCTTGCAACGCGCGTTACCGACGACACTACCTTGCGCAAGGTACTCGGCTTCTCCGCATGTGCCGTTGCATTGCTGGTGCCTGCAGCTATTGCGATGCCACTCGTCGGCAGCAGCAGCCTCGCTATCGTGCTCTACGGCGTCAGCGCATTGACCGCCAGCATCGCAATGGGACTCGCACCCGTGCCGCTGCAGATTGCCGTGCCAAACCGCATGCGGGGCCGGTCGCTGGCGCTGCTCGTGTTCATGACGAACGCAATCAGCGGTGGCGTGGGTCCACTGTCGGTCGGCTATCTGAACGAGCGGCTGGGCCAGACGGGTACGAGCCTGGGAATGGCACTGGCGTTAGTCGGTGGCGCGTCGGCACTCGTCAGCGCGATACTCTATGCATTGGCGACGCGCCGCGTGACGGCTGCAAGCTCACACTGAAACCCGAAGAAAACGGATTGCCATGAAACCCACTTCACAAATCCATCGTGTTGGCGCGGCGACCATCACGCGCGTCGATGAAACCCGCTTTGCGCTCGCACCGAATCTGCTGTTTCCCGCGTGGACTGACGACGATGGCCGCGCGCTCGAAGAACGCTTCGCCACCGACAGTCTCGATCTGACCAATGGGCGCGTGCCGCTGAAGACGCATCTCTGGGTGGTCGAAATCGACGGCATGACGATCGTCGTCGATACGGGCATCGGCAACGGCAAGTCGCGGCCATTCAGTGCGCTGTTCGACAAACTCGATAATCCCGTGCTAGAACGACTCGAATCAGCGGGTTTCGCGCGAGAGAAGATCGATTACGTATTGCTCACGCATCTGCATGTCGATCACGTCGGCTGGAATACGCATTGGCAGGATGGCCGCTGGGCGCCCGTGTTTCCGAACGCGACGTATGTATTCGGTGAGCGCGAACGGGATTATTTTGCCACGCCCGAAGGTGAATCGCGCCGGATGGTGTTCGACGACAGCGTGCGTCCCGTCATCGAAGCCGGTCAGGCACGTGTCGCGGTGCCGGACAAGGGCGAAGAGATACTCGACGGCATCCGCTTTCTGCCAACCTTCGGCCACAGCATCGGGCACATGGCAATAGAAGTTCGCTCGCGCGGCGAAACGGCGCTCTTCTCTGGCGACGTGATGCACAGCGCGGTGCAGGTGCATCGGCCGGAATGGAATTCGATGTTCTGTCTCGATCAGGAGCAGGCGCGCGCATCGCGTCAACGTCTGCTCGCGCATGCAGCGAATACGGGTGCAACGGTGTTTGCCGCGCATTTTGCCGAGACGTCGGCAGGAACCGTAAGGCGGATCGAAAAAGGTTTCGAGTGGCGCTACGCGTGAATTAAACCGGATGGGCTTTGGTGCTCATTCGGTCTTTGAACGTTACGACTCTCAGGCGGCGCCAGCCCGCTCCTGACTGATGGTGGCCAGCCGGGTGCCGGCAAATGGGTCATTTCGCCAATTGGCGCCAGTGGGTTTGTTCGCGGCGCGGGTCGATGCCGCATCAATTGCGAAATGCTCAAGCGACTGCCCGGCGCTGGTGGCCTGAACCACCCATTGCGGAGGGACGCCTTTGCCGTTCCATGTGTTGCCTGAAGCGTCCCGGAAACGCACTTCCCGCAAACGCTCCTGGTCGGCAGCAATTGAAGCGGCGATGTCTTCCGGCTTGATTCCGAATTCGGCCATCCGTCGTTTCAGATAGGCCACGATGCTTTCACGCTTTCTTTCATCCATTCGATATTCTCCGCTCAACAATCAAACGTTGGGCAGGTGATTGCAAATCGCATACCGCCAGGATACCACGCAACCCGGCGCCGCCCATGCTGTGGCGGGGAGGCTGGCTGGGTAGTTTCGAACCACGTTTTACGGGGAGCGGCGCACGGAACGTATCGCGACTGGCGGTCAGTTGATACTATCAGTATAAGGCAATCCAGATGCAACACCTCGTTTGCTCCCGCACAGTTTGTAATCTTCTGTTTCATTCGTGTGCGCAATTGAATGGAGCATTGGCCAGGCCAACGACGATTTCACGTAGAGGTCATCGTGCTTGTCCTCTGCTTCCATGCTCTCGAACGGATCGCGATTCGCGCCGAATAAAAGATACTGATCTTCCTTCGGATGATGAAGCTGCTCGGGAAATCCACAGATGTAGTAGAGCATCGCGCGCTTGAGCATTGCGCTGGACGAACCGGCGCCGGATGCTACGTCGCGTGGCGAATTCCATATCAGGCTCCATAAGAGGGGCACAGCGGCACGGCATCGCAGCGATTCATGCATTTGTGCCGATCAATCGAATGCCGTCGAGGGTTTGCCAATCAGCACGCGCCACAGGTTCTGGGGATCCTTGGCACCCCGCCACCAGAACCGGTCATGCAGTTCGGCAACGAACTCCTCGAGCAACGGTTCGGGATTGTGGTCCGACACGAGCTCAAGCGCCTGTCCCGGGGCAAGTCTTGCAAACGCTTCGAAAACCATTGAATGGCGCTCGAGCGGATCAACGGTGCCGATGTCGACGACGATCACGGCAGCCGGGATTTCGATGGTGGACATATTCGTACTCCAAATTAGATGAAAGGGGCAACGCGGTAATCGAAACGTTTCAACGAGCAGGCGTCGTGGCCGGGGGCCGTGCTACGGCGCCGGAGGCTTTGCGCTGGGCGAGCAGCTTGGTTATGAAATCCCACGCCATCAGCAGGGCAGCGGCGGCGAACACGATGTCGCCCGGCATGCGCATCCATTGCCAGAAGACCGTGGTGTCGTAGAACTCGAGACTTCGCGCATAGGCGTAGCCGTGCGTGTAGACAGCCAGCAATTGCGGCCAGCCAACTGGATAGAAGTTCATGAAAATCCACATCACCAGGCCGGCGTTGTACAGCCAGAACGCCCATACTCCGCACCGGTCGCTCCATGCGCGGTTGCCGTTGAGATAGCGCAGCACCATGTACAGCAAGCCGATGGCGAGCATGCCGAAGGCCCCGAAGAGCGACGTATGCGCGTGGTTCAGCGTGAGGAAAGTACCGTGCTCGTAGTAGTTCACAAGCGGCGCATTGAGCGTGCCGCCGCCGAACACTCCGGCACCCACGAAGTTCCAGAATGCCGAGCCGAGGATGTAGAGGTAGGCAAGCCGGTACGGGAACGCCGTTTCATGCCGGATATGGCGCTGCTGCTCGATGGCTTCCAGCACCAGCAGGAACAGCGGCAAGACCTCGATGAACGAAAACATGCTGCCGACGCCGACCCAGAGGCCCGGTTCACCGGCCCAGTACAGATGATGGCCAGTTCCGAGCACTCCACCGATCAGAATCAGAATCCATTCGAACAGCACGGCGCGCTCGACCATCTGGCGTGACACGAGCCCCAGCGCCATCAGGAAGTAACCGGTCACTGCCGCGGTGAACAACTCGAAAGCCAGTTCCACCCAGAGGTGCACGACCCACCAGCGCCAGAAGTCGGTAATCGAGAACGATGGGTTGGGCGTGCCGAGCGGAATCATGCCGAACACGTAGAGAACCGTGACGCTCAGCGTGCTGATCCACAACAGGTGCTCGATGCGGAACAGGCCGTAGAGCGACCCGCCGCTTTGCCTGAACAGCGTTTTGAGCGTCGGCCAGAATGCGCGCAGCAACACGAGGCACCAGACGGCCAGGCCGATGAAGAAGAGGATTTGCCAGAAGCGGCCGAGCTCGAGGTAAGACAGTCCCTGGTTGCCGAACCAGAACCAGTGCGTGCGAATCAGGCCCATCACACCGAGGTAATCGCCGAGCAGGGCCCCAGCCACGATCACGACCAGAACCCAGAAAATCAGGTTGACCAGTCCCTGCTGTCCTGCCGGCTCACGCTTGCCGATTAGCGGCGCGAGGAAGAGGCCGGCGGCGATCCAGCTCACGCCGATCCAGACGATCGGCGCTTGCAGGTGAATGCTTCGCAACGCGGCGAACGGCAACCACCTGTCGACTTCAATGCCATAGAAACTCGATCGATCGGTGTAGTAGTGCGCCATGATCGAGCCCACGAGGATCTGCACCAGCAGCACGCCAGCCACCACGAGGAAATACTTCCACAGCGCCCGTTGACTGGGCGTAGGCTCCGTGAAGCTTCGCAGGACCGGCTCGAAGGTTTCATTGCTGGCCTTCGGTTCGATCCAGAGGCGGAAGATCACGAGGATTGCGCCGATCGCGAAGAAGATCATCACGAAGGAAACCCATGTCCATTCGAAGGTTGCCGGGGTGGGTGCATTGCCCACCAGTGGCTCGGCCGGCCAGTTGACGGTCCACGAGTAGCTCTCGCCTGGACGCCGGGCCACGGTCGTGAGCGACGAATAGAGCAGGAAATTCGCCGTCTGCGCGGCGCTGGTCGCGTCGAGTGCGCGCGCACCGGTGTATCCGTGCGCGAAGTTGTCACTGAGCAGCGCCGAGCCGATGCGTTGTTGCAAGGTCTGAATCGCGTGCGCCACCTCGTCGGGAAGCACGACCTGCGTCCTGCTCAGATCGATGTCCCGGAGTTGCGCCTGCATGGCGCGGGTGACGCCTGCCTGCTGGTCGATCGTAACGGCGTCAAAGGATTTGCCGTAGCGGGATAACGCCAGATTGTTCTGCACTTCCTTCGCCAGTTGAACAAGGTACTCGGCGGTAAAGTCTTCGCCAAAATAAGAACCCATGCCGTACAGACTGCCATAGTCCATCAGGTCGGCTTTCTGGAAACCCGATTTGCCGGCAACGATGTCGGCATAACTCATCACCACGGTGCCATTCGGCGCGACCATCTGCTGCGGCAGTGGTGCGGCCTGCTGATAGGTCGCGCGCGTGGCGATCACCATGCCTGCCCAGCAGAGCGCAGTGGCAATGAGGAGAATCCAGATCAGCACCCGGCTGGTGCGATCCTGGGGGCAGCTATCGCCAACTGGGGAGGTTTTCGTGTTCATGGTTGTCGTTCGACCTCTGGAAAGTTGTGGTCATCGAACCCGGCGAAGGACGGTGTGTGGCCCATAAAAATGCATGTGTGATACATGTTTTAGTGCAGAGGCAGGCCCGCGGATTCGATCTAGGTCAATTGGTCGCACGATGGGCCGCGCCAGGGGAAGCCAGGGAAGGGCCATCCCTCAACGGCGTTGTGAACCCGCCATAAATGATGTATCGTAAATGCATGTTAAATGCGGCCGAGATGGAAGGCGCTGCATCCGGGTCCAGCCGGGCCGCTTCGGGGAAGGAGTTACCGTGCACCTCACCGTCTATACCGATTACACCCTTCGAGTGATGATGTACCTCGCTCTGAAATACCCGGATGGCGGTGTTGCGACGATCGGGGAAATCGCAGGGGCCTATGGCATCTCGCGCAATCACCTGACGAAAATCATTCATGAACTCAGTCAGGCTGGCCTCATCGGGACGACCCGCGGACGATCCGGCGGCGCCCGTCTGGCGCGCCCGCCCGGGGAGATCTCCGTGGGAGAGATCGTGCGTGTCGCGGAAAAGGATTTTGCGGTCGCGCGTTGCCACGATATGACCGTCGTGCATGACTGCGCGATTTTTCCGGCCTGCAACCTCAGGCGCAGGCTGTACAGGGCGGTCGACGCCTTTCTCCATGAACTCGACACGATGACGTT
Organism: Paraburkholderia sp.; assembly: GCA_031286755.1. GTDB lineage: Bacteria > Pseudomonadota > Gammaproteobacteria > Burkholderiales > Burkholderiaceae > Paraburkholderia. The sequence continues at coordinate 8,970 of JAITTX010000181.1, forward strand.
GTGGGAGGCCATTGCGGCGCCCACCGTGGCGGCGTCCGTTCTGGGCGTGGTCGACCGCCGCGAACGGATACCGGTTGCCGTGTCGCGCTCACAAAGCGGTACGAGGCAGCGGGCAGGAGTCCGGCCATGAACGTGAAAATGAAGCCGGACAACCTATTGGTCAAACCCGCGCCTTCTTTCGACGAACCGATCGAAATGCTCAAGGCGTGCCACGAGCGCATTGCGGCGCAGTGCGCGACGCTCGAGAAACTCGTCGCGCATCTGCCGTTGCATGGCCCTGATACGCAGGCGCAGCAGGCAGCGCGGAACGTCATGCGCTATTTCGACGTCGCCGCTCCGCATCACCATGCCGACGAGGAACAGGATCTCTTTCCGATGCTGATCGAGGCCGGTCAGCGTCAACGCTCGATGGTGCCCGAGCGGATCGCCTCGCTGCTCGACGAGCATCGGTTGCTGGACGCCGCGTGGGCGCAATTGCGCACTGTCCTCGCCGATATTGCCGAAGGAAAAGCGCGGCCGCTCGAACGGGGCTGGGTGGACGATTTCGCCGGAGCTTACCGCAAGCACATGGCTCTGGAGGAGAACGAAATTTTTCCATTTGCTCAAGCGTGTCTCGATCGCCAGCAACTGGCCACGCTCAGCGCGGCCATGGTGGCCCGGCGCACCATTACGCCGCAGTGACGGCCACGATCAATCCCCTCTCCGGAGAAGCAACCATGCCCAATCCAGAAGACGTCCTGCCCATTCTTTCCCAACAGCACATTTTCGATGCGCGGGGCGTCGCCAGGCGCTTTCGTCATGCGGCCATCTTCGGCGCGCTCAATGCGCTGGAGCCAGGCGAAGTGATGCGCTTTGTCAACGACCACGATCCGCTGCCGCTTCTGGCCCAGATCGAGCAACACTTCGGGCAGCGCGTGGACATTGAGTATGTCGCTCGCGAGCCGGGCAGCATCGTGATTGATTTCACGGTTAGGGCGGTGGATTGAAATGTCCGCCAGATCAGGGCTGCTGGCCGGCTGCAAGACCTGCGCGATGGCGGGACTGTGCGCCACCGGCCGGATTGATGCCTCGACCCGCGAGCAGATCGACCGTGTCGTGCAGTGCGTGCGCATCGTGCATCGCGGAGATGCCTTGTATCGCCCGGGCGACCCGTTTCGGAGCATCTACGCGATCCACACGGGGGCGTTCAAGACTGTGGTCGTGCATGGCGAAGGGCACGAGCAGATCACAGGCTTCGGCATCGTCGGCGACACCCTCGGCATCGATGGCATTGCCAGCGGCAGGCATAGCTGCGAGGCGGTCGCGCTGGAAGACAGCTCCGTGTGCGTAATGCCGTTCGAGCTGCTCGAAATGCTGTGCCGGGAAAGATGGGCGATCCAGCGTCATGTGCACCAGATGCTGGGAGCGGAAATCGTCCGCGAGTCCACGCTCATGATGTTGCTCGGCACCATGACTGCGGAGGAGCGGGTGACTTCTTTTCTCACCGACCTGTCACGGCGCTGGCAGGCGCGCGGTTACTCTGCTGCCGCGTTCACGCTGAAGATGACGCGGCAGGAAATCGGCAACTACCTCGGGCTCAAGCTGGAGACCGTTAGCCGGATGTTGTCGAAATTGCACGGGCAGGGCCTGATCGACGTCCATGGCAAGGATCTCCGGATTCTGGACATCGATCGATTGCAAACGCTTGCGGCCGGCGCCGGTCACGGAGAACGCGGCTGTGCTTCGTCCTTCATCACGTCGAGCGCAAGTGCCGAATGCGCATAAGCCGCACCTGCACGCATCTCGGCCGCGACCCAGATCGCTTCCATGATCTCGCTCTCGGTCGCCCCTGCCTTCAGGGCTTCCTTCGTATGCCCACGTATGCAATAAGGGCACTGAGTCACGTGCGCGACGGCCACGGCGATGAGTTGTTTCGTTTTCGCGGGCAGCGCACCGTCGGCAAAAACACTGCTGCTGAAAGCCCTGAATGCGGTGAGCGCCTCAGGTGCCAGTTCCCGGCGGCGTTTGGCGATGTCCGGGCCTGGCTGCGGATACAAGGAGTGTTCCATCACTTACCTCCTGAGAAAACGCGCATATTCATGATCGAACTCGTCATACCCGTCCGTCAAAGTCGACCTGCACGAGTTCGTAGTGTTCATATCGCCCGGCGCGCGAGCATGCTGCGGATCTCTCCTATCGCCCTGGCCGGATTCAGGCCTTTGGGGCAGACGTCCGTACAGTTCAATATGGTCCGGCAACGGAACAGCCGGTACGGATCCTCTAGATTGTCGAGCCGTCCATTCGTGCCCTCGTCGCGGGAGTCGACCAGAAAGCGATAAGCTTGCAGGAGGCCGGCGGGGCCGACATATTTGTCCGGATTCCACCAAAAGGAAGGGCAAGCGCTCGAACAGCAGGCGCACAGGATGCACTCGTAGAGACCGTCGAGCTGATCGCGCTCCTCCGGCGTCTGATGCCTTTCCCGCTCGGGTGGCGGCGTGTCGTTGATCAGGTAGGGTTTGATCGAGTGGTACTGCTTGAAGAACGCGGTCATGTCCACGATCAGGTCGCGAACGACAGGCAGTCCGGGCAGCGGACGCAGGACCGTGTGGCGGGGAAGGTCATTAAGGTTGGTGATGCAGGCGAGCCCATTTTTGCGGTTGATGTTCATCGCATCCGAGCCGCACACACCTTCACGGCACGAGCGCCGAAAGCTCAGCGTCTCGTCCTGTGCCTTGATACGGACCAGTACATCCAGCAACATCCTGTCACTCGGGGTTATCTCTATCTCGTACGTTTGCATGTACGGCCCGGGATCCCGGTCTGGATCGTAGCGGTAGATTTCGAAGGTTCTTGTGTTGCTCACGATGTCCATCCTCACTGGGAGTCGCGCTAGCGTTGGGCTATTCGAACGTCATACCCGGCGTCGCGGAACGCAACGACGAATTCCTCGGCGAAGAGCCAGGAGTCGATGTCCACCGTGTTTTCGCGCACGTCGGCAGCAACCTTCGCATCGGGGTCGACAGAAATGATCGCACTCGTGATTCTCGGCATGTCACCATCGCTGAACGTTTCCAGTACCTTAAATTTCATCGATCTTCCCTTCTGGGAAACAGGGGGGATGCAGCCTTTTCACCTTACCCCGGAGAGACGGGTTGACTTTGAGTTAGATCAAGAAATTCGAATATATATCATATTGTGATATGTTTCGGCGCGGTGATCGTAACGGCATCTTCTGTGACGTGAAAGAGGCATCGTCCAGTTGAACTCGATACGCGCAATGCCGATTGCTGAGATGTCCCCGGTGCTCACTCGCTGAGGCTACGGGCAGCTTGAGATCAACGAGAACGCGGGTGCTTTCACGACGAGCACGGCAGCACTGGAACTGGGGGGCGGGGCCAGTGAGTCTCAGATGGCGCCGACTCCGGATGCCTCGGGCAACGTGTATATCACAGTAGGTATTGCCGGAGATGAAATCAAGCTCGACAGCATGAAGTACTATTTCTCGGCCTAAAGGAGATGTGCAAATGGAGGCAATCGCTCCGGCGCAAACCGCGCTTGTCGTCATGCATTACCAGACCGATATTCTCGGGCTCTTTCCATCGGTCGCGCCGGACCTGCTGGCCAATACGCGCAAACTCTGCGACGCTGCGCGGGCCAGAGGCGTCGGCGTTTATTTCGCCAACCTGCGGTTCAGCCCGGGCTATCCGGAAGTCAGCCCGTTGAACAAGAACGGACAGGGCATCAAGCAACTGGGCCGCTTTGTCGACGACCGGACCGCACCGGAGTTGGGCCAGCAGGCCAATGAACCACTCATCGTCGCGCACCGCGCCAGCGTCTTCTTCGGCACCGATCTGGAGGTGCGACTTTCGGCACAAGGCGTCGATTCGCTGATCATGGTCGGCATCGCGTCGACCGGTGTCGTGTTGTCGTCAGTCGCGTATGCAAGCGATGCGGACTTCCGCCTGTACACGGTCAAGGAATGTTGTTACGACCCGGATCAGGTCGTGCACGAACGCTTGTTCGCCACTGCATTCGATTCGCGCACAACCGTGTTGTCACTCGGGGATGCTTTGCGGTTGCTCGCCTAGGCGTTCGTGCGGCCAGCTTATGAGCGCGCGCGCTTCAACTTGATTCCGTCACTTTCCCACGCGCTCGCGCATGGCTGCGGCGACTGCGTCGCGCACGCAAGTGGTGAGCAGCTCGGAAGCGCGCGTGTGTGAAACGCGAGCCGGCCTCGCGATCACGAGCGGCTGAATTACGGTGGCCTCGCGTATCGGCTTTTCGACAACGAGAAGCGTCTGCGCGACCGTCGAGCTTTGCGTGATCAGCAGCGACACGCCCAGGCCGCTTGCCACCATCGCACGCACGAGTTCGATGGACGCAGCCCGATACCGCACGTCAGGCGAGAGGCCATGCTGCCAGAACGGCGCCATCAGAAAGTCGCGGCTCTGCGGCAGATCGATCTGGATGAAAGGCTGCGCGGCGAGTTCATGCAACGAGACCGCACGCCGCCGTTTCGCCAGCGGCGAATCGCCAGGCAAAAGCGCGTACGGCTTGAGTTCGGCGAGGCATTCGCGATCGATATCGCCGGGCAGGCCGACGTCGTACATGAGCGCGAGATCGATCTGACGCTTGTGCAGCCATTCATCGAGTTGTGCGAGATCGCCTTCCCGGAACCGTACGGTGAGACCCGGGAAGCGCGCCTGCACGAGCTTGAGCACGCGCGGCAGATAGACGGACGCGATCGTATGAAATACGCCGATCTGCACGACTCCGCGATCGTCTTCGCTCAGATCGTCGGCTGCAAACGCCGAGGCCGATGCGAGCAGGTGGCGTGCCTCATCCAGCTTCCTGTGACCGAATTGCGTGAGGGTCATACGCATGCCGGCGCCACGCATGAACAGCGGCGCGTCGAATAACGCTTCCAGTTCGCGAATCGCCACGGAGATCGAAGGCTGCGAGACGTTCAGTTGCTTCGCCGCGGCAGTCGTGCTGCCCATCTCAGCCGCGGTGACGAAGTAGCGCAGCAGCCTGAGCGACAAGGCCATAGGATTTTCGTATAACAGTTAATTTATTCCAATATTTTATCTTAATTCCTGCGCGGCTCAGAATCAGTCCACCAGCCGAATGCGCTGGCTGTTCTGGAGGAAGACGCTGTGACATTGCCTGCGCTGCCGCTCGACGGCATTCGTGTGATCGACTTTTCCCGCGTGCTCGCGGGGCCACTGTGCTCCGCGTTGCTTGGCGATCTGGGCGCCGAAATCATCAAGATCGAGCCGCCCACCGGTGACGACTACCGCGCAATTGGCCCGTTTTCAGGAGGCGAAAGCGGACTTTTCAATGCGATGAACCGCAACAAGCAAAGTGTCGTGATCGACCTGAAGCACGACGAAGGGCGTGCACTCGCGCAGGCGCTCTGCGCGCAGGCCGATGTGGTCGTGGAAAACTTCCGGCCGGGCGTGGCCGAGCGTCTCGGCATCGGCTACGCGGAACTATCCGCGCAGCATCCGGCGCTCGTCTACGCGAGCGTTTCGGGTTTTGGCCAGACAGGCCCCGAATCGCATCGTCCCGCATACGACATCATCCTGCAGGCAATGTGCGGTCTCATGGATGCAACTGGCTCGCCCGACGGTGCGCCGACGCTGGTGGGCGACTCGATCTCGGATTCGGTCAGTGGTCTTTTCGCCTCGTGGGGCGTGCTGGCCGCCCTGTTGGCGCGAGAGCGCACCGGCAAGGGTACGCACGTGGATGTAGCGATGTTCGACACGACGCTCAGTCTCACTGCTGGCATGGTCGCGCGCTACTCGACCACCGGCGTTGCGCCCAGGCGTGTGGGCAACCGGCACGCGTCGTCCGCGCCATTCGGGGCCTATCGTGCGAAGGACGGCTACTTCGTGGTGGCTGTACTCAACAATCGTTTGTTCGAGCGCTTCGCGCGCGCGATAGGCCAGCCCGCACTGATCGACGACATGCGCTTTATCGACGATGCAACGCGCAGTGATAACGAAGCTGCGTTGCGCGCCTGCATCGAATCATGGTCGGAATTCCATAGCGTCGCAGAGATCAACGGGCAATTGAGCGCCGAGGGAATTCCAGTCGCTCCGATCCAGAACATCAGCGAAGCGCTGGAAAGCGAGCAGGCACGTGAACGTGGCCTGCTGGTCGAAACGAAGGGCGCCGACGGTGGCGCAGTGCGCCTGCCGCGCCAGCCGATTCACTTCTCGGCATGGCCCGCCACGCGAACCACGCGTGCGCCCGGGCTTGGTGAGCACACGCAGGCGGTGCTCGAAAAACACCTCGGTCTTGATAACGCACGCATCGCCGCGTTGCGCGCAGGCGGAGTGCTGGGCGAGGACAGTACCGTTGGCACGCGAAACGAAATGATTCAGGAGACGAAGAATGCTTAAACGCATGGGTGTTACCGACGCAGATGTCGAAATCGCGGAAGCCATCCGGCGTTTCGCTCAAGCGGAACTGGCGCCGCACGCGGCACAAATCGACCGGGAGGAAACTTCCACCACACGCTATGTCCCCGCGCTAGCCGAGCTGGGCGTGATGGGCATGAATCTGCCGGAGCGCTGGGGTGGCATTGGCGTGTCGCCTGCCGCAATCATTCTTGCGCTCGCGGAGATTGCGGGCGCGTGCGCATCGACTTCATCGATGATCGGCGCTCACTATCTCGCGACCGATTCGATTCTGATCGGCGGAGACGATGCACTGCGCGCGCGTTATCTGCCAGATGCGGCGGCTGGCGTGAAACTCGGCGCATTCGCGCTGACGGAGCCGCAAGCCGGTTCAAACCCCGCAGGAATGACGACGCAGGCAATACGCGAGGGCGACGGCTATCGCCTGCGTGGCGTCAAACATTTCATCTCCAACGCGGCGGCTGCGCAATTCATTGTGGTCTATGCGAAGACCGCGCCTGAACTCGGCACACGAGGAATCAGCGCTTTCGTGGTGGACCGCGATACACAGGGCGTGTCCGTATCGTCCGCGGAAATGCTGATGGGCATTCGCGGCGCACCGGCCCATGAAATCGCGCTCGATTGCCACGTGCCAATTGCGAACCGCCTGGGTGAAGAGGGCACGGGTTTTCGCACGGCAATGAAAGTGCTGGACAACAGCCGCCTCGACGTGGCGGCGACCAGCCTCGGTCTCGCCGAAGCGGCGCTCGCGGATGCCGTCGAATGGGCGAAGACGCGACATGTCGGCAATGAACCGCTCGCAGGCAAACAAGGATTGCAATGGAAATTTGCCGACATGAAAACGCAACTCGAGGCTGCATGGCTTTTGACGCTGCAGGCGGCCGTACGGCGTGCCGCAGGGGAACCCTTCACGGATGCGGCTTCGATGGCGAAGCTCTATGCCTCGGAGATGGTCGGATTCGTCACCGATGCCGCGTTGCAGATGCACGGGGGCTACGGATTCACGCGAGAAATGCGGATCGAGCGTCTGGTGCGTGACGCGAGAATTCTGCGCATCTACGAGGGGTCGTCGGAGATTCAGCGCACGGTGATAGCGCGATCGGTTCTGGCGTAACGACAGTCAGAGGAAGGAGAGAGAAGGTGAAAGTACTGGTAGCGGTCAAGCGCGTCGTCGATGCCAATGTCAAGGTGAGCGTGAAGTCGGATGGTACGGGCGTCGACATCTCGAGCGTGAAGATGTCGATGAATCCATTCGATGAGATCGCGGTTGAGGAGGCCGTGAGATTGAAGGAGGCGGGTGTGGTTTCCGAGGTGATAGCGGTTTCCTGTGGTACCGCGCAAGTGCAGGAAACGCTGCGCGCGGCGCTGGCGCTCGGCGCGGACCGGGCGATCCTGCTCGAATCGAATGAGGAACTCCAGCCGTTGGCAGTCGCGAAGTTGCTCAAGGCGCTGGCGGACAAGGAGGAGCCGCAACTGGTGATTCTCGGCAAGCAAGCCATCGATGACGATTGCGGCCAGACGGGCCAGATGCTGGCTGCGCTGGCAAATCTGCCGCAGGCCACTTTCGCCTCGAACGTGCTTGTGGCTGACGGCAGGGCGACGGTGTCGCGTGAGGTCGATGGCGGTACGGAAACGCTCTCGCTGAAGCTGCCCGCAGTGGTCACGACCGATCTGCGTCTGAATGAGCCGCGCTATGTGACGCTGCCAAACATCATGAAGGCAAAGAAGAAGCCGTTAGAAACCGTGAAGCCAGCAGACCTGGGCGTTGATGTCACGCCGCGTCTGAAGACGCTGAAAGTCAGCGAGCCGCCGAAGCGCCAGGCTGGTGTGAAGGTGGCGGACGTGAAGATGCTGGTCGAAAGGCTGAAGACCGAAGCCAGGGTGCTTTGATCCAGGAATACGCGGAGACGAAAGAAATGACGATTCCGGTAATTGCTGAACACGATAACGCATCGATCAGGACTGCGACGCTGAACACGGTTGCTGCCGCGCGGAAGATCAGTGACGACATTCATGTACTGGTTGCTGGCCACAACGCGCAAGGGGCGGCTAAGGCGGCTGCAAGGATTGCCGGTGTGGCTGAAGTGCTGCTTGCCGATGCGCCGCAACTGGCCGAAGGCCTCGCGGAAAACGTTGAGGCGACGGTGCGGGGCATCGCGAGGGACTACTCGCACATCCTCGCGCCTGCGACGGCATACGGCAAGAACGTCGCGCCGCGCATCGCCGCGAAGCTCGACGTCGCGCAGATCAGCGACATCACGGCCGTCGATTCCGCCGATACGTTCGAGCGCCCGATCTACGCTGGCAGCGTGATTGCGACTGTGCAATCGTCCGATCCAATCAAGGTCATCACGGTGCGTGCGACGGGCTTCGACCCGGTTGCAGCGGAAGGGGGCAGCGCATCGGTCAAGCAGATTGAAGCCGCAGCCGATGCAGGCATCGCGCAACTCGTGGGCCGCGAAGTGACGAAGCTGGACCGCCCCGAACTGACGTCGGCGAGCATCGTTGTGTCGGGTGGCCGTGGTCTGGGCAGCGGCGAGAACTACGCGAGGGTGCTGGAGCCGCTGGCGGACAAGCTCGGCGCGGCGATGGGCGCATCGCGCGCGGCCGTCGACGCGGGCTATGTGCCGAACGACTATCAGGTCGGCCAGACGGGCAAGATCGTTGCGCCGCAGCTCTATATCGCGGTCGGCATCTCGGGTGCAATCCAGCACCTTGCAGGCATGAAGGACTCGAAGGTCATCGTCGCGATCAACAAGGACGAGGAAGCGCCGATTTTCAGCGTCGCGGATTATGGTCTCGTCGGCGATCTGAACGACGCAGTGCCTGCGCTTGCTGCGCATATCTGAAACACACTTACCGGTTTGCCCGATGTTTCGCGCGTTGTCCGACAAGCGCGGCGCGCGGGCACGATCCTATAGCACTGCCCTTTCGGAGAGGAGCGCAACAATGGACCGCACCGCATCACGTATTGAAGGAACTGTTCTGGTCGAACGGCGTTCAATCGACTACATTCCCGACGCCGAGCGTCACGGCAATCTGCTCAGTCAGTTCACGCTCTGGTTCGGCGCGAATCTCCAGGTCACAGCCGTCGTGGTCGGCGCACTCGCCGTCGTGCTGGGAGGCGACGTATTCTGGTCGCTGGTCGGACTCTTCGCTGGACAAATTCTGGGTGGTGCCGTGATGGCGTTGCACGGCGCACAGGGCCCGCAGCTTGGCCTTCCGCAGATGATTTCGAGCCGCGTGCAGTTCGGCATCTATGGCGCGATCATTCCGCTCGCACTGGTCTGCGTGATGTACGTTGGTTTCTCCGCGGGCGGCACGGTGCTCGCCGGTCAGGCAATCGGCGAGTTACTTGGCGTCAATAGCACCGTGGCGATACTGATTTTTGCTTCCATCGTGATTCTGCTCACGGGGTTTGGGTATCGAATCATTCACGCCATGGGTCGCGTTTCGAGCATCGTCGGTACGCTGGCTTTCTTGTACCTCTTCACGAGCCTGTTGAACGGTCATGCATGGGGCTCGCTGCTCGCCAACCGTCATTTCACGGTCGCCTCGTTCCTGCTCGCCGTTTCGCTTTCGGCATCGTGGCAGATCGCTTATGGCCCTTACGTAGCCGACTACTCGCGTTATCTCCCGAAGTCCACCTCCGCATTGAGGACATTCTTCGCCATTTTCAGCGGCACGGTAATCGGCGCGCAGGTATCGATGACGTTCGGCGTGCTCGCCGCCGCGCTCGCAGGTGAGCGCTTCGCTGGACACGAAGTGTCGTTCATCGTCGGCCTCGGCGCGACGGGGATCATCGCCGCGATCCTGTACTTCACGATCGCGCTCGGCAAGCTCACCATCACGACGCTCAATGCATACGGCAGCGTGATGTCGGTGGCGACGATCGTCACCGGCCTCGGTCAGCGCCGTGAGATTTCCCCCCGTGCGCGAATCGCCTTCGTGATTCTTTCGGTGAGCATATCGAGTGCGCTTGCACTTGCCGGGCAGCATTCGTTCCTGAAAGCGTTTTCATCCTTCCTGCTGTTCCTGCTCGTGTTCTTTACGCCGTGGAGCGCGATCAACCTCGTTGATTACTACTGGGTGACGCGCGAGCGTTACGACGTACCCGCGCTCTTCGATGCGAATGGCCGTTACGGACGCTGGAATCCAGTCGGGATCGTGGTCTACGTGGTTGGCGTGCTAGTGCAGATGCCGTTTGTCGCCACCGGCTTTTACACGGGGCGCTGGGTCGATGCGCTCGGCGGCGTAGATATTTCGTGGATCGTCGGCATTGTCGTACCAGGCGCGCTGTTCTACGTGGCTACACGTTTTGTGCAATCGCGTGTGCCGGATCAGTTGATCCTGCCCGATACGTTTGGCGACGCGTGAAAGCGCGCCTGTATGCAGGCGAGAAGATATCCGCCTTACGAAGCCACGCCCAACTACTGCGATGACGCAGGAAGCTGGCTGCGGAATGCGAGAATGACGATTATCCCCGTGGCAATCTGAATGGCGGCAACGACATACAGTCCAGTCACCATACTGCCCGTCATATCCTTGAGTACGCCAAGCATCCACGAAGATAGCAACCCCGAAATTTGTCCGAGGCTGCTAATGACTGCGATGCCGATGGCTGCGGTGCTTTTCGACAGGTACGTTGGGGGAATTGACCAGAAGACAGAGAAAGCGCCGTACTGGCCAATGCTCACGAACGTAAGAAAGACAATTGCGGGTAGCCAACTCGTATGGAACGCGGCCAGCAACAGCGAGCCGATGGCCGTTACCGAGACCATCGTCATGAAGTGCCAGCGTCGCTCCTGGACACGGTCTGAGCGGCGACCCACCGTAATCATCGAGATTGCTCCGGCGATATTCGGAATCATCGTCAGCAGACCGTTTGCAAGCGGGCTGCCGATTCCGGACTGCCGGATGATTGCCGGCCCCCAGAAGTTCAGCACGCTCAGAGCCCAGGGACTGAAGAAGTACGCCAGCGATAGCAGATAGATTCGTGGGTCACGCAGGAGAGCCGCGAAGATGGCGCCGGCGCCTTCAATGTGTTGCTTGCCCGTCTGTTCGCTATCGAGCAGCGCACGCAGATGATGCTTCTCATCCGTGGTCAGCCAGCGTGCGTCCTCGGGCTTGTTGTCGAGGTAGAAGAAGGCAATGACACCCATCAGCAGCGCAGGCGCGCCTTCAAGCAGGAACATCCATTGCCACGACTTCAGTGTATGAGCGTCGCCGAAAAGCTGCATGATTCCGCCCGACAGTGGCCCGCCAAGCATCCCCGCCACGCAGAGGCTGACCATCAGCATCGAAGTTGCGCCCGCACGGCGGGTGGCGGGAAACCAGTAGCTGAGGTAAAGAATCAGGCCCGGGAAGAAGCCTGCTTCGGCGGCACCCAGCAGGATGCGCACGGCGTAGAACTGAAACGGTGTGGTGACGAAAGCGGTGCTCGCCGATACGATGCCCCATGCCACCATGATGCGCAGAAGGGCTGCGCGGGCGCCAAGCTTTTCGAGCAGCATGTTGCTCGGGACTTCAAAGAGGACGTATCCGAGGTAGAAGATGCCGGCGCCCAAACCGTACGAAGCATCGGTCAGACCTACGTCGGTCTTGAATCTCAGATAGGCGAAGCTGACGTTCGAACGATCGATGTAGCACAGCACGTATGCAAAGAGCAGGAACGGTATCAGCCGAAGTGTGACCTTCCTGAATAGGGCTGCTTCGTCAACGGAACGGGTATTGGGTATGGTCGCGCGAGCGCTGCCCGCGTGACCGGTGAAAGTGACTTCATTCAAGGTTGTCTCCTGGTTTTTTGGGTTGTATGAGGGCTCTCGCCTGGTTCTGGGGGCTGGAGCGTTTGCGCAGCAGATAGCGCTGCGTCCCCTCCATGACCGTTTCACCGCGTTGATTGATGACACTGGATTTCATCGCAAGCACGCCGGTCGTTCTTTGCTCGACGAGTTGACTGACTTCAAGCGCGCTATAAAGTGTGTCGCCCATGAACACGGGTTTCAGGAAGTGGCTGCTCTGTTCGATGAAGCCAATCAGCGAGTGCTCGACCATATGCGGAAAGAAGCCGGCTCCGGCCGCTGTCTGGATGGCAACCTGAAACCCGTGAGCCAGCATGCCCGGCATACCGCGGGAGCGGCAGTACTCGACGTCGTAATGCACCGGGTGGTTGTCGCCACTGGCCAACTGGAATGCTGCAAACAGCGCGTCGGTCATCGTCCGCGACGGTAGTGCGAACCGCTCGCCAACGCGGAAGTCTTCGAAAAATCGCTGTTCGCACAGGTAATGCGTTGGGGGGCGGGTAGCTTCGTGTGTCTCCATCGTGATCGCAGGTATATAGTGACTGGAAATGCTGCGGGCGAAAGCGTGATTTAGATGTCCCGCGCGGATGCTGAAGTATAAGAAGCTGCGTTTCACAAGCAGTAGTCGAATGTTTCGAAAGCCGCCTTCGAGTCTTTCTAATGCTGCATTGCAAGTGTGAAGGGAGAGTCATTTGAAATACGAATTGACAGACCTGAAGCTATTTCTGGCTGTTGCGGAATCCGAGAGCCTGTCGGGAGGGGCCTCGGTCATCCACATCTCCGCACCATCCGCGAGCTACAGGCTGAAGAATCTTGAGCAGGCTGTCGGTGCAGCCCTGTTCGTCCGGGGGCCGAAGGGAATGTCGCTCACGCCTGCGGGACGCGTTCTTCTCACGCACGTACGCACCGTGCTGTCTGCCGTTGAACACATGCAGGGCGACGTCGCGCGTTTTGGCAACGGCGTAAAGGGGCACATTCGTCTGGTGGCGAACAGCTCCTGCATGGAGGGGTTGACCTCTGCGCTCAGTCGCTACCTCGTCACGCACCCCAACATCAACGTGGAAATGGAGGAGCGGCCTAGCGTTGACATAGTCCGGGCGGTCGCCGACAAGAGCGCCGATATTGGCCTGCTCGCGGGCGAGGTCGTTACCGACAAGCTGTCTTCCGTGGCATACGGTGAAGACGAGCTGATTCTTGTGACCCCGGTCCCGCATACGCTCAGTTCACGCTCGTCGGTTTCGTTCGAAGAGATAGTCGACGCGGACTTCATCACCTTGAGCAAACGCAGCAGCAATACCCAGTTCCTTACACAGATGGCAGCGCGCGTCGGGCGCACGCTCAAAGTGCGCGTCAATGTCCACAGCTTTCCTGTGGTGTTGCGGCTCGTCGAGGAGAACGTTGGCGTATCTGTGGTTCCACGAAGTGTGGCGGTTCGCGCCATACAGGCGGGCCGTGTTGCGGGAGTCAAACTCGCGGATCCATGGGCCAAACGAATTCAAAGCGTCGTGGCCGTGAATTTCGATGCTTTACCAGGATTCGTGCGTGAATTCGTTGACTACCTTAAGGAGCCTTCGACGGACGAATCAGCCCCGGATTAGATAGCGCCTAACGCGTTGTTTGAATCATTCGACTCGTCGCTTGAAGTGGTGCCACCTATACTGCGACGATGCATCGAGTCAATGATTGGGAGTCAACGCAATGCTTGAAGGCGCGCTCAAAGGCGTGAAGGTACTGGACCTGTCGCGTATCCTCGCCGGTCCATGGTGCACACAGAACATGGCCGACATGGGGGCGGAGGTCATCAAGATCGAGAATCCGGACGGCGGCGACGATACCCGTGAATGGGGACCGCACTATCTCGACTTTCCAGACGGGGAAGCACGTCTCTCGGCCTACTTTGCCAGTTGCAACCGCGGAAAGCGCTCGGTCGCCATCGATTTTTCGAAACCGCAGGGCGCCGCGATCGTGCGCCACCTCGCGTCGAAGGCAGACGTCGTGGTGGAGAACTTCAAATCGGGTTCACTCGCGAAGTACGGGCTCGATTACGAAACGCTTCGTGTGCTCAATCCCCGTCTCGTTTATCTGTCCATCACGGGGTTCGGGCAGAAGGGCCCCATGGCCGGCCGCCCGGGCTACGACTATGTCTTCCAGGGGGCGGGGGGGCTGCTCAGCTATACGGGGTGGCCCGATGGAGAGCCGGGCGCAGGTCCTGTGCGTGTCGGGGCATCCATTATCGACGTCAGCACGGGCATGTATGGCACCGTTGCAGTCCTCGGCGCGCTGCTTCAGCGCGCGCAGACCGGCGAAGGCCAGCATATCGACCTCGCGTTGTCGGACGTTGCCGTTGCAATCAACGCGAACAATAACCTGTCGTATCTCATTTCCGGCAAGTCGCCCCAACGTCTGGGCAACGCGCACGCCAACCTCGCCCCCTACGAGATCTTTCCCTGCGCCGATGGCTATCTGATTCTCGCGGTCGGCAACGACCCGCAGTTCGTCCGGTTCTGCAATGTCGCCGGCCGTCCGGACATGGCCGGCGATGCGCGCTACGTCACCAACGAGGACAGGCTGAAAAATCGCGCATCGCTGTGTGAAGAGGTCGGCAAAATGCTTTCGACTCGAACCCAGCAGGAATGGGGTGACGCTTTCGACGCCAACGGCATTCCCTGGGGGCCGATCAACACGCTTGAACAAGTGTTCGCCAGTCCGCAGACCCAATACCGGCAGATGGCGCAGACCCTTACGCATCGCGAAGGGGCTTCTGTCCCGACCGTGCGCAACCCGGTCGCCATGGTCGATATATCCACAAGCAAGGCGCCGCCTCTCCTGGGTGAGGATACCCGCGAGATCCTGATGGGCCTCGAGATGTCCTCCGCTGACATTGAACAACTCGAAACGCAAGG
Organism: Paraburkholderia sp.; assembly: GCA_031286755.1. Classification (GTDB taxonomy): domain Bacteria; phylum Pseudomonadota; class Gammaproteobacteria; order Burkholderiales; family Burkholderiaceae; genus Paraburkholderia. The sequence goes on from JAITTX010000181.1 coordinate 24,078, forward strand.
CGTTGTGCATTCGCATTGAAACCTGAACCAGAGCCCAACACATGAACGATTTTTCGATTTTGACGCGCGACGACCGGGGTGTCGCCACGCTCACCATTGCCAATGCAGGGAAGCTCAATATCCTCTCCTCGGCGGTGATAGAGGATCTGACGACAACACTTCAGGCGTTGTCGAAGGACGAAACGGTAAAAGTCCTGGTGTTCGCCAGTAGCGGAGATAAAGCATTCATTGGCGGCGCCGACCTCAAGGAGATGGCCAGGCTGGATGCTCCGCAAGCCGAGGCTTTCATCCGCCGACTCAAGGGCCTTTGCGACGCCTTGCGCACATTTCCCGCGCCGGTCATTGCCCGAATCCAGGGCTGGTGCCTGGGCGGCGGACTCGAAGTCGCTGCTTCGTGTGACATACGGGTTGCAAGCACCGACGCGAACTTCGCGATGCCAGAAGTCCGCTTGGGCATTCCTTCGGTTATCCACGCAGCACTGCTTCCGCACCTTATTGGCCGCGGCCGCGCAAGCTGGCTGATGCTGGCGGCGGATTCGATCGATGCGCGGCGTGCACTCGATTGGGGACTGGTGGAGCAGATCGTCGAGACGGCGCAACTCGATGCCGCGATCGGCGAAATGGTCGACAAGCTGCTCGAGTCCAGCGCTCGTGTGCTGCGCGCGCAGAAAGCGCTCCTCAACCAGTGGGATGACCTGTCTCTTTCGGCGGGCGTCGAAGTCAGCGTGCGGGCATTTCGCGACTCGTTCGAGAGCGGCGAACCCACGGAGTTCATGAACGCCTTCTTCGAAAAGCGCGCGAATCTCAATACTACGTCATCCTGATCATGATGGCGGATGGATGGAAACACCGCTGTCGCCAGGGTTTGAACGCTTTCTGCCGTCGAGCTGGAGCGGCCTGCGACCGAAAATCGGCCAAGTGGTACTTGCACTATGTCGCCCCACTCGGAGACCATAGTGCGATCAGGACTCAGCGCTTGGCCCATTGGCCATTGCGCGCTTTTGCGCGAGGCGCATCTTCGCCGGCGGAATGGCCATCCACACGAGCACGACACCTGCGATTCCAACTATCCCCATAACGAACATGCCCGAATAAAGACTACCGGTCTGCACCTTAAGCCACCCAATAATCGATGGACTCACGCCGCTGCCAATCGCCCCGACCATACTCACAAAAGCAAGACCACCGGCGGCACTTTTGCCTTGCATATAGGCCGTGGGAATGGTCCAGTAAAGCGCAAGAATGGTGTAGCAACCGAACATGGCGCACATCATCAAGGCAACAGTGCCTGCCACGCTATCCCGAGCGAGCGGCAGCGCCACGAAGCTCGCCGCCGCGAGCAACCCGGGCACCGTGAAATGCAGATGGCGCTCCATCGTCCGGTCGGAATGCTGGCTCACGAGCACCATGCCTAGTGCCCCAATCGCCGATATACCACCGGTCAGCCAGCCAATATGGCCGACGTTCGCGACACCGACCGACTTGAGAATAGAGGGCGTCCAGAAACTGACCGCGTTGGTCACGCAGTTCACCGAGAAGTTCACCGCAGCGATCAGATACAGGCGTGGGTCGTGCAACATTGCGCGCAGCGATTGGGCCTGCGCATGCGTGCCGTGTTTGCGGTCCTCGGCAAGCCTGCTGGCCAGCAGCGATTTTTCCTCGGCGCTGAGCCATCGCGCTTCGGCCGGCGTATCGTCCAGATAGAAAAAGGCGGCCACGCCGATCACGATAGCGGGTAGCGCTTCGATGAGGAACAGCCATTGCCAGCCATGCAGGCTGAGCGTGCCCTGCATGTTCTGCATGATCGCGCCGGAGAGCGGTGCGCCAATCATGCCGGAAATCGGAATGCCGAGCAGAAACAGACTGGTCACGCGGCCGCGCAGCGCATTGGGAAACCAGTAGGTAAGGTACAGCATGATGCCGGGGATGAAACCCGCTTCGGCGGCGCCGAATAACAGGCGCAGCGCATACAGATGCGAGGCCGATTGAATGAACATCTGCATCGCGCTCAGAATGCCCCAAATCACCATGATGCGCGTAAGCGTCTTTCGCACGCCGATTTTCGCCAGCAACAGATTGCTCGGAATATCGAACAGACTATAGGTGACGAAGAATAATGCGGTGGCAAAGCCGTAATTCGCGTCTGTGAGATTGAGGTCGGTGAGAAATTTCAGCTTTGCAAAGCCGATGTTAACGCGATCCAGATAGCAAATGAAATAGCACAGCAGAATGAACGGCAGAAGCCGCCAGAGGATCTTCCGATAGAGCAACTGCTCCTGCGGCATGCTCGTCCGTTCATGAGTCTGCATCGTTGTCTCCTTCCTTGGGTTGTTGAGCGGGCCGTCGTTGGGCGCGTTCGTTCTGGTTATGACTCTACTCGTGGCCTCGGCACCCCGCCCAGCAAATTCCGCTCTGCGGAATTCAGCGCGAACGCGCCTCACCAACACCCTTAACATGGGTTGCAGATGCCGGGCATTCTGGTGCGATCAGGGCCGTAGTACGCTTCAGCCCGTAGACACAGGAGAATCCGGATGACCAACAAGGACCGCGACTTCGTCGTCGCGCTGGCGAGGGGACTCGAGGTGCTGGACTGCTTCAAGCCTGGAGACAACGCACTCGGCAACAAGGAGATCGCAGAGCGGACAGGATTGCCCCGTGCGACTGTCAGCCGGCTCACGCATACGCTCACCATGCTGGGTTATCTGCGCCGTCATGTGGAGTCGAGCCGTTATGAGCTCGGTTCCGCGGTGTTGTCGATCGGCTATCCGCTGCTCGCGAACATGAAGATTCGCCAGATCGCGCGCCCGCTGATGCAGGCGCTTGCCAATATGGTGAATGGTTCGGTGAGCGCCGGCATCAGGGATCGCACCAATATCGTTTATGTGGAAACCTGCCGCGCCAATGAGGAGCTGCGTCGTTCTCCGGATATCGGCTCGCATGCGCCCATCGCGCTGAGTTCCGTGGGGCGTGGATGGCTCGCCGCAGCGCGCAGCGATGAGCGCGACGCGATTGTCCGGCAGATCCGCCATGAAACGCCGGCTATCTGGAAATCCGCGCACACCGAAGTCGAGCGGGGTTTGCGAAATTTTCCGAAGCTTGGGTATATCGCGTCGTTTGGCGAGGTCGATCGCTCGACCTGGGCGGTCGCGGTGCCGATGCGACGCAAACCCGGCGAAGAAATACTGGTGTTCAACTGCGCGGCGCCGGCCGCGCGCATCGACCGGCGCTATGTGGAAACGGTGATGGGTCCCGGGCTCATCGCAATGGTCAAGGCACTGGAAGACGCGATAGAGCCCGCGCACAAGAGGAGGATCCGTTGATTGCCGATTGTGCACCGGTTAGTAGCCGCTTGATCGTCAATTGAGCGCATCGCAACAACGAGTACAGGAGGAGGCAGGTGTGGCTGGATCACTCGAGAACGTTCGCGTCGTGGAATTTCCCGCGATCGGGCCGGTGCCGTTCTGCGGCATGCTGCTGGCCGACATGGGCGCCGATATCTTGCGCATCGACCGGGAGGCGGCCGCCGATCTGGGCCTGCCGCTGGCGCCGCGCTACAACATCTCGGCGCGTGGGCGTCGCTCCATCCTCGCCGATATCCGGCGCGAGGACGTGCGCGACTCGCTGCTGAAGCTGATCGAGAAAGCGGACGTGCTTATCGAAGGCTTTCGTCCGGGTGTCATGGAACGGCTCGGGTACGGCCCGGATGTTTGCCTCGCGCGCAATCCTCGCCTGGTCTATGCCCGCGTGACCGGATGGGGGCAAACGGGGTCTCAGGCGCGCGCTGCAGGCCACGACATCAACTACGTCGCGCTCAGTGGCGCGCTGCACGCCATCGGGCCCGGTGACGGGGCGCCGGCCATTCCCCTGAACCTGCTGGGCGACTACGCGGGCGGCGGCGCCTACGCGGCATTCGGCATTGTGTGCGCGTTGCGGCATGCGGCAGCCACGGGGGCGGGGCAGGTGGTGGACACGGCCATGTGCGATGGCGTAACCAGTCTGATGTCGATGTGCTTCGGCAGGCTCGCCGCCGACGAGTGGAACGACCTGCGCGAGTCCAACAGTCTCGACGGCGGCCTGCCCTGGTACAGCGTTTATGAAACCGCCGACCATCGGCACGTTGCGATCGGAGCGCTTGAGCAACGCTTCTACGACGAACTGTTGCGACGCATGGGGCTCGACGCAGACAGTCTGCCGCCTCGCGATGACGCACACCGCCGCGACGAACTGCGCGCCGCGCTTGCTGCGCGATTCAGGCAAAAGAGCCGTGACGAATGGTGCAGCCTGCTGGACGGATGCGATGCCTGCTTCTCCCCGGTGCTGACGCTCGAGGAAACGCTGAGGCATCCCCATCACGCCACACGCGAAACCTTCGTCGAGATCGACGGCGTAGCGCAGCCGGCACCCGCTCCGCGTCTGTCGCTAACGCCGGGGCAGATCGCGCGCCCGGCGCCCAGGCCCGGAGAAGGCGGTGTCGAGGCACTGCGCGCCTGGGGCTTGAGCGATGCGGAAATCAACATGATGGAAATGAATGGTATCCACTTCGAAGAGAATCAGGAGGCGGTATGACTCGAACAGCTAGCGGGCCACTCGTCGGGCTGAAAATTCTGGATCTATCGACGCTCGTCGCCGGACCCTGGGCCGCGACGCTGCTGGCCGACCTGGGCGCCGAGGTGCTCAAGATCGAGTTGCCCAACGGCAGCGATCCCCTGCGTGCATTGCCGCCACACAAGGATGGGGTGCCGCTGTGGTGGAAGACCACCAATCGCAACAAGCGGGGCATCACGCTCGACGTGCGCACCGATCCGGGGCGCGCTGTGTTCCTGAAACTGCTCGCCGACTACGACGTGCTGATCGAAAATTTTCGCACCGGCACGATGGACAGATGGGGGCTCGATCGCGAGACATTGTTCGCGGCGCAGCCGCGCCTGACCGTGCTGCGCGTGACGGGCTTCGGCCAGACCGGGCCGTATCGCAGCCGGCCGGGGCTTGCCCGCATCTTCGAAGCGATGTCGGGTTTCACGCATATCTGTGGTAGTCCTGATGGTCCGCCACAGCACGCCGGGTTTCCGATCGGCGATTCGGTGGCGGGACTATTCGGCGCGCTGGGTATTCTCGCCGCGTCGTTTCATCGGTTGCGAAACCCGGATGCGCCAGGCCAGGAGATCGACCTCGCCGCGACCGAGGCCATGTTCCGCGTCCTCGATTTCCTCGCGCCCGAATATCAGCAACTCGGCACCGTGCGCGAGAGAGTCGGCAATCTGAATGCTTACGCGGCTCCGGCGAATATCTATCGCACGGCGGACGGCAAATGGCTTTCGCTTGCGGTATCGACGCAATCGCTGTTCGAGCGCCTGACTCAAGCGATGCAGCGCCCGGACCTGCTGGGCGACCCGCGCTTTGCCACCAATGCCGATCGAGTGCGGCACTGCGCCGAGATCGACGCCATTGTCTCGGACTGGATGGCTCAGTATGCGGCGGCGCAACTCGTGGAAATGCTGTCGAGCCATGACGTGACGTTCAGCTCGATCTACTCGATCCACGACGTGCTTCACGATCCGCATTTCATCGAGCGCGAAGTCACGGTGCCCGTGCCGGATGCCACGCTTGGCGACATCCGCATGCATAACGTCGTGCCGCGCTTCAGTGCGACGCCCGGTGCGATCCGGCACAGTGGGCCGGATCTCGGCCAGGACAACGCCGAAGTGTTTCGCGAGCTTGGATTGAGCGACGAGGAACTCCAGGCGTTGCGTAGCGCATGCATCGTCTGATTCCGGAGCACGGCTTACCTGTTGCACGGGGACGATGTGCGTTCCCGCAAACCTTCGAGGAGAGAGTGGATGATTCGCGACCAGCACAAGCACGATGCGCTGATTCATGACGTGCGCAGTTTCGTGCGCGAAGTGGCGATCCCGAACGAAACGCGCGTGGAAAGGGACGATGCCATTCCGGACGAAATCGTCGCCACCATGCGCGAACTTGGTTTGTTCGGGTGGTCGATACCCGAGGAATATGGCGGCTCCGGTTTGACCACCGAAGAACTCGCGCTGGCCAATATGGAGCTTTCGCAGTGCTCAGTGGCATACCGGGTGCGAGTGGGCGCCAATACGGGCGTGGGTTCCGAATCGCTGATTCAGGACGGCACGGAGGAACAGAAGCGGCACTATCTGCCGAAGCTCGCGAGCGGTGAAATGACTGGCGCGCTCGGTTTGACGGAGCCGGATGCCGGATCCGACGCGACCAACCTCCAGTCGAGCGGCGAGCGTATCGAGGGCGGGCATTATTTGTTGAACGGCCATAAACGCTATATCACGCTCGCGCCGATCGCGAATCTCGTGACGCTTTTCGTGCGCACCGAAAGCGGCGCGAACAAAGCCGACAACATTTCTGCATTCCTCGTCGAGCGTAATAGCCCGGGGCTGAGTTTCTCGGCCTCGACGCCGAAGATGGGCCAGGAAGGCGGGCCCATCGGCGAGATCTGGATGAAGAATCTGCGCGTGCATGAAAGCGCGATTGTCGGCGGCAAGCCTGGCATGGGGTTTCGCACGGTGATGAAGGCGCTCAACAAGCAGCGCATCAACCTCGCGGCGCTATCGACCGGGCCCGCCATCCGGCTGCTCGACGAGGCGATTGCCTACGCGCGCACCCGCAAGCAGTTCGGCAGCGCGATTGGCGGCTTCCAGCTCGTGCAGGCCATGCTCGCGGAATGCAAGGTCGAGATCGAGGCGACGAGAGCACTGATTCTCGCGACCGCGCGCAAGCGCGATCGGGGCGAGGACGTCACGATGGATGTTTCGTTATGCAAATATATGGCGACTGAAATGTGCGGCAGGGTGGCCGATCGGGTCGTGCAGATTTTCGGCGGGCAAGGGTACGTGAAGGAGCGCGGCATAGAACGCATGTACCGCGACGTGCGCGCATTCCGTATTTACGAAGGCACTAGCCAGATTCATCTGCTTAATATCGCGAAGCAGCTTTTGCGCCGCGAACCTGGCCAGGCAACTTGATCCTTCGAACCGGTCGAATCTGGGCGCTTCATGCTCACGCCTGCGCGGATTCAGGCAAGCGCTTTGACACCATGCAGGTCACCACGGCCATCGAATGGTTATCGAGCTTCCCCGATCGAAATCGACTCTGGGGGCTTGCTTGGTAGCCAAACGGATACCAACTGCCCTTGGCCGGTGATCTTGACTGGGGGTCGTTCCCGATCGGATACGAATAACTCGAAGCGCGCCAGCTTGCTTCTCTTTCGTACCCGATCGGAACTTTTTCTCAGGGCATCAGCCGCCGTTCTGTTATGATGTACCCGATCGGGTACGAACAGGACCATCTGTGGATCAATCGGATTTCCCCATATCGGACGTTGAGGCGCTTGGCAACATTGTTCGCGCTGCACGCATCGCGCAGGGGCTCACGCGTGATGACCTGGTCAACGTCACGGGGCTGTCACCCAAATTCATTACGCATGTGGAATCTGGAAAGCCGACAGCCCAGATAGGCAAGGTTTTCGTCCTGCTCTCCGAACTGGGCATCATGCTCCGTGCTCAGACATCGATCGCCATTTCGGCCAGGACAGTGGAGCAGGCCCGCCGCAAGCGAAGGAGCCCGAATGCCGAATAGGGAGCTCGCAGCGTGGGCCAATGGCGAGCGCATGGGGATCGTCGCAGACAACGATGACATCTGGTCGTTCACGTACGACCCACAATGGCTCGCTTCCCGAAGTGCCTTCCCACTGTCGCCGGCGTTCCCGCTGCGGCAGGAGCCCTTTATCGACGGCTCGAGCAATCGTCCTGTGCAATGGTTCTTCAATAACCTGTTTCCCGAGGAGGGCATGGGCCAGGCGCTCGCACGCGAGGCGAAAATCGATGGGAGTGATGCCTGGGGCCTCCTCGGTTACTACGGCCGGGAATCGGCTGGCGCGCTCACGCTGCTCGCGCCCGACGAAAAAGAGCCTCCTGGCGCACTGCGGCCGCTGTCTTTTGCCGATCTTGAGGCGCGGATTATCGCGATGCCGCAACGACCTCTGACCGCTGACGCGCCCAAACGCATGTCAGCGGCAGGGGCACAGCCCAAGCTTCTCGTGTCGATGCGTGGCGAGCCGCCCGTCTGCGAGCTCTTTGAGCCGGAAGGCAGTGAGCCCTCGATGCAACTGCTCAAGCCGGACTCACGCGCGGCAGGCTATCCCCACTCTGCGATAAACGAGTTCTTCTGTATGCGGCTTGCGCGGGCGGTGGCACTGCCCGTACCCGCGACGTATTTCGTACGTGTGCCGACACCGTGCTACATCGTCGACCGATTTGACCGGGATACGACGGCGCCAACGCGCAGCGGCTGCGAGAGTCCATAGACAGAACAAGTACCCGGGCAAATACCCGACTGGAGATTTTCCGGTGGGCTGTATTCAACGTGCTTGTCGGTAACGGCGACGCGCACCTGAAAAATCTTTCGTTTTTCGTGACGCCGCTCGGCTATATGCTGGCACCGTTCTACGACATCGTCAGCACGGCCGTGTACCACACAAGAACATATCAGCCGGAGCGCGCAGACCAGTGGCCGAACTGTGAATTGACCATGCAGGCGGGCGACGCCAGGCATTTTGCTGACATCTCAAGACAGAACATGTTGAAGCTGGCGGACGAACTCGGGCTCCCAGGAAGGGGTGCCGAACGCCTCCTCGACGGGATGCTAGACGTGTTCCGTGCGCGCGTGGATGAGACATTCAACGCGGTCGTGAACATTGCGACGCCAGACGCGGGTGAGATGCGCCTGCTGAACTCGATACGCGCAATGCAGATTGCTGAGATGTCTCGGGCGCTTACTCGCTGAGGCGACGGGCAGCTTGAGATCAACGAGAACGCGGGCGCGTTCACGACGAGCAGGGCAGTTCTGGAACTGGGGGGCGGGACCAGTGAGTCTCGGGTGGCGCTGACTTCGGATGCCTCGGGCAATGTGTACATCACGGACGGTATTGCCGGGGATGAGATCGAGCTCGACAACATGCAGGACGATTTCTCGGCCTGAAGGAAATGTGCAAATGGAGGCAATCGCGCCGGCGCGAACCACGCTTGTCGTCATGCATTACCAGACCGATCAATGAACCGCTTATCGTCGCGCACCGCGCCAGCGTCTTCTTCGGCACCGATCTGGAGGTGCGGCCTTCGGCACAAGGTGTCGATTCGCTGATCATGGTCGGCATCGCGTCGACCGGTGGTGCGAGTGTGGTGACCGCTTTACTTCGCCGTCTCGCCGTGCTGCCAGTCGGCCTGCGGCGGTTGCAACCCGTGCTGGCCTTTATACGACGCGACGGGCGGTGAGGACCAGCCTCCGAGCAGGCTTCGGTCCAGCCGGTACACCTCGACGCCGAGCGGCCGGCATACGTCGATCGGGTCGCGTGCGCCGGGGCCCCACATCGGCACTGAGAGGTCGCCACCGGGGCACGTGGACATCGCGCACAGCAGGTCGATTTCGGCGAAGAACTCGAGATAGTCGCCCGGCTTCGCGGGGCAGGCCTTCATGAAGTACTTGTCGTCATCGTTCAGGCCGGTGCACTGGAATACGTTAAGCACGTCGTGCACGTCGAATTCGGTCAGCCCGTACGGCGCGATGGCGCGAACGAGATTCGAGTGGCAATGGAAATGGAAATCCTCGCCGGTCAGCAGCTTGTTCACGTAGGGATCGCAGCGCGTGCCGAGCAGATCGTGCACGCGGCCGCCGTCGCCGTCGACGCCGTAGCCTGCAAGTGTGTCGTCGGTTATTGTGACCATCGGGCGCAAGTAGGGCAGCGTCGACCAGATGCGGTCGAACGTCGACACGTGCGCGGCCTGCAACTGGCGCGTGCGCGACGCCCACATGCGTTCGCGTGGATTGTGCTGGTTCCACATGTTGAAGTCGGCGACCTGCGGGCCTTCCAGCGTAACAATGCGGAATACGTGTCCAGCCGGGACCGTCCAGGCGAAGCCGCTGCGGATCGGCACGACGTGCGATTCGATGCGCTGACGCGCGTCCGTGCGCTGCGCGATTGCGGAATAGAAGGGCTTGTCGACGTTCAGGACGGAGCCTTGGGTAGCCTGATAGGCGGCGGGATAGTTCGACATGACGAGGTCCTTTCTAAATCGCAAACAAACGCCCAAGCTGCGGCTCGCTATTGTCCACACCAGCAAGACGCAGCGTGTGCCACGCCATTGCGAAGTTGCTCGATATCACGGGCTTGCCAAGCGCCGCTTCGAGCTGTGGTACGAGGCTCGCGACGCGCAGGCTCGTGCAGGAGACGAACACCGCGTCCACGTCGGCGTGTCGGGCAAGCTGCTCGATGGCCGCGCAAAGCGAATGGGCGTCGATGCGGGCAACCGCGTTGTCGTCTGCGAGTTCGAACGACGCCATGCGCGCCACCGCGATGCCGAGCGCTTCAATATAGTCGCGCATGAATTCGTTGATCGAGCGAATATACGGCGTCAGCAGCGCAATCCGCGGTGTCTGCAGCACCTTGAGCGCCGCCACTGCCGCCGTGATCGGCGTCGTGCAGGCAATGCCGGGTCGCGCCTCGCGGATGCGCGCGAACACGTGCTCCTCGCCGATCACCATGGAGGCCGAGGTGCAGCCGAACGCCACCACGTCGAGCGGCTCGCCTGGCAAGAGCAGATCCACCGCCGGCGCGATGCGCAACTCGATCTCGGCGAGCCGCGCGGGCGTGATATCGGGCGAGTTCGCGAGACGGCTTTCGTAGAAGGCAACGCCGGGCTGCCGCAGCAGTTGGCGCCATTCGTGCTCGATCGTGTGGTCGGTCGCCAGCACGACCAGGCCGATCGCCGCCCGCTGCGCGATTCCCGCATCGAGCGCGAAATCGAGCTTCGTGCAGGCGTCGGGCTGCAGTGGTGTGGGGCTCATGTGATAGACATCCCTGCCAGATCGAGCTCGGGCGTGCGCCCCGCCATGACGTCGGCGAGCAGTTGTGCGGTGCCGCAAGACATAGTCCAGCCCATGTGGCCGTGACCCGTGTTCAAGAACAGGTTGCGGTGGCGCGTGCCGCCGATCAGGGGCGTGCCTTCGGGCGTCATCGGACGCAGGCCCGCCCAGTAGCTGGGTTTCGTGTAGTCGGCGCCGTCGGGAAAGAGCTCGCGTGCCGCTCGCAGCATCGGCGCGAACCTGGAGGGCTCGTGATGCGTGTCGTAGCCGGCGAACTCGGCCGTCGCGGTAAAGCGCAGCCGTGCGCCGAAGCGCGCCCACGCGACGAGATGGTTCTCGTCCACGCCCCCGATTTGAGGAGGGTGGTGTTCGGGCCCGGTCGGAAACGTCGCCGAATAGCCTTTGACGGGGTAGACCGCAAGGCGGTAGCCGAGCGGGCGCGCGAGGATCGGCGAATACGAGCCGAGTGCGAGCACGAAGTCGTCGCCTTCGATCAGCCCTCGCGGAGTGCGTACACCCGTGATGCGGTCGCCCGTTGCTTCGATGCGGCTAATGGGGGCATCGAACACGAAATTCACACCAAGCCGCTCGCAGACCTTTTGCAACTCGCGGGTGAACTGGCGAGCGTCGCCGCTTTCGTCGGTGGGGCAATAGATCGCGCCGGCGATTTTCTCGCGCGCGTGCTCGAGCGCCGGCTCACGCTCGATCACCTGAGCCGCGTCCAGCGTTTCGAGCGGCAAGCCGCTTTCCGTGAGTATCGACATGTGCGAGCAGCCACGTTCGAACGATGCGGCGTCGCGATAAAGATAGAGGAGGCCGCGGCTGATCCGGTCATAGTGCAGTTGCTCCTTTGCGGTCACTTGCTGCAGTTGCTCCTGCGCGTAGCGGCACAAGCGCACCTTGCGCGCGGTGTTCTCGCGCGAGCGAGCCGCAGTGCAATTGCGCAGGAACCGCGCACACCACGCCCACATGTGCGGGTCGGCGCTCAATCGCAGTTGCAGCGCCTGGCCCCCGGTGAACAGTGATTTCAGCAGTATTCCGGGCGCGCGCGGCGAAGCCCAGGTGTAAGCGTGACCCGGCGCAACGAGGCCGGCGTTGGCGAAGCTGGTTTCGAGCGCAACGCCTTCCCGGCGATCGACCACGGTCACGGCGCGGCCGTCCAGTGCGAGCCAGTACGCCGTCGTGACTCCTGCAATGCCCGCGCCCAGCACAATGGTCTCCATGCTCACCCCCGGCCATCCTCAACGAAATATAGGTCTGCTGCCGCTTTTGCGGTGGTTTTATTCGCGCATACCCTATGCCAGCCAGGCGGCCTTCGAGACCTATCATGGAAAGGGCGCCCTTGCGCCTCAACGCGCAATATCCGTACGCGCGCGGCGCCCGGCGCATGTAACGATTCATTATGTTCCTCTAACTGACTGCTGGCTTATCTGCCTCGCGCAGCGCCGGCCGGATTCACAGTCAGCGTTGCATGGGACCGCACTAACCACGGTAGTGCCAGGTGTGGTCGACAGGAGCCGCGAACATGAATGTTCAGAACAATGGCCTGGCCGATGCCACCCGCGCTTTACGGCAAGCCTTTGGCGCAGCGACCCTCGGACTGGCGGTGCTCGCCGCGTTCATCCCCGGGGCGGCGCATAGTCAGACCACCCAGACTATCAAGATCGGCGTGCCGGTGCCCCTTTCGGGCAGCAGCGCCAATGCTGGCACCGATATCGTCAACGGCGCCAAGCTCGCCGCCGCGAGGATCAACGCAGCCGGTGGCGTGCTCGGCAAACAGATCGAGCTCGTGCCCGAGGACGACGCCTGCGATGCGCAAACGGCCGTTCAGGCTGCGCAGAAGCTCGTGGACGCGGGCGTGGCCGCCGTCGCTGGCGGGTATTGCTCGAGCGCCGCGCTGCCCGAATTGACGACGTTTCATCGCGCGGGTATCCCCTATGTGATGGACGCGTCGACGAACCCGAAACTCACGGAAATGGGTTACGACAACGTGTTCCGGACCATCGGGCGCGATGACGAGCAGGGCCCGTTCGCGGCTAGCTTCATCAAGAACGTACTCCACGCGAAGCGCGCCGCCGTGATCGACGACAACACGACCTATGCCAAGGGACTTGCGCAGAACACGGTCGAGGCGCTCAAGAAAGAGGGCGTCGACGTCGTATACGCCGACTCGATCACGCCAGGCCAGATGGATTACTCGCCGACGCTGACCAAAGTCGCGTCGCTGCACCCCGACGTGATCTACTACACCGGCTACTTCTCCGAGGCCGGACTGCTCGTGAAGGAGGCCCGGCAACTGGGCCTGAAGGCGACCCTCATGGGCGGTGACGCTACCAACGACCCGACGCTCATGAAAACCGCAGGCCCGGCGGCCGACGGCATGATCATCACCACCTCGCCGCTCGCGCAATTCCTGTCTGGCGCCCACGGCTTCGTGGACGACTACACGAAGGCCTATGGCCATGGCCCAGGCCCCTATTCGGTCTATGAATACGACGCCGTGGGCGTGACCGCGAAAGCCATCGCCGCCGCGAAGTCGACGAGCCCCGCCGCGATCGTCGCCGCACTGCACAAGATCACGGACTATCCGGGCGTGACCGGGACCATCGGGTTCAATCCGAAGGGCGATCGCAGCCGGGCGGTCTATATCACGATCATCGTGCGCAACGACGAGTTCACGGCTTACCAGCGACAGGATGCAGCGGGCAAGTGGGTCGCCATGAAGTGAACGCGACCGTGCACCCGTTGCGGCCATGAGCGCTTTTTTCCAGTTCGTCGTCGAAGGGCTGACGATCGGCTCGTTCTACGCGCTCGTGGCGCTCGGCTACACGATGGTGTATGGCATCATCCGCCTCATCAACTTTGCGCACGGCGACTTGTTCATGGTCGGTGCGTTCATTGGCTGGACCAGCCTCGCGACAATCGCGAGCGCACACCTGCCGCTCCCGCTTGCGCTGCTGGTCGCCTTTGCGGCGTCGATGGCGGCCACCGGCGGGCTCGGCGTCGTCATCGCGCGCGTCGCCTATCAGCCCTTGCTGCGCGCGCCGCGCCTCTCGATCCTCATTACCGCGCTGGGTGTCTCGCTGCTGCTGGAAAACGCCGTGCTGCTGATGTATGGCGCCGGTTTCATGACTTATCCGCACCTGTTGACCCAGGCGGGGCTGAACGTGCACGAAGTACGCATCACGTTTGCGCAGGTCGGCATCGTCGCCGCCAGTTTCGCGCTGATGCTCGCACTCTATTTCTTCGTACACCATACGTTTTTAGGCACCGCGATGCGCGCGCTCGCCATCGACCAGGATGCGGCGCGCCTGATGGGCATCGATGTCGAACGGATGATCCATCTCACGTTCTTCATTGGATCTGTGCTCGCCGCCGTGGCCGGCGTGATGGAGGGCCTTTACTACACGCAAATCAATTTTTTCATGGGCTTCGTGCTCGGTCTGCGTGCGTTCACGGCGGCGGTGCTGGGGGGTATCGGCAATATTCCGGGCGCCATGGCGGGCGGCTTCTTGATCGGGCTGCTCGAGGCGTTCGGCGCGGGCTATGTGTCCTCGCGATGGACCGATGTATTCGTGTTCGGTGTTCTGATCGCCGTGCTGATAGTCAAGCCCACGGGCCTTTTCGGCGAGCGCGTCGTGGAGAGGATGTAGCCCATGCGCACACCGGCTTCGACGCCTGCGTGGCCCACGTTCGCTACGGTCGCGCTGCTCGCCGCGGCCATCGCGCTGCCCGCGTTCTCCAGCAACTACGTGATCGATGTTGCGCTGACCATCGTCACATACTCGATCCTCGGGCTCGGGCTGAATATCGTGGTCGGCTATGCGGGACTGCTCGATCTCGGCTATGCGGCCTTCTTTGCGATCGGCGCGTATACGACGGCGCTGCTCGAAACGCTGCTCGGTTTCTCGTTCTGGGAAACGTTGCCATTCAGTCTTGGGTTTGCGGGCATTTCGGGGATTTTTATCGGCTATCCGACGTTGCGCCTGCGCAGCGACTATCTTGCGATCGTCACGCTGGGCTTCGGCGAAATCACCCGCATCGTCGCGACCAATCTCGAGATTACCGGCGGCCCGAACGGGATCTACGGCATTGCCAGCCCGAGTCTGTTCGGCTATGAAATCAGCTCGCCGCGCGCGGTCTACGAGCTGGGGATGGCGTTCCTGATAGTCGTCCTGCTGTTTGCCGTGCGGCTCGGCCGCTCGCGCCTCGGGCGCGCGTGGACGAGCATCCGCGAGGACGAAGCCGCGGCCGAGGCGGTCGGCGTTGCGACGCTGCGCGTGAAGCTGATGGCCTACGTGATGGGCGCGCTGATTGGCGGGATTGCAGGGAGCCTCTTTGCCGCGCGCTTTGGCACCATCGACCCCACGGGCTTCACTTATCTGCAGTCCGTAACGATACTCATCGTGGTCGTGCTCGGCGGGCGTGGCAGCATTCCCGGCGTGATTCTGGGCGCGATCATCGTTGCGGGCGTCCCGGAGATGCTGCGCTTTCTGAACCTCTGGCGCATCTTCGGATTCGCCGTCGCGCTCGTGGTGCTGATGCTGCTGCGCCCGCAAGGGTTGTGGCCAGTGCGTACGAGGCGCGCCATGCCGCAGGGGGCGCTGTCGGCCGATCTCCCGGCTGTGCCGCCGGCCGCCGTGTCAGCAGCAGCCGGAGAGACGCTGCTCGAGGTGTGTGAACTCACGTGCCGCTTCGGCGGCGTGATGGCGATCGGCGGCATCAGCTTCGTGGTGCGCAGCGGCGAGATTCTTGCGCTGATTGGCCCGAACGGCGCGGGCAAGACCACGGTATTCAACTGCGTCACGGGTGTCATTCGCGCGAGCGGGGGGCGCATGCTCTGGTGCGGCAACGCCTTGGGCGGCGGCACGCCGCACCGCAACGTGCATCGCGGCATCGCCCGCACGTTTCAGGGCATTCGTCTCTTCGGGCACATGAGCACGTTCGAGAACGTGCTGACGGGCATGGACCACCGGCTGCACGCTTCGCTCCTCGCCGAGCTGGCTGGCACGCACTCCGCGCGCGCCGAAGCGGCCGGGCATGAGGCGCAAGGCATGCGCTGGCTCGACATGGTGGGACTTGGCCGGCGTGCGGGCGAATACGCGGCCGATCTGTCGTACGGCGACCAGCGCCGGCTGGAAATCGCCCGCGCGCTCGCGAGCAACCCACGGCTGCTCCTGCTGGACGAGCCTGCCGCCGGGATGAACCCAACCGAGAAGCAGGCGTTGATGGAACTGATCCGGCGCATTCGCGCGCTGGGCGTCACGGTCCTGCTGATCGAGCACGACATGACGCTGGTGATGGGCGTGTCGGACAGGATCATCGTGATGGATCACGGCGTAGTGATCGCCGAGGGGCCGCCCGCGCAAATCCGGAGCGATCCGCGCGTGATAGACGCTTATCTGGGCACGGCCGGGGAAGATGACGATGCCAACCACGCCGCCGACGGGGAGGAATCGCTGTGGGGCTCCTAGAAGTGCGCGACCTGCGCGTGAGTTACGGCAAGATCGAAGTGCTGCACGGTATTTCGCTCGACGTCGGGCCGGGCGAGATCGTTGCCTTGCTCGGCGCCAACGGCGCGGGCAAGACCACCACGCTCCGAACCATCTCGGGGCTGCTGCGCCCACGCGCCGGACGCATTGCGCTCGACGGGCAACCGCTGACCGTGTTGCCGGCCCATCGGATCGTCGCGCTCGGCATTGGACATGTGCCGGAGGGAAGGCGGATGTTCGGTGTGCTGACGGTCGAGGAGAATCTGCGGCTGGGCGGCTATCTGATGCGGCGCGACGCCGCCGCGCTCGAGCGCCGGATCGCGGCGCTTTACGAGACCTTCCCTCGCCTTGGCGAGCGTCGCGCGCAACTGGCCGGAACACTGAGCGGCGGCGAGCAGCAGATGCTGGCCATCGCGCGCGCGCTGATGCTCAAGCCACGACTCGTGCTGCTCGACGAACCGTCGATGGGGCTCGCGCCGAAGCTCGTGCGCGCGATCTTCGGCATGATCGCGGACATCTGCACCGAAGGCACGGCGGTGCTCCTTGTCGAGCAGAATGTCCGGCAGGCGCTGCGCATCGCGCACCGGGCCTATGTGCTGGAGAGCGGCACCGTGGCGCTCGCGGGCACGTCGCGGGATCTGGCGCAGGACAGCCGCGTTCGTGCCGCGTATCTCGGCGGGAGCGCGTCCGCGACGGGGTAGGTGTGCGCTTCACCGGGCTTCAATGCCGTTTGCCACATGATTCGCCGCGTGGCGACCACGCGCGCTACCGTGCTCTTTCTCGGCGAGAGCGGTGTGGGCAAGGAAGTCTTCGCGCGCACGCTGCATCGCATCAGCAATCGAAGCAACGGCGCGTTCGTCGCCATCAATTGCGCGGCCATTCCTGAATCTCTGGTGGAGTCGGAATGATTCGGCGTCGAGAAAGGCGGTTTCACGGATGCCCTAACGCGTGACGCGCAAGGTCACGAGTCTGCTCATGGGCACCGAAAGCGACGGCGAGGGTTTGATGCTGCGGGTCTTCCGTGTCGTGCGAGGGCTTATGATCCGGCGCCGCCGGGCGTTAGCACCAGTCCATTGCGGATAAAGCTCGCTGGCGTGGTCGGCGGTGCTTGATGGCCAGTAAGCCGGCCACACGCGGCGCGCACCATGTCACGCTCTTTGGTGTTTTCCCCTAGCCGAAATCGGTTGCAGTCGAAAATCGACTGCTCTACGATTTGATCAAATAGATATTCTATGTGAAAGTCTATTTAAAGGTTTGGGTCAAGCGAGCAGGCGTGCCGCGCGAGCGGGATTGCAACGGAGGCGCCGGGTTAGCGCCGCCGATGGAAGGTCGCGACCTCGCGCGTGGCGGCTTCGTACACACGCTCCATCTGTTCGAGGCAGGCGGTGGCGGCGGCGGCAGCGGTCTGAACGCCAGAAGTCGCCTCGGCGATCTTGAGCAGCACGGTGCGGCGTAGCACTGCGTAGTCTTCGCACACGCGCGCGCCTTCCTGTGTCGCCGAGTAGTACACACCCGTGCGTGCCGTGCCGTCTTTCTTGACGAGTCCGGATTTGATCAACTTACGTAGTTCGTACTGCATATTGGCTACGTCTTGCCGGTTGGTCATATGCAGAAGG
Organism: Paraburkholderia sp.; assembly: GCA_031286755.1. GTDB lineage: Bacteria > Pseudomonadota > Gammaproteobacteria > Burkholderiales > Burkholderiaceae > Paraburkholderia. The sequence continues at coordinate 42,085 of JAITTX010000181.1, forward strand.
TCGCGAATGGTCTTGGGCCGTTCGTGCATGTAAATGACGTGCATCAGCGCGTTTTCCTGTCCGCTCAGCGTGACACCCGTGACGGCCGCCATGCATTCGGACTGCCAGCGCGAAAACGACTGATCGAGCCGCATGACGGCGTATTCGAGGTCGGTGATTTCGACGCTGAAGTCGTCTATCGCAAGGTGCCAGCGATGTTCGGCCGTGGCGGTGCTTTTTGGGGTTCTGCGTGATTTTTCGGTCATTGCGGAATCGCGCTGTTGCGGCCTGTGCCGTCGACTGGGTTGGGAAGACGGGGCGGCCGCGAGGCAGCCCGTCGTGTAGACAAATTTTACTGCGACAGGATTGATATGAGACGAATTCTGAACACCAGGGACTTCATTCTCGGCACGTTCGCGACGAACTGTTCGGGCGGTATGTCGGTGACGACGATCGGAGAGCGATGGGAAAACACGTGGGAAAACAACGAGAAGCTCGCGGTGATGCTGGACGAAGCCGGCATCGACTTCATGCTGCCCATTGCGCGCTGGATCGGCTACGGCGGCGAGACGGATTTCCACGGCTCGGTGCTGGAAACGATGACGTGGGCAGCCGGCCTGCTCGCGAAGACACGCGATCTCACGGTCTTCGCGACCGTCCACACGGCGGCCAACCACCCCGTGGTCGTGGCTAAACAGGTCGCCACGCTCGACCAGATCGGCGCTGGCCGTGCCGGCCTGAACATCGTGGCGGGCTGGAACCGCCCTGAATACGAGGCGCTCGGTCTGCCGCTCGCGGCGGGCCACGACAAGCGCTATGCGTACGCGCAGGAATGGTTCGACGTGGTGCAGAAGATCTGGACCCACGAAGGCCCGTTCAACTGGGAAGGCGAGAACTTCCGGCTGAAGAACGTGTATGGCCTGCCGCGTCCGTGGAACGGCGAGCGCCCGCCCATCCTGAATGCGGCGGGCTCGGGCGAGGGCCGCGACTTCGCCATCGGCAATGCTAACTTCCTGTTCACGCCGGCGATCGACCTCGAGCGTTCGCGCACGGAAGTCGCAGAATTAAAGCAGAAGGCCGCCGTTGCGAACAAGGCGGTGAACGTGCTGACGTTCTCGCACGTCGTCTGCCGCCCGACCGAAGAGGAGGCGCGCCAGTATCTGCAGTACTTCGCACAGGAGAACGCAGACTGGGGCGCGGTCGATAACCTCGTGGCGCTGCAGTTCGCTAATGCGCACTCGTTCCCGCACGACCTGCTTGCGTTGATCCGAGACCGCATGGCGGCGGGGCACGGCGGCTTCCCGCTCGTCGGGACGCCGCTGCAGGTTGCGGCGGGCTTGATTTCGCTCGCGGAAGCCGGTTTCAAAGGCACGACGCTGTCGTTCGTGGACTACCTCAAGGAGTTCCCGTACTTCCGTGACACGGTGCTGCCGATCCTGGAGGCACACGGGCTGCGCAGCCCGCGTGAGACGCGTCGTGCGGCCTGATGTCGTAAACGACACGCCGGCGCTGAGCAAGCGCTTCGTGCAGGCCATGCGTGGTTTTGCGGGTGCGGTTTGCGTCGTAACGGTCGCGGACGACGACGAGCGCAGCGGCTTTACGGCGACCTCGGTGTCCTCGTTTTCAGCGGAGCCGCCTATGGTGGTCGCCTCGCTCAAGGCGAGCAGCTCGTCGGCGGGGTTGCTCGCGCGCACGCGGCGCTTCGGCGTGAACCTGTTGCGGGCGGAACATCGCGCGATTGCCGAGCGTTTCACTGGCTTTCGCGGCGAGCGGGGCGCCGCGCGCTACGGCAACGACGAGTGGGTGCAGATGACGCCGGACGGCGCGCCGCTTCTCGCGGATAGCGTCGTCGCGATGGACTGCGAAGTGGAGGAGTTGCTCGTGCGTCACGGTCATATTCTCGTGATTGGCCGCGTGCGCGCGCTCGCACGCGACGAGTCCGCGCCAAACCCGCTTGTCTACTGGCAAGGCCAGTACACGGCGCTTGCCGAACCGCTCCCGGCAGCGCGCTGAGGCGTCGTTACCACGGCAGCACTTCGCCTTGCCGCGCCATCGTGCGAATTTAATAAATCTAATATCGCTCAATGGCGCTACCGAAACGCCTGCAACTGTCCACTCATCATCTGCAGCATCTTGTTCGCGGCGACCGAGAGCCTGCGCCCGACGCGGGTGACGAGATGCGCTTCCGCGTTCTCAAGGATCGGATGCGCGATCCTGACCGCGAATACCTCCATCGCCCGCAACTCGGCCGCCGCCGCGAACGCGGGCATGACCGCAACGCCGAGGCCGGCCCTCACGAATTCCTTGAGGATGGCAAACGAATTCGTCGTCACGCTCGGCGTGAGCCGGACATGCTCCGCGTACTCGACCGCTTCGAGCATTTGCCGGATGCCGTACGAGGGATGCGCGGCCGCGAGCGGGAATGTCGCGAGCTGCTGCACCGAGAGCACGGGATAGCGGTCGCGTTCGAAGCCAGGGCCAACGATCGCCATCATCGGCTGCAGCTTCGATGCGCGCGAGACGAGCTTGGGTTCGGCAGGCGGGTTGTAGACGAGGCCGATTTCGCCTTCGTCGTTGACGATCCTGCGGATCACGTCGTTCGTGCCGCCCACTTCGAGGTTCACGCGGATGCCCGGGAACTGGCGGCAGAACTGCTGCATCGGCCCGGAGAGCATGTCCGAGACGAAGCCCTCGCCGAGCACGACGTCGACACGGCCCGTTTTCAGTCCGCGCAGCTCTTGCAGGTGTGAGAGCAGGTCGTCGCGATGCGCAAGCTGCTCGCGGAAATACTCGATCACGTAGCGGCCGGCCTCGGTAGGCGTCACGCCGCGCGCGTGCCGTTCGACGAGCGTCGCATCGAGCTCCTTTTCCAGCAACGCGATCTGGCGGCTGACAGCGGACGGCGCGACGTCGAGCCAGTCGGCTGCCGCGCGGATCGTGCCGCAGCGCACCGCTTCATAAAAGTAGACGATCCGGCTGTCGGTCAACGTGTTGCCCATGATGAATCGCGCGAGTGTTCTAAAAAAGTGAACACTTTTAATAATTAAGTTGATTGATTATACGGCCCGGCCGGTCAAAGATAACCGCCCGCGCTTGCCGCCGACGTGCGAGGGCGGGGAACGACACTGGGTAAAAATAGGGTCCGATAAAACTGGAGACTGGGATGGAGCAAACAATACGGATCGGGCGCGAAGTCGACGGTAGGCCCGGTGGGGCGGACACAGCGAAGGTCATGCTGTACGCGGCGGGTATTCTGCTGATCGCGCAAGGCGTCGGTTCGTTCACGTTCACAATCGGGCCCGGCAAGGTCGTGTTGCTGCCGATGATCTGGGCGCTGCTGCTCGGCGCCGCGCTCGGCCTCTTCAGCGCGCGCTGGAAAAGCCCGGCGCGGCTCGACACGTCGAATCAGTTCCTTGCGGCGGCGATCCTGCAGCCGGCACTGCTTCTGTTCGTTGCGAAGCTCGGGCTGATGGTCGGCAGCGCGTTGCCGAAGCTTGCCGCGGCCGGCTGGGCGCTCGCATTCCAGGAGTTCGGCCATTTCGTTGGCACGATACTGCTCGGCTTGCCGCTCGCGCTGCTGCTCGGCATCAAGCGCGAGGCGATCGGCGCGACGTTCTCCGTGGGCCGGGAGCCGAGTCTCGCGATCATCGGCGAGAAGTACGGGATGGCGTCTCCCGAGGGGCGTGGCGTGCTCGCCGAATACCTGACCGGTACCGTGTTCGGCGCAGTGTTCATTGCGGTTTTCGCGGGCTTCGTCGCGAGCCTCGGCATTTTCGACCCGCTCGCGCTGGCGATGGGTTCGGGCGTCGGCTCGGGCAGCATGATGGCCGCGGCGTCGGGCGCGATTGCGGCACAGCAGGACCCGGAAACCGCGAAGTCGGTGCTCGCGTTCGCCGCCGCCAGCAATCTGATCACGACGACGATCGGCACATATTTCACGCTGTTCATCTCGCTGCCGCTCGCGGTTTGGGGCTATCGCCTGCTCGAGCCGCTCATCGGCCGGGCGACGAAGGCCTCGACCGGCGCGGCCGCGACATCGACCCCGGCGCCTGGCGATGTGCAAACCGAGGCGCCCGCGCTCGGCTACAGCACACGCTTGCTCGTGTGGGTCGTGACGGCCGCGATGACGCTCGCGTGCGACTGGATCGCCCATGGCACGACGCCGCTCGTCGGCCTGCCCGGCATGGCGATCACGGTTGGCGCGACGGTCCTTGGCGATGCGGTGGCGCGCATGACCGGCAACAAGATTCCCGCCGTCTGCTGGGTTTCGGTGGTCGCCATGCTCCTGACCTCGCCGTGGTGCCCCTGGGCGCCGCAAATCGCGGCGTTCGGCGCGCATAACGATTTTCTCAACGTGACGACGCCGATGCTCGCATTCGCGGGTCTGTCGATCGCGAAGGACATTCCGGCGTTCCGCCGGCTCGGCTGGCGAATCGTGCTCGTCTCGTTCGTCGCCAATGCCGGCTCGTTTATCGGCGCGGCGCTCGTCGCGCAGTTCTTTCACGTCTGATGGGCCTGTCCATGAATCTGATCGAATCCATCGAAGCGAATGCCGACGAACTGCAGGCCATTCGCCGCGATATTCACGCGCACCCGGAGCTTGGCTATGACGTGTTCCGCACCGCTGCACTGGCTGCCGCACGTCTTGAACAATGGGGCTTCACTGTCACGCCCAACGTCGGCCGCACGGGCGTCGTCGGCACGTTGACGCGCGGCGCGAGTTCGCGCGCAATCGGCCTGCGTGCGGATATGGACGCGCTGCCCGTTCAGGAGGCGAATGCGTTTGCACACCGTTCGACGGCGGCCGGCGTGATGCACGCTTGCGGCCATGACGGTCACACGGCGATGCTGCTGGGCGCCGCACGCCATCTTGCGGAGCACGGCCGTTTCGACGGGACGGTTCACGTGATCTTTCAGCCGGCGGAAGAGGTTGGCGGCGGCGCGCGCGCGATGATCGAAGACGGGCTGTTCGATCGCTTTCCTTGCGACGCGGTGTTCGGGCTGCACAACTGGCCCGGCATCGCAGCCGGCGACTTTGCCGTGCGCCCCGGCGCGCTGATGGCCTCGACGAGCCTGTTCAAGATCGCGCTGCGCGGCGCCGGATGTCATGCCGCGATGCCGCACCTCGGCCGCGACCCGGTGCTCGCCGCCGCGCATCTGCTCACGGCCTTGCAGGGAATCGTCACGCGCAACCGCAACCCGGTGGAGGGCGCCGTGCTGTCCGTTACGCAAATCCACGCGGGCGAGGCGTTGAACGTCGTGCCGACTGACGCGTGGCTCGGCGGCACCGTGCGCACGTTCTCGGAGGAAACGCTCGATCTGATCGAGCGGCGCATGCGCACGATTGCGGCATCGGTCGCGTCCGCGTTCGAGTGCGAGTGCGAGGTCGATTTCGAACGCCAGTATCCGGCGACGATCAACGATCCCGCGCAGACCGCGCTGGCCGTCGAGGTGATGCGCGAGTTGGTTGGCGAGGCGCATGTGAACGCCTCGGTGGACCCGACCATGGCGGCGGAGGATTTTTCGTTCATGCTGAATGCGCGGCCTGGCTGCTATGCATTTCTCGGCAACGGCAGCGGTGATCACCGGGTGCCTGGGCACGGCGCTGGGCCGTGTCTTCTGCACAATGCGAGCTACGACTTCAACGACGCGCTGCTGCCGGTGGGGGCGAGCTACTTTGTGAAGCTTGTCGAGCGGTTCTTGCGTTGACGCCCCGGCGCTGCCGCAGCGGCACGCTGTCCGGCTTGATGTAGCGCTCGCCTTACGTCGCAGCCTCGATAAGCCGCAATCTATAGCCGCTCGATCAGACGTGCGTCGCCGTGTTCGCAATACTCGTGGCATGCCGTGCGTGCCGCGTTGGCCGCTCCATGCACGAAAAGCGGCGCATCCGCGCGCCGCGACATCGACACCACGATCGACGGCGGCGAAGGCTGCAAGGGCAGTTCGACCACTTCGCCACGCGCGATCAGATCATCGACGAACAGACGTGGAATCGCCGCCACGCCGAAGCCGTCGCGTACCAGTTGCACGATCACCGAAATCGACGGCGAGCCGGTGATGCGCGTATCCGCGAGCGGCACGCCGTTGGCGAGCGCGAGCTTGCCGACGATGTCCGCCAGCGCGCGATGCGGTGCCGTCCCGCGCCCGAATGTCAGGATCGGATGACGCAGCACGCGCTTCGCGAGTCCACTGCGCGAAAGCGGCAGCAGCCCCGCGCGCGCTATCCAGTGCACTGGATAATTCGCGAGCGCATCGCACACCACGGATTCTTCGTCACTGCCTTCCACGCGGATGATGAGATCGAGTTCGCCCGCCATCAAACGCCGCTGCAACACCACGCTCACATCTACCGCTAGCTCCACTTCGAGTTGCGGAAAGTCGTTCGAGAGTCGTCGCATGTAATCGGCGAGCCAGCTATGCACCACCGTCTCGATCACGCCGAGCCGCAGTTTGCCGCGCATCGCGCCTTCATGCGACGCGGCGGCCTGCAACTGGCGCGTCGCCTCGACCACGGCTTTGGCGTAGCCGAGCAGATATTCGCCGTTCGGCGTGAGCCGGAATTCGCGACTCTCGCGATCGACGAGCACGGTGTGCAATTCGTCTTCCAGTGCCTTCAGGCGCTGCGAGATCGCGGCAGGCGTGGCGTGCAGTGCCGTCGCCGTGGTCCGGAAGCTGCGCAGCTTGGCGAGCGTGACGAAGGTTTCAAGAAAGCGCGTATTCATAGCCCAAAGATGGCCGCTGCTAATGGATCAAATCGCTTCAAAAAACTCAACATGACCAGGGGAAACCCGAGAGTTTGTTAAGAAATTCTATCCATCGGAGGCAAAGAAAACTAGTTGGCGTCAAAAAACCTTCTTTCCTATGCTTCGCCTGACGGTAAGAAAAACGCATCGCCACCGCAGATAAACCGACGCTAACCCATCAGAGCACCGCTGACACCATGACTCCATTCGAATTCCGCCAGGCCGTACGCCATCGCGACTTCCGTGGCCCGACGGCCGGACACTGCGGCGACTATGCGCAAGCCAATCTCGCGATCCTGCCCGCCGCGCACGCGCACGATTTCCTGCGCTTTTGTCATGCGAATCCGAAACCGTGTCCGCTGCTCGGCGTGGGGGAGCCCGGTGACTTCCGCGTGCCGATGCTCGGGCGCGACATTGACATCCGCACCGACGTCCCCGCGTACAACGTCTATCGCGACGGCCTTCTGAGCGAGCGCGTCGAATCGATTGAAGCGTTCTGGCAGGACGATTTCGTCGTCTTCGCGATTGGTTGCTCGTTTTCGTTCGAGCACATGCTCGCGAAGGAAGGCATCGGCCTGCGCCACGTCGAAGAAGGCCGCAACGTGCCGATGTACCGCACCCATATCCTCAACCGGCGCGCGGGCGTGTTCGGCGGAGAACTCGTGGTGTCGATGCGGCCGCTGCGTGGCGCCGACGCGATCCGCGCCGTTCAGATTACAAGCCGCTTTCCGGGCGTGCATGGCGCCCCCGTGCATATTGGCGATCCGGCCGAACTCGGCATTGCCGATCTCGCGCACCCCGAGTTCGGTGACGCGTTGACGATCCGCGCGGGCGAACTGCCTGTCTATTGGGCTTGCGGTGTGACGCCGCAAACGGCGCTGATGGCCGCGAAGCTGCCGCTTGCGATCGCGCATGCGCCCGGCCACATGCTGATGACCGATATCACCAATACGTCGCTCGCTATTTTCTGAGCATCGCGGCGGCGCGCGACGCGCCGCCGCGCAACACGCAATTCACAGCACCTTGAAGCCATCCGGCCGCGCAGCCCGGAGGGAATGACGCATCCCTACGCTCATGCGTGGCTTCAACCGTTACCCATGCGTCTATCCCCAGGAGCAGCAGATGGACAGCAAGACACTCACGGCAAGCGTCGACGATGCCGCCGACATGCAGGCAACCATGCAGGCAACTACGCAGTCAACTACCGGAGGCCCGCAACTTTCCTGGTACGCCGAAGCCGGTCCGCGCGCACGGCGCGCGTTCTGGAGCTGCAAGGTCGGCTACATGCTCGACGGCATGGACACGCAAATGCTTTCCTTCGTCATCCCGACGCTCGTCGCCACCTGGGGCATCTCGCTCGCGGACGCGGGCTTTATCGGCACCATGACGCTGCTGTCGTCTGCGCTCGGTGGCTGGATTGCAGGGATTCTTTCCGATCGCATCGGCCGCGTGCGCACGTTGCAACTCACTGTCCTGTGGTTTGCGGTATTTACGGGTCTGTGCGGCCTCGCCCAGAACTATGGCCAGTTACTCGCGGCTCGCGCATTGATGGGTTTCGGCTTCGGCGGCGAGTGGACGGCGGGCGCGGTGCTGATCGGCGAAGTGATCCGAGCCCGCGACCGCGGCAAGGCGGTCGGTCTCGTGCAGTCGGGCTGGGCGCTCGGCTGGGGCATCGCGGCCCTGCTCTACGCGGTGATGTTCTCCGTGATGGCCCCTGAGATCGCGTGGCGCGCGTTGTTTCTGATCGGGCTCGTGCCAGCGCTCCTCGTGCTCGTGATCCGCCGCTACGTGAAGGAACCGGAAGTGTTCGAGCAGGCCAGGGTCCAGCAGCGGGACACCAACGACACGCCGCGCTTCACCGAGATCTTCTCCCCGAAACTGCTCTCCACGACGCTGCGCGCCGCGCTGCTCACGACCGGCGCGCAAGGCGGCTACTACGCGATCACGACCTGGCTGCCGACCTTCCTCAAGACCGAACGTCATCTTACGGTGATGGGCACGGGCGGCTATCTGGCGATGATCATCGCCGGCTCGTACGCGGGCTATCTGTGTAGCGCCTGGCTCACGGACCGCCTCGGACGCAAGCCCAACTTCATTCTGTTCGCGGCAGGCTCAATGGCGATCGCCTTCGCGTACACGTCGTTGCCGCTCACGAACGCATCGATGTTGTGGCTCGGCTTTCCGCTTGGCTTTTTCGCGTCGGGCATCTTCTCCGGCATGGGCGCATTTCTCACTGAACTCTTTCCGACGCGTGTGCGCGGCTCGGGCCAGGGGTTCTGCTACAACGTCGGCCGCGCGATCGGAGCACTGTTTCCGGTGCTGATCGGCACCATGTCGAACCGCTTCGGCCTGGGCGCGAGCATCGGCATGTTCGCCGTGGCCGCGTATGGCGTGCTGATCGTTGCCGCGCTCACGCTGCCTGAAACGCGCGGCCGCGAACTCGAATCGGCCTGATCTGCACCTTTCGCATTCCATTACCCCCTTCGCATCACGACGACACCATGAATCACGATCACGCATCCGACGTTTGCACACCTTCCCGCTGGCAGTTCTGGATCGACCGCGGCGGCACGTTCACCGACATCGTCGCGCGCCGCCCGGACGGCACGCTCACCACGCACAAGCTGCTCTCCGAAAATCCGGAGCAGTATCAGGACGCGGCTGTCGCCGGGATTCGCCATCTACTTGGCCTGCGAGCCGGAGAACCCATTACGCCGCGCGACGTCGAGATGGTGAAGATGGGCACGACGGTGGCGACCAATGCGCTGCTCGAACGCAAGGGCGAGCCCGTCGCGCTCGTCACCACGCGCGGCTTTCGCGACGTATTGCGCATCGCGTATCAGAATCGCCCACGCCTGTTCGATCTCGACATCGCGTTGCCGGAAGCGCTCTACGAGTGCGTGGTGGAAATCGACGAGCGCGTGAGCGCGCAAGGCGAGGTGGTCGCCCCGCTCGAACGCGCGGCTGCGGAGCGCGCGCTGCGAGAGGTCTACGACAAGGGCATTCGCGCACTCGCCATCGTGCTGATTCACGGTTATCGCTACACGTCGCATGAAAGCGGGCTTGCGGAGTTGGCGCGCCACATCGGCTTTACGCAGATCTCGGTTTCCCACGAAGTCTCGCCGTTAATGAAGATGGTCTCGCGCGGCGATACCACCGTGGTGGATGCCTATCTGTCGCCAATCCTGCGCCGATATGTGGATCAGGTTGCCAGCGAGATGCCGGGCGTGAACCTGCAGTTCATGCAAAGCAGCGGCGGGCTGACACGCGCCGACGTATTCCAGGGCAAGGACGCGATTCTTTCCGGTCCGGCCGGCGGTATCGTCGGCATGGTGCGCGCGGCACAGGCCGCGGGGTTCGAACGCGTGATCGGCTTCGACATGGGGGGCACGTCGACGGACGTATCGCACTTCAACGGGGAGTTCGAGCGCGTATTCGAAACGCAGGTGGCGGGCGTGCGCATGCGCGCGCCGATGATGAGCATCCACACCGTGGCGGCAGGAGGGGGCTCGGTGCTCGGTTTCGACGGCGCCCGGTTGCGTGTCGGCCCCGACTCGGCGGGCGCGAATCCTGGTCCTGCCGCGTACCGGCGCGGCGGCCCGCTCGCGGTCACCGACTGCAACGTGATGCTCGGCAAGATTCAGCCCGACTATTTTCCGTGCGTCTTTGGTCCGCACGCGAACGAGCCGCTCGACCGCGACATCGTCGCTGAACGCTTTCAGGCGCTTGCCGATGAAATCTTCGCGGCTACGGGGCAGCGTCGCACGCCAGAAGAACTCGCGGAAGGTTACCTGGAGATCGCCATTGGCAGCATGGCAAATGCCATCAAGAAGATTTCCGTGCAGCGCGGCCACGACGTTTCGCAGTATGTGCTGACGACTTTTGGCGGCGCGGGCGGCCAGCATGCGTGCGGCGTGGCCGACGCGCTTGGCATGACTCAGGTGTTCGCCCATCCGCTCGCGGGCGTGCTCTCCGCTTACGGGATGGGGCTGGCGGATCAGACCGCGATGCGCGAGCGAGCGCTCGAAATCGCGCTCGATGAGTCTTCGCTTGCGACGCTGGAAGCCGCCCTTGATGCGCTCGCGGCCGAGGCGACCAGCGCACTGCTCGAACAGGGCGTGGATGCCGCGCGTATCGCGACTGAGAGACGTGTCCATCTGCGCTATCAGGGCACCGATTCGACGCTTTCAGTGCCAGCGGGCAGCGTCGAGGCGATGCGCACCGCTTTCGAAGCCGCGTATCGCCAACGCTATGCGTTTTTGATGGCAGATACACCGCTCGTCGCAGAACTGGCTTCAGTCGAAGCAATCGGTCGCTCGGACGCACCCGTCGATGTTGGCGCGGTGCCGCAGCGCACGAAGGGCGAAGCGCCGCGCGTGCAATCGGTCGTGCGTATGTATTCGGGCGGTGGCTGGCACGATGCATCGCTCTACCAGCGCGAGACGCTCTGCGCAGGCGACGTGCTCGACGGTCCGGCGATCATAGCGGAAAAGAATGGCACGACCGTGATCGAGCCGGGATGGGAGGCCGTGCTGACCCCGCAGGGCAACGTGGTGATGACGCGCGTACAACCGCTGCCGACACGCCGCTCGATCGGCACTGAGGCCGACCCGGTGCGCCTCGAGATCTTCAACAATCTGTTCATGTCGATTGCCGAGCAGATGGGATTGCGTCTGCAGAACACCGCGTATTCAGTGAACATCAAGGAGCGTCTCGACTTCTCGTGCGCGATCTTCGATGCCGCGGGCAATCTGATTGCGAACGCGCCGCACATGCCCGTGCATCTGGGATCGATGGGCGAGAGCATCAAGACCGTCATCGAGCGAAATCGCGGTGCGATGCGAGACGGCGATGTGTTCATGCTCAACGACCCCTATCACGGCGGCACGCATTTGCCCGACGTGACGGTCATTACGCCCGTGTTCGCCGACGAGTTTGCTGACGATTCGACCGAGCCGCTCTTTTATGTCGGCTCGCGAGGACATCATGCGGATATTGGTGGCGTCACGCCCGGATCGATGCCGGCCGCTTCATCGCATATCGAGGAAGAGGGCGTGCTGATCGATAACTGGCAGCTCGTATCGGCGGGCGTGCTGCGCGACGCCGAAACGCGCGCGCTGCTTGCGTCGGGGCGCTATCCGGCGCGCAACGTCGCGCAGAACATGGCCGATCTGCGCGCGCAGATCGCAGCAAACCAGAAGGGGGTGGACGAGCTGCGCCGCCTGGTCGCCCATTCCGGCCGCGACGTAGTGCTCGCCTTCATGCAGCACGTTCAGGACAACGCCGAAGAAGCGGTGCGCCGCGTGATCGGCGCGCTCAAGGACGGCGCATACCGCTACGAACTCGATAACGGTGCGGTGATCGACGTGGCCATTCGCGTCGACGCAGCGACGCGCAGCGCGACCGTCGATTTCAGCGGAACGTCCGCGCAACTGCCGAACAACTTCAACGCACCGAAGGCGGTCTGCATGGCTGCCGTGCTATACGTGTTCCGCACGCTCGTTGGCGACGATATCCCGCTCAACGCGGGTTGCCTGAAGCCCCTCTCGGTGATTGTCCCGGACGGCTCGATGCTCAATCCGGTCTATCCGGCGGCGGTGGTCTCTGGAAACGTGGAGACGTCGTCCGCGATCACGAATGCGCTCTATGGCGCACTGGGCATCGTGGCGTCGAGTCAGGGCACGATGAACAACTTCACGTTCGGCGACGCGCGCTACCAGTACTACGAGACGATTGCGGGCGGCAGCGGTGCGGGCGAGGGCTTCTGCGGCGTCGACGCGGTACAGACGCACATGACCAACTCGCGCTTGACCGACCCCGAAGTGCTCGAATGGCGCTATCCCGTGCGACTCGAGTCTCACCTGATCCGCGCAGGGTCGGGCGGCGAAGGACGTTGGCGCGGCGGTAACGGTGCGATTCGGCGCATCCGCTTTCTCGCGCCGATGACGGCCTCGATTCTCTCGAACAACCGCCTTCACGCGCCATTCGGCGCTGCGGGTGGGCGCGCGGGAGGACGGGGCAGCAATCGCGTCGAGCGCGCGGATGGCAATGTCGTCGCATTGGGCCACATTGCGAGCGTCGAGATGGGCGCGGGCGATGTGTTCGTGGTGGAAACGCCGGGTGGCGGCGGTTTCGGGAAGGCGTAAGCGCGTTGCCGCGGGCCGTGCGTGCGGCACGGCCCGCGGTCGGTGATAGCCGTTCTCAAGACGCGGGGCATGGTCCGATACCGACTGCGCCGCCAGCTCCGAGCCTGGGGCCTTATCGCTATTGGCTTTCGCGATCCGATAAAAAAATTAAGTTAGCACTCGCATTATTGTCCTTGTCATATACATACCAGTTCACCGAGCAATGACAGATAACTAACGAGAAGGCCGGAAACACGACTCGATGTCCACCGCATTCGCTCATACAGTCGAAGCGAGTTTTGCGTCGCTCACGCCCACGGCCAAGCGCATTGCCAGTTATATGCTTTCGAATCTGGAGCGCCTCGGTCTGGAGACGGCAGATCAGATCGCGCAACAGACGGGCACGAGCGGTATTTCGGTCGGGCGCTTTCTGCGCAGCGTCGGCTATCGCAATCTCGACGACCTGAAGCGCGAATTGCGCGGTGCACAAACGCGGCCATGGTTCATCACTGATCGCCTCGACGCCTGGCGCAGCGAGCGCCTCGACGGCTACGCGAACGGCATGCAAAACACGAGTGA
>JAITTX010000182.1 GCA_031286755.1 Paraburkholderia sp.
GCGTCGAGCACGCGCCCGAGCAGCCCCCAGCCCACCGGCAGGCGCTTGGCGCCCGCCATCGGGTCGGCAATCGGCGCGCTTTCCAGCGGCCACACGCGCGCGCCGGGCAGCAGGCCCGCGACTTCGGTGGTGGGCATCAGGAAGAGCTTGTCGCCCGCGAAGCCCACCACTTCGGCTTCGGCCATCGGCAACGCGCTGCCCGGAGGCAGTTCGATCATCACTTCCGCGCCCACGGCGAGGCGCAGCCCCACGGCTTCGAGCACGAGGCCCGCCGCGCGCGTGAGGCGCCCGCAGCCGCGCAGCGGCAAGGCCAGCGCATTGCGTGCGCGCACGCTCGCGAGATGCGCATTCCAGGCGGTGAGGTGCGGGTTGCTGGGGTCGTAGTTCGGCGGTGGCGCATAGGGCGCGCGCTGGTCAGCGGTCGGGTCATGCGGGCCGCTCTGGCTGGCCGAAAGATCGTCGTGGCCGATATCGGCGCCGTGCCATTCTGCGCTGGCCGCATCGGCTGCATTGCCCGCATCGGCGATGGCGGCCTCGACGGCGCCGAGCGTCGCGGCGGCTTGCGCCACACCGTCTGCCGCCGCATCGGCGCCGTGCTGGCTCGCTTGCGCGCCGTCGCCCACCAGCACGCCGCGCGTGTGCGCCGGGTCGTGCGCGCCCGGCCCGAACGAGGCGAGCGCAAGCTCCTGCTCGAGCGGCGTGAGGCCGCCCGTGTGGATCGTCTGATGGGGATTGGGGCTCACCGTGCTCACCAGGGCCGTGCCTTGCCGAGAGCCATCGCCACGCGCTCCCAGCGCGTGGCGATGGCCGCGTCCGCCTCGCCGCTCGCCGCCTGCGCGCGGCAGCCGCCGCGCTCGAGCGCGGCGTCGGTGCGCACGCTCCAGCCGCGCGCTTGCAGCTCTTCCATCAGATACGCTTCCACCACCGGCAGATCGGCGGGACTCACCACGAGTTGCGGCGAGCCCGCGAGCTGCGGCTCGTGCGCGAGCACCTCGCGCGCGGCGGCAACGAGTGCCGTCGGGTCGTGCTGCACGTGCTGGCGCACCACCTGCTGCGCGATGTCGAGCGCCAGTTCGACGAGCGTGTCGGCCACACCCGCTTCGGCCGTCTGCAAGGCATCGGCGAAACGGTGCGCGAGTTGCGCCAGTTGCCGCGCCTGGACGCGCGCTTCCTCGCGTCCCTGCTCGAAGCCCTGCTTGTGGCCCTGGTCGTAGCCGGCCTGATAGCCGAGCGCCTGGCCCGCCACGTGGCCCGACTTCAGGCCTTCCTGATGGGCGTTGTCGCGAATGCGCTGCAATTGCGCCTCGAACGCAGCCGTTTCGTCGGGCGTGGGCGGCGGCGGGGGCGGAGGCGGCGGGTCGAACGACGCCATCTCCCAGCGTTGATACGCGGAGCGCGCGCGCTGCTGTGGCATGGCCGCCTGCGTGGCTTCGTCAGACATATGCGTCTTCCGCCTTTCCGCCGATCACGATCTGACCGCTTTCGGCAAGGTTGCGAACGATCTGCAGGATACGCCGTTGTTGTGCTTCGACCTCCGAAACACGTACGGGGCCGCGCGCGTCGAGATCTTCGGCGAGCAGCTCGGCGGCGCGCTGCGACATGTTCGAGAGGAACTTGGTGCGCAGCGCGGGCGGCGCGCCCTTGAGCGAGATGATGAGCGACTCCGACTCCACTTCCTTGAGCAGCAACTGGATCGCGCGGTCTTCGAGATCGAGCAGGTTCTCGAAAACAAACATCTGGTCGATGATCTTCTGGGCCAGCTCGGCGTCGTACTGGCGCACGTTCTCGATCACGCCTTCCTCATGCTGGCTCGTCATGAAGTTGAGGATCTCGGCGGCCGTGCGGATGCCGCCCATCGGGCTGCGCTTCAAGTTGTCGCTGCCCGAGAGCAGGCCCGTGAGCACGTCGTCGAGCTCGCGCAGCGCTTGCGGCTGGATGCCGTCGAGCGTCGCGATGCGCAAGAGCACGTCGTTGCGCAGGCGCTCGGCGAAGCACGAGGCGATCTCCGAGGCCTGATCGCGGTCCAGATGCACGAGGATCGTGGCGATGATCTGCGGATGCTCGTTCTTGATGAGCTCGGCCACCGAGCCCGAATCCATCCACTTGAGGCCTTCGATGCCGCTCGTGTCGCCGCCTTGCAGGATGCGGTCGATCACGGCGCCGGCCTTGTCCTCGCCCAGCGCCTTGGTGAGCACGCTGCGGATGTAGTCGTTCGAGTCGAGCGAGAGCGCGCTGTGCTGCTCGGCTTCCTTCACGAACTCCTGCAGCACGGCGTCGATCTCCTCGCGCTTGACGTTCTTGAGCGCGGCCATGGCGGCGCCGATCTTCTGCACCTCGCGCGGGCCGAGGAACTTGAAGACCTGCGCGGCCTCTTCCTCGCCGATCGACATGAGCAGCAGTGCGCTCTTGGTGGCTCCTTCAGCGTTCATCGTTCACCCAGTTCTTGACCACGGTTGCGACGATCTTCGGATCCTGGCGCGCGATGCTGCGCGCGAATTCCAGGTTGCGTTCGAATTTGTGCTTCTCGTTTTCGAGCGCGAGGAGGCCGGCGTCGCTTTCTGCATCCCCTGCGCCTTCGAGTTTCTCGAGGCCCGGCAGGCCGTCGAGCAGCAGCGGCTCGCCCTCGCTCGCGAGCGCCGGCGTGGCGGCCGGGGCGGGCGTCGGGAAGGCGCGGCGCAGCGCGGGCTTGACCATCACGAAGTAGAGGAACAGGGCCACCGCGCCGATGCCGAGCCAGGTCGCGAGCTGCTTCGCGAGCGCGAGCATGTCGGGCTGGCGCCACCACGGCAGGTTCGCGCCCGGATCGACTTCCTGCTGGAACGCGGCGTTCACCACGTTCACCGAGTCGCCGCGCTTCGCGTCGTAGCCCATCGAGTCCTTCACGAGCTGCTCCACCTGCGCGAGCTTTTGCGCGTCGAGCGGCTGCAGGGTGGCGTGTCCCTTATCGTCCACCTTCTGTTGATAGTTCACGACCACGGCCACCGAAAGACGCTTGATGCTGCCCGGCGCCTGGCTGAAGTGGCGCACGGTCTTGTCGAGCTCGTAGTTCGTGGTGGTGTCGCGGTGGTCCGAGACGGGCGTGCTGGCCGGCGCGCCGTTCGCGCCCGAGGGCGCGGTGATGGGCGCCGAGGCCGGCTGCGGCGGCGTGTTCGAGAGCGCGCCCGGCACGCCGCCCGCGCTCGCCTGCTGCGAGTCGGTGGCGATGCTCTGCTGCTGGCTGCGAATGGCGGCCTGCTGCGGGTTGCCGTTCGGGCCGTAGTTCTCCGAAGTCTGTTCGAGCTTCGAGAAGTCGAGGTCGGCGCTCACCTGCGAGCGCGCGTTGCCGGCGCCGAAGAGCGGCGCGAGGATCGCGTCGATGCGCGCCTGGGTGTCGTGCTCGACCTGGCGCACGTACTTGAGCTGCGAGGCGTCGAGGCCGGCGCTCGCGGCGCTTTGCGTGAGCAGGTTGCCGTCCTGGTCGACCACGGTGACGTTGCGCACCGGCAGGTCGGGCACCGCCGAGGCCACCATGTGCGTGATGGCGGCCACCTGGCCTTCGTCGAGCACGCGGCCCGGGTACATGTTGACGAGCACCGAGGCCGTGGGCGCCTCGCGCTCGCGCACGAACACCGAAGGCTTCGGAATGGCCAGATGCACGCGCGCGGACTTCACGCTCTGGATCGATTGAATCGTTTGCTCGAGCTCGCCTTCGAGGGCGCGCTGGTAGTTCACCTGCTCGGCGAACTGGCTGATGCCGAACTTCTGGTTGTCCATCAGCTCGAAGCCCACCGAGCCGCTCTTGGGCAAGCCCTGCTGCGCGAGGCGCAGGCGCATTTCGCCCACCTGTTCGGCCGGCACGAGAATCGCGCCGCCGCCTTCGGAGAGCTTGTAGGGCACGTTGGCGGCTTGCAGCGCGGTGATGATGGCGCCGCCGTCGCGGTCCGAGAGGTTGCTGTAGAGCACCTTGTAGTCGGGGGCGCGCGACCACAGGATCAGGCCCGCGACCACGGCGACGAGCACCGCCACGGCCACGATGAGCGGCGCGCGCGGGTTGCCGCGCACCTTGCCGAGCGACGAAAGCGAACTGAGGCGCTGCGCAAAGCCGCCGCCCAGGTCCTCCGCGAGGCCGCCCGCCGCGCCGGCAGCGGCCGCGCCGGGGGCGGCGCCACTGGTGGCGAGGCCCACGCGGGCGTCGGGGTTGATCAAAGAGTTGGCAGACGAATCCATGCGACGGGTTTCTCCGGGAGACTTGCTGTCCCGCGGCGCGGCATGCGCGCGGCGGAAACTTTCACGACAGCGATTATCCGCAGCCCCCGGCAAGCCGATTGCGCGAATAGAGCCGGGTTTTCCCCCTAGTTTCGAGGCTGCCCGCCATGGCGAATTGCTATGCTCGTCGTCAGATTCGGCCTCCTGCATGCGAGCCGCGCTGGTTGCCCGCTGGTTACCTGCTCGCGCCCCGCATGCGCGCCGGATTCGCCGGGCGGCGGCATCCGCCCGCGCGCCATCCCCTTTTATTCGTGGAGCAAACATGACCGTGCCAGTCAACCCACTCACGTCGGCCTTGGCCCAGATGCAGTCCATGGCCGCGCAGGCGGCGGGCGGAACCGCCGCGGCTGACGGCGGCTCGGGCGCGGCCAGCGCGGGCGGCTTTGCCGCGGCGCTGAAGTCGTCGCTGGACAAGATCAGCGGCGACCAGCAAAAGGCCGTGGGCGAGTCGCAGGCGTTCGAACTGGGTGCCGGCAACGTTTCGCTCAACGACGTCATGGTCGACATGCAGAAGGCCAACGTCGGCTTCCAGTTCGGCTTGCAGGTGCGCAACAAGCTCGTTGCGGCCTACACCGACATCATGCAGATCCAGGTCTAGCGGCCGGAATTCGACTCCGGATCCGCGAGATCGCTCTCGCATCCTGCACCTCGCGCCTTGCGGCGGGGGCGGCATTGCGCGCGCCCGCCAAACTGCATTAAAGCTTCTCCCGCGCCGTTCCGATAACACGGCTATAACCAGCCCGCGCCATCAGGCGAGACGGGCCGGATCACCGTATCCATAGCCGCACATTCGAAGGAGAAGCGCCGATGTTTTCCCCTGCACAGTCTGGAGCCCATGCCTATGCTCGCGTGGGTGTCGAAACAGGGGTCATGGGCGCGAGCCCGCACAAGCTGATCGCGCTCCTGTACGAAGGCGCGCGCAAGGCGATTGCGCAAGCCCGCATGCATCAGCGGATGGGCAATGTGGGGCCGCGCGGCGAGGCGATCGGCAAGGCGATCCGGATTGTCGAAAGCGGGCTTCAACTGGCGTTGAACGTCGAGGCGGGCGGAGAAATCGCGCAGCGCCTGAACGCACTCTACGGTTACATGACGCGACGCCTGCTCGAAGCAAATATTCAACAGAGCGAGCCGATGCTGGTCGAAGTCGACGGCCTGCTGGCGACGCTCGAGGAAGCCTGGTTGGGGATTGCGCCGGAAGTGGAGCGGATGGCCAGAGAGTCGTCCGGACCTGTGTCTGGTTCATTGACGAGATGAATTCGAAAGCAGACTACTTTGCCCGCTACGAGGCGATTGCCGCGGTCTCGGAACAGATGCTGCGCGCCGCGCGCGGCGCGCACTGGAACGAGCTGATCGGCCTTCAGGATGAGTACCGGCACCTCGTGGACGCGCTCAAGAACGCCGATTTCGGCATGCGTTTCACCACCGCCGAACGGACGCGCAAATACGAGCTGATCCGGCAGATCCTTGCCGACGATGCCGCGATTCGCGACCTCGCGAGCCCGTGCATGGCGCGCCTCGCGGCGCTCTTTCACGGCACCACGCAGCCGTCGCGGGTGTTGCAGGAACTGTACGGCACGAGGTAGGGCGCGGCCGGGCGAGCGGGTGCATCAGGCCCGGACCCGCCCGAGCGCGAAAACCGACAGCGCCGCGCCAACCCACCCCATGGGACGCGCGGCGCCCAACCTGGCCCGCGCGGGCCATGCTCCGCATGAACGGAATCGATACGAGCGCCGCGGCGCTGCTCGCGGGCCGCATAGGCGCACTGGGCCCGACCGGCTCCCAGGGCAGCGCGGGTGCCGCGCAGGCCGGCGTTTCCGCGCTCACGGGCGGCCTTGCCGCACTGGCCGAGCCGCGCAACCCCGGCTCGGGCCAGGCATCGGCGCAGACGGTGCTTTCCGCCGTCGCGCTCGCGCTCGACGCGATCATTCGCTCGGGCGGCGAAGCCACGCCCGCCGTGCTTGGGCGCGCGCCGGTCTGGGCCGATCCGGCTGCGGCCGGCGCTGCGCCCTCAGGCGGCGCCGGCTCACTGCCGCTGCCGGGCCTCGCGAACCCTCCTGCCGGCCAGGCGGGAGCCGCCGCGCAGGAAGCCGCGCTGCTTGCCGCGATCGTTGCCGATCTGGCGGACGGGATGGCGCGGACAGGACTGCCAGGCAGTGCGCCAGACGCCGATGGCGCTGCCGGCACGGGTAGCGCAAATAGCGCAGCAAATAGTGCTGCAAATGGCGGCACGGCCGGCGCGCAGGGCGCCGCATCTTCTTCATCGCAAGGCGCGCAAGCGGCCCGGGGCGCGGCGCTCGCCGCGCAGTCTCCGCCGGTTGCCGCGCTGGCCGCGTCGCTCGCGCAGACGGTGGCGTCGAGCGGCCTCTTCTACGAATCGCATCTCGCCCAATGGCTGCGCGGCCAGCGCACGCCCGGCGCGCTCGCCGACGAACCGCAGAACCGCCTGACCGGTGGCGGCGCGCAGTTGCCGCTCGACTGGAGCGAAGCCGCGGACGGCATCGACGACGTGTTGTGGACCGATCTGCCCAGCGCCGCCCAGCAGGGCGCGCGCGCGGGGAACATGGCCAATGCGGCGGGCACGGCGATGGCCTCCGGCGCGCGCGGGGAAGCCAATGCCGCCGCGCTCGCCCAGGAGGCGGCTCGCGCGGGCGGCAACGCGGCGGCGCTGCTCGCCGACACGCTGCTGCCCGCCGCCCGCGCGGCTGCGGGGGCGGGCGCGGGAGTGGGCGTACACGAGGCGCTGCTGCCGCTCGTGCGCCAGCAGCTCGATCTGCTCGCGACCGGAGAATTCCGCTGGACCGGCGAGGCGTGGCCGGGCGCGCGGCTCGACTGGAGCATCCAGCCGGACGACGACGAGCGCCGCGATGCGCGTGACCCGCGCGCGGGGCCCGTTGCAGGCGACGACGACACCCCATGGCGCACGCGTCTCACCCTGGCCTTGCCGGCGCTGGGCACCGTCGATGCGGAGCTTACGCTCGCGGGCTCGACGCTCGCGGTGCGCGTGCAGGCGAGCCCGGGCGGCGCGCAGCGCCTCACCGCGCACAGCGAAGCGCTGCGCGGCCGGCTCGAAGCGCTGGGGCTCGCGCTCGCCGGGTTGTCGATTCGCGAGATCGGCGGGAGCACGGGCGGCATGAACGGCATGGGCGGCGCGGCGGGCATGGACGGCGTGCGTGCCGCTGGTGCGTACGCACGCGCCGCGGCCGCGCAAGCGTCCGACGCTCAGGGCGCCGGGCCCGCCGAGGCCGCGCACGCAGCCGACGCGCCGCACGCCACGGATTCGACCTCGACCTCAACCTCGACAGACTGGGAACTGGGATGAGCCGCACGCACCGCAAGAGCGCCGCCGCGCTCGCCTACGACGATCCCGTCGCGCGCGACGGGGCGCCGCGCGTGGTCGCGAAGGGCTATGGCCTCGTGGCCGAGATGATCGTGCAGCGCGCGAAGGAAGCGGGCCTCTACGTGCACGAGGCGCCGGAAATGGTCTCGCTGCTGATGCAGGTGGATCTGGATTCGCAGATCCCGCCGCAGCTTTATCAGGCCGTGGCGGAGTTGCTTGCGTGGCTGCACGGGCTCGAAGCGGCGGAAAGCGACGCGCGCGAAGCCAACGCGGCGGCGGCCGTGAAGGAGACGCAGGCAGCGGCACAATCGCGCCTGCCCGACGCCAAAGCGCTCGCGGGCAATCCGCTGCGCTTGCCGGCGCCGCCGCGCTAGCGGCGTTGGCGCCGCTAGAACTTCAGCATCGCCCGAATCAGCATCCCAACCCGCTTGCCGTAAGGCGGCGCGATCAGCCGTCGGGCATTCAGCCTCGCCTGCATGAACACGGGCTTCATCTGCGAGAACGTGGCGAAGCCCTCGTAGCCGTGATACGCGCCCATGCCGCTCGGGCCGACGCCGCCGAACGGCAGTCCCTCGGCCGCGATATGCATGAGCGTCTCGTTCACCGACATGCCGCCCGCCACGGTCTCGCGCGTCACGCGCTCGACGGTGCGCGCGTCGTCGGCGTAGAGGTAGAGCGCGAGCGGCCGGGGCCGCGCATTCACGTAATGCAGCGCTTCGTCGAGCGAGTCGTAGGGCACGAGCGGCAGCAGCGGCCCGAAGATCTCCTCCTGCATCAACTGCGTGCGAGCGGGCGCGCCCGTCACGATCACGGGCGCGAAGCGCCGCGTGGTGGCGTCGCGCGGACCCAGCGCATGCAGTTGCGCGCCCGCGGCCTGGGCTTCGTCGGCAAGGCGCTCGAGCCGCTCGTAGTGGCGCGCCGAAATGATCGACGTGTAGTCGCGGTTGTTCGCGAAGTCGGGGTAAAGCTCGCCAAAGCGTGTGCGCGCCCGGGCAATGAAAGCGTCCTCGCTGCCGCGCGGCAGCAGCACGTAATCGGGCGCGATGCAGGTTTGCCCCGCATTGAGCGTCTTGCCGAGCAGCAGGCTGTCGACGGCGTAGTCGAAGCGCGCATGTTCGCCGATCAGCACCGGCGACTTGCCGCCCAGTTCCAGCGTGACCGGCGTGAGATTCGCGGCGGCCGCGCGCATCACCTCGTGGCCCACGCGCGTCTAGCCGGTGAAGAGCAGGTGGTCGAACGGCAGCGCCGTGAACGCGGCGCCCACGGCGGCGTCGCCGTTCACGACCGCAACATGGTCGCGCGCGAAGGTCTGGCTCATCAGCTCTTCGAAGAGCGCGGAGGTGCGCGGCGTGAGCTCCGACATCTTGATCATCGCGCGGTTGCCCGCCGCGAGCGCGCACACGAGCGGG
>JAITTX010000193.1 GCA_031286755.1 Paraburkholderia sp.
GCGGGGGCAGGATTTGAACCTGCGACCTTCGGGTTATGAGCCCGACGAGCTGCCAGACTGCTCCACCCCGCGTCCGTCAGAGAAAAGAATTATAGGGTAAATCCTGCGGCAACGCAACAGGAATTAACGAATAGCCTTCTGGCCGATTGCGGAATCATTGCGGCCCGCGCTGGCAAGGCCGCCATCGGGCCGTCCGCGTGGGGCGCCAGGCTAGAATCGGGGGCCCGGTCGCCACGGCGGATATCGCGTGGCGCCAGGCCTTTTCTTCCTCTGCCCTGACTCTGCTTCATCAGCCCCCATGGACATCGCCCACGATCTGCAATCGATAGCCGCGCAAGAAAACGCGCTGGTGTTCCCCCGTTTCGACGCCGATCGCGCCTGGCAGCTCGGCACCTTGCTGCGCGAGCTTGCCGTCGCGCGCTCGCACGCGATTGTCATCGACGTGCGCACGTTCGGCCTGCCGTTGTTCTTCTGCGCGCTCGCCGGCGCGACGCCCGAGAACGTCGAGTGGGCGCGCCGCAAGGCGCGCGTGGTCGAGCATTTCCGCCGCAGCTCATACGCGATCGGCTTGCGCGTGCAGCAGTCCGGCTCCACGCTCGCCGAAAAGAATGGCTTGCCCGTCGCCGATTTCGCCACGCACGGCGGCGCGTTTCCGCTGAGCGTCGCGGGCGCTGGCGTGATCGGCTCGGTGACGGTTTCGGGCCTTCCGCAGCGCTTCGATCACGAACTCGTGGTGGAGGCGTTGTGCGCCCATCTCGACGCCGACTACAGCAAGCTCGCGCTTGCGAAGGCCTGACGCGATGCGCCTGTCTCCCTGGCTCATGCTCACCATCGCGATCGTCGCGGAAGTCATCGCCACCTCCGCGCTGCGCGCCTCGCATGGTTTTTCGCGGCTCGTGCCATCGGTGGTGGTCGTGGCCGGTTACGGGGTGGCGTTCTACTGTCTGTCGCTCACGCTCAAGAATCTGCCCGTGGGCATCGTCTACGCCGTCTGGTCGGGCGTGGGCATCGTGCTCATCACCCTGGTTGCCATGGTGCTCTACAAGCAGATGCCGGATCTGCCCGCCGTGCTCGGTCTCGGGCTTATCGTGGCAGGCGTGCTCGTTCTGAATCTGTTTTCAAAAATGCAGGCTCACTGAGGCTGCTCACTGGACCCGCTCAGGCGGATCCGGAAGCCGGTCGCCCGATGCCCGGGCGGTTTTGAAGCGGCTGCAACGGCCAAGCCGCGCTGGCTCAATACTCGGGCGGCACGATGCGGATGCCGCACCCCGCCACGGTCTCGCGGCTTCGCTCGCCTTCGGGCGTGGCCGCGTCCTCCCACAGGCTGATTGCGCGCGAAACGTCGATGCCGTTTTCCTGCGCATAGGTGAACCAGCGGCTCGCGGCCTGCGGCTCGGGTATTTCGCGGTTTCCTTCGAAGTACTGGCCTTTGAGGTGCGATTCCATGGTTCTCCCGTGCCGTTTCGCGCTCGACCGTTCTCGTGCCAGGTCGTGCTTGCAATAATGAAAGGGTCGTGTGGCGCGCTCTTCGCTCGCGCCGGTCATTGGGCAGTGTTGCAGTTTCCGCGCCCACTCGTCCACCGGTCGTTCACCGGTTGCCTGGTGCCCGATGCGGGCGATGTCAGGCTTGGAGCCCCTTTGCGGCGCGCAGGCGTAACATGGAACGCGATCCCGCCGTCCGCCTGCGCGGGATTTCTTCTGCAGATTTTCCAACGGGGCTGGACATGGATATCCGATTTCCTTCCGAGGCGCCGTCCTGGCACGATGCGAATCTCACGGTGGAGTTTCCCGCGCTGGTGGACGGCGCGCGCGTGCCCTGCGCGATCTCCGTCGAGGCGCTCGAAGATCACTTCGGCGCGCCGTGCGCCGGGCGCGAGGCGTGGATGCAGGCGTTCGACGCGGGACGCAGGCGCATCGAGGCCGTGGCGCGCGCGCATCTGGAACTCAGCAACGGCACCCCCGTCCTGCTCAAAAGCGGTCATTTCCCGCCGGGTCGCTTGCTTTCCTGACGGCGAGCGCATGCACGGCGCCCCGATTTTTCAGGGTGCTCCGGTGCCCGACGCGCTTTTTCACCGTGCTTTCATCCCGCTCGATCGATTGCCATGTCACAGGAAGCCACCGCAAGCACCTTTGCCGCCGACGCAGGGCAGTATGTGCTCACGCAGGTCACGAACCGCATCGGCTTCATCGAACTCGATCGTCCGCAGGCGCTCAATGCGCTGTCCACGGCGATGATTCGCGCGATGCAGGCCGCGCTCGACGCCTGGCGCGACGATCCCGAAGTGCTTGCCGTGGTTGTGCACACGCGTCATGTGCGCGCGTTCTGTGCAGGGGGCGATATCCGTTTTCTTTATGAGTCGTACCGCGCCGGCGATCAGGCCGCGCTCGATACCTTCTTCATCGACGAATACCGCCTGAATCACACGATATTCAGTTATCCGAAACCCTATGTGGCGCTGCTGGATGGTGTCGTGATGGGCGGCGGCATGGGGATTTCGCAGGGCGCGCATCGCACCGGCGGTTTGCGCGTGGTGAGCAGCACGACGCGCATGGCGATGCCCGAGACGCGCATCGGGTTCTTTCCCGATGTCGGCATGGGCTGGTTCCTCGCGCGCACGCCGGGCGCGCTCGGGCGTTATCTTGCCGTGACCGGAGAGACGATCGACGCCGATAGCGCTTTATATGCGGGGCTCGCCGACGTGTTGATCGACGAGTCCGCGCGGCCCGCATTGCTCGACGCGTTGCTGACCGGGTCATTCGCTTCGGGCGAGGCGCTTGTCGAATGGATTCGCCGTGCGGCCACGCCATGCGGCGAGGCGCAGCGCGGCGCCGCGCGCTCCGCGCTGGCGGTCGCGCGCGCATGGATCGACCAGCACTTTTCGAGGCCCTCGGTGGCGGCGATTCTCGCATCGCTCGAAAGCGTGCCGCTCGACGCGGCGGATGCGCCAGGGGAATGGGCCGGGCAGATCGTGGGGGTGTTGCGCGAGCGCTCACCGTTGTCGATGGCGGTGTCGCTGGAAGCGGTGTCGCTGGCGGAGGGCTCGATGGCCGACGTGTTGCGCCGCGACCTCGATCTCACGCGATCGAGTTTTGCGGAGGGCGACGTGATCGAGGGCATACGCGCGCGCATCATCGACAAGGACAATGATCCGCACTGGCGCTTTGCGCGCATCGAGGATGTGTCGCCCGCCGACGTTCAGGCGATGTTCAAGAGCCCGTGGGACGCGGATGAGCATCCGCTGCGGGCGTTGCCGGATTAGGCCCGTGACGATGGCGCGGCGCACTGCGTTGTGCGCCACGCACGGGAGCCGGTTCAGTCTTCGCTGGTTTCGCTCATGAAAGCGCGCATGAACACGAGCGCGCCCCATCCCCAGACCGCATTCGACGCGAAGCCCATGGCGACGCGCGGCAGCATGTTGCCGCTCGGCCAGATGCCGCGCAGCGGATCGATCACGAACAGCATGGCGGCCGTGAGCACGATGCCGCCGAACACGAACGCCTGCACCCACGGCGCGGGGCGCGACGGCGAGATGCGCAACAGCCACGTCATCGGGATGGCCCACAGGGCGCTCCAGATTGCATTGACGAGGAATTCGGGCAGGCCGATGGGTGCGAACGGCTCGGTGGAGAATCCAGCGGCGTCGATGACTTGCGCCGCGTGAAGCAGCGCGAGCGTTGCCTCGCGAAAGAACAGTGAGGCCAGAAAGCCGGACACGAACGGCAAAATCAGTTTTTGCATGAGGATGCGCGAGGGTTGCGTGGCGCGGACCATGCATGCCCGAAAAGGCGTGAAAGCGCGGCCGGCCGGTTTATTGTCGATGTGTGCGCCATTATATCGGCGCGCCGCGCTTGTGATTGCACCTGCGTATGCTAAAGCGTCGCGCAAAGCACGAAAGTGGAAAACCTAAGCTAAAAAAAATCGTTCAAAACACTTAGGGCCATCCCTAGACTGGGTCCCCATGAAGACGGCGCCGCCGTCCCGGAGCGCCCGATTTCATCGACTCCACCGGCCTTGCCGGTCTCCCGGTCCTTGCCATCGCATGCGCTGCGCTCCGGATTCTTTTGCCTCACGTCTCGAACAAAAGCAGGAGCAACGCATGAATGTGTTCTGGTTCATCCCGACCCATGGCGACAGCCGCTATCTGGGTACGGCCGAAGGCGCGCGTGCCGCGGATCTCGCGTACTTCCAGCAGGTGGCCGTCGCGGCCGATACGCTCGGCTACGAAGGCGTCCTGCTGCCGACGGGCCGTTCGTGCGAAGACGCATGGGTGGTGGCATCGAGCCTGATCGCCGCGACGCGGCGCCTGAAGTTTCTCGTTGCGATTCGTCCGGGGCTTTCGTCGCCGGGGCTCTCGGCGCGCATGGCCGCGACTTTCGATCGGCTTTCGAATGGACGATTGCTCATCAACGTCGTGACCGGGGGCGACGCCGCGGAACTCGAAGGCGATGGCGTGTTCGTCGATCACGACACGCGCTACGAAATCACCGACGAATTCCTGCACATCTGGCGCAAGCTGCTCGCCGCCTCGCATACGAACGAGGCGATCGACTTCGAGGGCAGGCATCTGAGCTCGAAGGGCGGCAGGGCGCTTTACCCGCCAGTGCAGCATCCGCATCCGCCACTGTGGTTCGGCGGCTCGTCGCCAGCGGCGCACGACATGGCGGGCGCGCATATCGACACCTATCTGACGTGGGGCGAGCCCCCCGAAGCCGTCGCGAAGAAGATCGCCGATATTCGCGCGCGCGCCGAGCGGCACGGCCGCAAGATCCGCTTCGGCATCCGCATGCACGTGATCGTGCGCGAGACCGAGGAGGAAGCATGGGCCGCTGCCGAGCGCCTCATCAGCCGTCTCGACGACGACACCATTGCGCGCGCCCAGACCGCGTTCAACAAGATGGACTCGGAAGGGCAGCGCCGCATGGCCGCGCTGCATGGCGGCAAGCGCGGCACGCGCAAGGAGCTGGAGGTGTATCCGAACCTGTGGGCGGGCGTGGGCCTCGTGCGCGGCGGGGCGGGCACGGCGCTCGTCGGCAATCCGGAGCAGGTCGCGGAGCGCATGAAGGAATACGCGCAGCTAGGTATTGAGACCTTCATTCTTTCTGGTTACCCGCACCTTGAGGAATCCTACCGTTTCGCCGAATTGGTGTTTCCGCTGCTGCCGGGACGTCAGGCGAAGACGGCTGGCGGTCCGATCTCCGGTCCGTTCGGCGAAGTGGTCGGCAATCAATATCTGCCGAAGGTGAGCCAGAGCTGATCCGCAATCAATCGGCCGCAATCGGCAGGCGAGTGCGAGCGCACATGAAATTGCTATCACTCGCACGGTGCAAGATGGTAAGGAGGACGTACCGATGAATCAATCCGTTGTGACTGCTGGCGGCGCTGCCGGCCCGGGCGTTGTCTCGCGTGGCAGGCGGTCATTCGCTTTCTCCGGACGCAAGACGTTCGCGCGCCTCGCGCCCTGGCTCGTGCCGCTCGCGATCCTGGCCGCGTGGGAACTGGCCGCGCGAAGCGGCGCGCTTTCCACGCGCGTGCTGCCCGAGCCGCTCGCGGTCGTGAAGGCCGCGTGGGCGCTGATCGAATCGGGCGAGATGCTGCGGGACGTGCGCGTGAGCACGTGGCGCGCGATTTCGGGCTTCGCGATCGGCGGCGGCATCGGCCTCGTGCTCGGTCTTGCCACGGGCCTCTTCAAGCCCGTCGAGACCGCGCT
Source organism: Paraburkholderia sp. (assembly GCA_031286755.1). GTDB lineage: Bacteria > Pseudomonadota > Gammaproteobacteria > Burkholderiales > Burkholderiaceae > Paraburkholderia. The sequence continues at coordinate 5,709 of JAITTX010000193.1, forward strand.
CGACTCGACCATCCAGATGATCCGCAACATTCCCGCGCTCGCGATGATTCCGCTCGTGATCCTCTGGTTCGGCATCGAGGAGGAAGCGAAGGTGTTTCTCGTTGCGCTGGGCGTGTTCTTCCCGGTGTACGTGAATACCTTCCACGGCATCCGCTCGGTGGACGCGAACCTCATCGAGATGGCGCGCAGCTATGGCCTCAGGGGCTTCGCGCTCTATCGCGAAGTGATCTTGCCGGGGGCGCTGCCGTCGATTCTCGTGGGCGTGCGCTTCGCGCTGGGGCTGATGTGGGTGACGCTGATCGTCGCGGAAACGATCTCCGCGCAATCGGGTATCGGCTACATGACGATGAACGCACGCGAGTTCCTCCAGACCGACGTGGTGGTGGTCGGCATTCTGCTCTACGCCGCGCTCGGCAAGCTTGCCGACTGGCTCGCCAAGGGGCTCGAGCGGGCCGCGCTGCGCTGGCACCCCGCCTATCAACAAGGGAGCGATGCATGAACGCAAGTACGCTGGCGGTCCAATTCGGCGGCATCGCGGGCCGCGATCTCGAAGCTGAGGTCGAATTGCCGCGCACTCACGAACGCGAGGCGCGCGAAGCCGAGGAGCCACACGGCACGTGGCGCGGGAATGCCGACAACGGCGACGAAAGCGCGGCAACAACCGCGACGTCGCGCAGCGATGCACGCGCACACGATCCCGCCGTCGAATTGCGCGGCGTGGGCAAGCGTTACGGCGAGCGCGTCGTGCTCGAAGGCTTTGACCTCTCGATCGAGCGCGGCAGCTTCGTGGCGATCGTGGGGCGAAGCGGCTGCGGGAAATCCACGCTGTTGCGCCTCGTTGCAGGGCTCGAAGCGCCCGATGCCGGCGAGCTCGAGCGGCGCGACGAGCGGGGGGCGCCACTCGAGGCGCGCATGATGTTTCAGGATGCGCGGCTCCTGCCGTGGAAGACGGTGCTCCAGAACGTGATGTTGGGGCTCGGGCGCGGTGCGCGCGAGGACGCGCGCGCGGTGCTCGACGAAGTAGGGCTGCTCGCGCGCGCCGACGAGTGGCCCGCCCGGCTCTCGGGCGGGCAACGCCAGCGCGTGGCGCTCGCGCGGGCGCTGGTGCACCGGCCAAGCCTGCTGCTGCTCGACGAGCCGCTCGGTGCGCTCGACGCGCTCACGCGCATCGAAATGCACGCGCTGATCGAGCGCCTCTGGCGCGAGCATCGCTTCACCGCGTTGCTGGTCACGCACGACGTGCATGAGGCCGTCGCGCTGGGCGACCGCATCTTGCTGGTGGAGCAGGGGCGTATCGCGCTCGACCAGCGCGTGCCGCTCGAACGCCCGCGCGCGCGTGCCGATGCACGCTTTGCCGCGCTCGAAGAACGCGTGCTGCAGCGCGTGCTGGGCAACGAGACGCCCGTGAGCGCGTATGCGCCGCAGGCGCATGAAACGCCTTACGGCCTGCGTCCCGCGGATGTGCGCTGGGCTGTCTGAATACGTGGCGAGGTACCTGTGCCTGGTGATTTTTGTCCATCAATCCATCGATCCATCAATGTGAGGAGCCGATTCAATGAGCATTTCCGCCATCAACGTGCGCAACCAGTTTCGCGGCAAGGTCAAGGAGATTATCCGCGGGCCGGTGGTATCGGAAGTCGACGTCGACACACCGTTTGGCGTGGTTACGTCGGTCATCACGACGCGCTCGATCGACGAACTCGAGCTGAAAGTCGGCTCGGAAGTCGTCGCGCTCGTGAAATCGACGGAGGTGTCGATCGCGCGCCTGTGAGCCATGAGACGCCGTGCGCAAGCGGCCTGGTGCCTATGCGGCGGTTGTGCGGCCGGCGTGGAAGTGCGAGGATGGACCGTCAAGCCACGACGGAGAGACGATCATGGAGCCGAAAGGCATCGACATGGGCGACTACGAAGAGCACTACAAGGAATGCGACATCGAGGTCGCGGTCGAGCAGGTGCTCACGGGCGTGAAGGCGCACTTTCGCGTGCTCAGGGCCGGCGCCGTGATAGCGGACTGGCAACTGGTTCATATCGAACGCCTCTGGTCGACCGAGCACGCTGCCGCCGAGGCGGGGTTCGAGGCGGCTCGCGCGTGGATCGACAGCGGCGCCGCGCAATGAGTTTTCAACGCATTGCCGTGGGCGCGCACTGACGGTCACTCAGCGACAGTACCGGGACCTGCAGGCCGCAGATTGCGTCGCCGGACCCAGTAATTCATCTGGCCACCCGGCCCCTGGATCAATACCGCACTGGGGGCCGCCACACCGTCGTCGTCAATCGTGCAACTCAGCGTACCGTCGGGAATCATCCAGACCTGCTGAGCCTTCGTGAGGCGGGCGAGCGTTGTGGGTGTCAACGGCTGCATGTGTCGGTAGATGTCGTAGCTGATCGCCCCGGGCACGTCGCCCGCTACGCGAACAGCGCTGCCCTGTGGGCAGGTCACGGCTGATGCCCACGACGACCATGCCCCGACAAGCAGCAAAAGAAGGGGGCGTTTCACAAATACCTCTCTGTTCAGTGTCCAACACGATACGTGGCGACAGTCCTGCCACACTAACGGCAAAATTATATCGGGCACCGGAACAAGTGCGTGCCGACCGGAGTATGAATGCAGCCCTTTGTCTTGCCTGATATCGACGTACTTGCCCTGTACCCGAGTCGTCGCACCTGAGCGCGAAGATACGCGCGGTAATCAATTTCTGTCCACATACCTGCAGAGGGCCACGCTCAGAAATCGCTATAGGCTGGCAGCAGATCCTGATCGACCAGGCGAATTTTAATGCGGTCGGCGATCTCGACGTGCTCCGGATTGTCCAGTGAGAAGACCGCATCCGTTACGCTCACGATGATCATGCCTGTCTGCCGCTTGCTTTTGCCCTTCGCGTTAGGCGTCCGATAGCTTCGGGGTCTTCAGCACTGCGGCCTTGGCGCGCAGGAGATCATCGGGCTTGATATCAAAACGTCGTAGCCACGCGTCGCTGCTCGGTAACGTGTTATAGACCGGCGCGTCTCCGTTGACGGTGCCGCGTTGCAAGCTGCTCACGCTGTCTGCCAGTACGCTGCGCAGCGCAGCGTTGAGTACCACATACGCCGCAGGGGGGGCGATCGGCTGGCCGTCACCTTGGGGCGTTCCGGCTTCCGGTGCGACGCCCGCGCGGATCAGCAGTCCTTGGCCGCACGGTTCAATACGAAACCAGTCCTTTGGCAGTTCTGAGCGCAACGTCTGAAGGCCACCGACGTGTTCAAGCATCTGCCCATCAATGAGTGTGAGCCAATCGACGGTCTTCAATTTGCCCGTCAATTTGCGGACCTTCATCGCCATTGGGTCGCCAACATCCAGCCCGGGGCCAAGCTGCTGCGCCATGAAATACTCGCCACTCTCGTTTTCAGGGCGTCCCGCGGGCGAGAGGTTCACGGCGAGACCTGCGTGCCCGTGCGCGGCGTTAAGAAGCCCGGCGATTCCCTCGAATAGCGCCGCAAATTTCTCGGGGTTCACGCGCACAAACGGGACGGGTAGCGTGAACACGAGGACATCGAATCCGCGCGTGCCGAGATCTGCCTGAAACTTTTCCAGGCAGAAGGTCATGAACTCGCAGAACGAGGCCTCGCGCTCGGTTTCGCCACCGAGATAGATCGCGTCGAACCCTTCGTCGGCGCCCACCTGTTTGGCCAGGGTGTCCAGGCTAGGGGCCTTCGCCAACGACAGCGCAGGCTTGCCGTTGAACCACAGCCAGCGAATGGGCTGTGCATCATCTCCGACGGCTTGCTGCGCGACCTTCAGATACGTGTTGAAAGCAGTGGCGATCGCCAGGCGTTTGTCGGACGTGTAGCCGCCCCTGAAATACAGGCATGCGCGCACGGTTAATGCAGCTCCCACGCCATTGTGCGGGTGCTTCGGCTCAAACACCGCGTAAGGAAGGGTTCCGGCCCGCTTCGGGTCTCGCGCCCAGGCTTCAAAATCGTTGCTGCTCATTTTCAGTCGCTCGTTGATCAGGGTACCGGGAACGGTACGGGAGGAGGGGGCATTCCGCCCGGTGCGCCATGCACGTAGCCGTTCAGGTTCTGGCTGAATAGCTTGCCGAGCTGCGAGGAAATTGACGATTTCGACGAGGTCTCTGTGTCCTCCTGCGACTTGTCGTTGGAGCATCCGCAGTCGTCCGGCCCCATGGTCACCACCTTGCCTGGGTCGCCCGCAATTTCCTCGTAAGCGGCCTGCTGTTTGAGGTCAATTGCGTCCGGAGGAAACTTCAACTCCACCACGTTCTTCAGATTGTCCTGCGTCGGCGGGAGCGATGGATCGTTGACGATGACCACATCCGGTCGGCGGATGTTTCCGACTCCGGGAGTGTAGCCTGACAGCCCACCTGGCCAATACTTCTGAATCCAGCCTGGGAGCCAGTCGTGTGCCTTCGTGGCGATCCCGCTGTCCATGATCGGGGACGGCGGATCTTGGCTCATATCGTAGTTGACTTCGGGCTTGTAGGGACTCTGATGGTCAACCGCTGAATCTGCTGCTCTCAACCGACCGCTGACGCATTGCTGCTTTAGCCGCTGGCCGCTAACGCCAATGGATGGTGTCGCGTTGCACTTGCAGATCGCGTTGCAGAGAAACTGGCGATCCTTTGGGTCAAGGGCATTCGGGCGCAGCCGGACAGTGTTCGTGGTTCCTGCGCCCGGACCCGTGGACCCAGTGCCAGACCCTTGTGCGTAATCCGTCATACGCCACCCGATCCGCCAAGGTGGTCGAATGTCAGCGATGAGGAGGTGTGGTCCTGAATCCAGTCGGTGTAGCCGTTCGCGTCAGTTTTCCCCGTGATCGTCTGTCCGGTCGATGACGTGATCTTGTACGGGTGATTAGGGATTGCTTGGCCGGTGCTCTCGTCAAGCACCTGGAATCGTCCCCGGTGTGGCCCGGATTGGGTTGCGGCGGTTTCGGACATGACGTTTCGACCACCGCCCACCGAGCCGCCCGGTCCACTGGTCGGTGACGCCGTAGCGATGCCCTGCGAAGCGATAAGGGAAGCACCACAGGCCGTCTTATCGCCTTCGGAAGCAACTGGTCGACCATCGAACTTCATGCCCAGGTTCTTGACGTCGACTATCGGGTAGACTCCGCCGCACTTTGGGCAGGACACCATGTCGCCGAGTAGGGCGAGAGGTCGACCCTCGACTTTGTTAGTGGGCGTGCAAGCCAGAACCTTGCCACCGTGCGAGGTCGTGTCCCCCTCGCGAATGAATGCGAAACCCATAACGCATACCTTCCTCTCGTTTTGTCGGAGGAATGTAGCACGGCAGGTTTTTCCGTTTCCACCATGCCAACGAAAACAAAAAGGCTTCCACGCGGGAAGTCTTATGTATTCAGTGGCGGAGAGACGGGGATTCGAACCCCGGATAGGCTATTAACCTGTACTCCGATCCCCTCTGAATTTCCTAAGGCGCAGTCGCTGCCTGATCGACATCCACAAGCAGCCGGATATACGTCGAGGCCGTGCTGACGATGTGGATTGCCAGAGCGAGTGGCGGAGCGACCGGAAGTTGGGTGCTTTGTCCGTGCCTATAAAGATGCAGGCCATCTATCCATGTGCCGAACGCTTCGAAAGTTGCGGTAATGACACTTGCAGTCGTCTCGTCAGCGCTAAGTCTCGCGACTGCAACATCCTTCAGCAAATTCTGTGCGCAGTACTTATTGAGGTTCTTCGTCGTCACCATTAGACGCGCCAAGATCTCCATTGCCTCGAAGATTGCTTTTACAGCAGCTTTAGTGTCTGCGGGCGACGCCGTAAGGTAATCATGTGCCGCCTCAAATTCGTGACGAACTGCCTTATATCGCGCCGCATCCAGAGTGCGCAACGTTGTGACGCGATTGTGCTCAAATTCGGCGTCGACGAGATAGTGCACGCCACACAGCGAATCCAGTCTGTACCCGATGTTTTCTTCTAAGAGGGCTCGCGTGACGAATTCCTTCCACGCGAATGACAGCGGCGTGTAATGCCTCGCTTGGCAAAAGCGCCAAACTAACGTGATGACATTCAAGAATTGCACAACGTCCAGTGCCTGTAGCGTTTTCGACCAAGTGCCATACGCGTGTCTATCGATATAACCGGTCTCCAAAGCCAGGTACGTCGACAAGTCGAATCTCGTGTTGTCAAAGCGCTGAATGAGAAAGACCGCAACCCTTTGTCGAAAAGCCGAGCTGTCGGCCTTCGGTGTACCGCGCTCTAGGTATGTGTGGGAGAAGAGTTGTCCGACTGGCTTTTCCGTGGTCATTGCGAAACCGCTCCTTGAGACGGTGAACGACGCAAAAAAGCCCGCATTTAGCGGGCTTTCTTTTGCAGCGCATCTTCCAAAATTTGGAATTTCATCTTCCAAAAATCTCGCTTTCTGCGCCTTGCGCACTGGTAAGTGCTTGATCTTACTGGGGTGGCTGATGGGACTCGAACCCACGACAACAGGAATCACAATCCTGGACTCTACCAACTGAGCTACAGCCACCGTTGTTACTGCTTTCTCGCTGGCGC
>JAITTX010000265.1 GCA_031286755.1 Paraburkholderia sp.
GCGACGCCAAACATCGGCCAGAACAGGTCGGGCCACGCGGAGCCCGGCAGCGCGTGGCGCGCGATCACGGGCAGGAAGGTCGCGGTGATGATGTAGCCGAACCCGGGCACGCCGTAAAGGAGCACGAGCCAGAAAGCGTCGGCGCGAGCGCCATTGGCGGGCGCTGCCGGTGCGGCGGCTGTAGCCGGGTGCGCTGCCGTTGCGTTGCGCGCATTCGGCGTATCGGGCGTGGCGGCAGGAGCCGCAGTGGCAGCGGCCGCCGCAGCGGGTTGCGCCGCGCCTCGCGCAGGGCGGGCACCCGCCGCGGCGCTGGCCTGAGCTTCGCGCGCCTCACGCGCATCGTCACCGAAGACAGGCCACACGAGCACGGCAATCAGCACGCAGATCACCCCGAAGCCGATCCAGCCCGCCTGCGCGCCGAAGCCGCCCGCCGCGCTCACCATGAGCCCCGTGGCGACAATGCCCACGCCCGGCCCCGTGTAGATCACCCCGCCCCACGCGTTCGCGCCAAGCTTCGCGAGGCGCCGCAGGCCCCATTGCGACGCGAATACGAAGGTCGCCGCGCTCACCGCGCCCGCCACGAAGCGCACGATCGCCCAGATCCAGAACGATTGCGTCAGGCCCATTGCCACCGTGAGCAGCGCCGTTGCCGCCAGCCCGGCTCGCACGATGCGCGCGGGCGCGAAGCGCAACGCCACGCAACCCACCGCGCCGACGAAGTAGCCCGCATAGTTGAGCGACGCCAGCCAGCCGCCGTGCCGCAAGTCGAGTGCGCCGCCATGCAGCATCAGTGGCAGGAGCGGCGTGAACGCGAAGCGCCCGACACCGAGCGCCGCCGCCAGCGCCGCCATGCAGGCGAGCGCGGCACGCCGCGCGGCGTGCGGACGATGAGCGGAATGGGCGGGAAGCGCGCGAGGAGCATCGGCGCGGGAAGCGATGTCGTTCATGTTCGGCGATGACTAAGTGGTGAAGAACGGCAGCGTCATGCAGCACGCCACCCTGACCATCTTAGTCGCCATAAACGTTCACAAAAAATGAATTATGATGAACACATTCATCCCAAGGAGAGAACCATGGATCTCGCCGCGCTCGCGATCTTTCGCGCCGTGGTCCGCGAAAATGGCGTGACGCGGGCCGCCGCCAAGCTCAACCGGGTGCAATCGAACGTCACCACGCGCATCAAGCAACTCGAAGATCAACTCGGCACACCGCTCTTCACACGCGACGGCCGCCGCCTCGTGCTCACGCCCGCGGGGCAGACGCTGCTGCCCTACGCCGAACGCCTGCTCGCCCTCGCCGACGAGGCGCGTCACGCGCTCAAGGCAGGCACGCCGAGCGGGCGCCTGCGGCTCGGCGCCATGGAAAGCATGGCGGCCACCCGCCTGCCCGGCGTCCTCGCGCGCTACCACCAGAGCTGGCCCGAGGTCACGCTCGAGCTGGAGACCGGCACCACGGGCCGCCTGATCGAGCGTCTGCGCGAATTCGAAGTGGACGCCGCCTTGATCGCCACGCCGCTCGCCGGCCCGCCCGACGCCGAGGTGTTCGACCACGTGCGCGTGTACCGCGAGGATCTGGTGATGATCACGCCGCGCGGCCATCGGCCGATCCGGGCGCCGGGCGACGTCGCGCTTTCCACGCTCGTGGCGTTCGAGCGCGGCTGCGCCTATCGCAACTATGTGGAGGCCTGGTATCTGGAGTACGGCATCCGGCCCACGCGCGTGCTGGAACTGGGTTCGTATCACGCGATCGTCGCGTGCGTGGCGGCCGGCGCCGGCGTGGCCGTCGCGCCGCGCTCCGTGCTCGATCTGCAACGCGACGCCAACGACGTGACGATCCACTCGCTGGGCAAGCTCGGCCAGATCGATACGCTGCTCGCGTGGCGGCGCGGGCACTTTTCGCCCGCACTCGACGCGTTGAAAACGGCGCTGCTGGAGCACGCGGGGAGCGAAGCGCGCGCTCGCGGCGAAACGGCCAAAATGGCGAAAACGGAGCATTCGCCGACGAGCGCCTGAGGGCACCCGAAAGCAACCATCCCGCGCCGCGCACCCTACGCTGCGGCGTGCATCAAAACAAAAATGGCTGCCCTCACGGACAGCCATTTTTCATCGCGGCGGCATTTCAGCCGTGTTTCGCGATTCGCCTTATAGCTTCGCTTCGACCCAACCCTTCACGCCCGCGAGCGCGGCGGGCAAATTGGCCGGCTCGGTGCCGCCCGCCTGCGCCATGTCCGGACGGCCGCCGCCCTTGCCGCCCACCTGCTGGGCGACGAAGTTCACGAGCTCGCCGGCCTTGACCTTCTTGCTGGCCTCGGCGGTCACGCCCGCGATCAGGCTGACCTTGCCGCCATCGACCGCCGCCAGCACGATGGCCGCGCTCTTGAGCTTGTCCTTGAGCTTGTCCACCGTCTCGCGCAGCGTCTTCGAGTCCGCGCCTTCGAGCGTGGCGGCCAGCACGTGCACGCCGTTCACCTCGACGGCCTGGCCCGCGAGCTCATCGCCCTGGCTCGATGCCAGCTTCGACTTGAGCGCGCCCAGTTCCTTTTCGAGCGACTTCACCTGGTCCTGCACCTGGGCGATGCGCTGCGTGAGCTCCGAAGGCTGTGCCTTGAGCGCCGCCGCAGCCGCGTTCACGCGTGCGTCGAGATCCTGCACGAAGCGCACGGCGTTGTCGCCCGTGATGGCCTCCACACGGCGGATGCCGGCGGCCACGCCGCCTTCCATCACGATCTTGAAGAGGCCGATGTCGCCGCTACGGCTCACGTGCGTGCCGCCGCACAGCTCGCGCGAGAAGCCGAGGTCGAGCACGCGCACTTCGTCGCCGTACTTCTCGCCGAAGAGCGCCATCGCGCCGCCTTTCACGGCTTCGTCGTAGGGCAGCACGCGCACGATGCCGGGCGCGTTCGCGAGCACTTCCGCGTTGACGATTTCCTCGACGCGACGGATTTGCTCATCGGTCATCGGCGCGTTGTGCGCGAAGTCGAAGCGGGTCTTGTCGGCGTCGACGAGCGAGCCCTTCTGCTGCACGTGCTGGCCCAGCACTTCGCGCAGCGCCTTGTGCATCAGGTGCGTGGCCGAGTGGTTGCGCGCCGTGCGGGCGCGGCGGGTGGCGTCGATCTCCGCCTTCACGGTGTCGCCCACCTTAAGCAGGCCCTGCTCCAGCGTGCCGTGATGGCCGCTCACGTCGGCCTGGACCTTGAGGGTGTCGGCCACCGCGAAGCGCACGCTCGCGTTGGAGATCACGCCCTGGTCGCCCACCTGGCCGCCCGACTCCGCGTAGAACGGCGTTTGGTCGAGCACGACCACGGCGTCCTGGCCGGTCTTCACTTCGTTGACCGAGACGCCATCCACGTAGAGCGCGACAATCTTCGCGTCGTCGAAGACGATTTCCTCGTAGCCGTGGAACGTGGTCTTCGCGCCCGAGTATTCGAGGCCCTGCGCCATCTTGAACTTGCCGGCCGCGCGCGCCTGCTCGCGCTGGCGCGCCATGGCGTCGTCGAAGGCCTGCTCGTCGACCGTGACGTTGCGCTCGCGGCAGACGTCCGCCGTCAAATCGAGCGGGAAGCCGTAAGTGTCGTGCAGCTTGAACGCGAGTTCGCCGTCGAGCGTCTTGCCGCCCTTGGCTTCGAGATCGGCCAGCGCGGCTTCGAGAATCGACATGCCGTGCTCGATGGTCTCGAAGAAGCGCTCTTCTTCCTGGCGCAGGACGTCCGTCACGCGCTGCTGCGCTTCCGTCAGTTCCGGATAGGCCGCGCCCATTTCCGTGACGAGGTCGGCCACGAGCTTGTGGAAGAAGCCGTTCTTGCGGCCGAGCTTGTAGCCGTGGCGGATGGCACGGCGCACGATGCGGCGCAGCACGTAGCCGCGGCCTTCGTTGCCGGGAATCACGCCGTCGACGATCAGGAACGAGCACGCGCGGATGTGGTCCGCGATCACCTTCAGCGAGTTGTTCGTGAGGTCGGCGGTGCCCGTTTCGCGCCCAGCGGCCTTGATCAGGTTCTGGAACAGGTCGATTTCATAGTTGCTGTGCACGTGCTGGAGCACGGCGGCGAGTCGCTCCAGACCCATGCCCGTGTCGACGCACTGCTTGGGCAGCGGCGTCATGTTGCCCTGGGCGTCGCGATTGAACTGCATGAACACGAGATTCCAGATCTCGATGAAGCGGTCGCCGTCTTCCTCGGCCGATCCCGGGGGGCCGCCCCACACTTCCGGGCCATGGTCGTAGAACACTTCCGAGCACGGGCCGCAGGGGCCGGTGTCGGCCATCTGCCAGAAGTTGTCCGATGCGTAGCGCGCGCCCTTGTTGTCGCCGATGCGGATGATGCGCTCCACCGGCACGCCCACTTCCTTCGCCCAGATGTCGAAGGCTTCGTCGTCTTCCTTGTAGACGGTGACCGTGAGCTTCTCCGCGGGCAGGCCGTAGACCTTCGTCAGCAACTCCCAGCAGTAATGAATTGCATCGCGCTTGAAGTAGTCGCCGAACGAGAAATTGCCGAGCATCTCGAAGAACGTGTGGTGACGCGCGGTGTAGCCGACGTTCTCGAGATCGTTGTGCTTGCCGCCCGCGCGCACGCTGCGCTGCGCGGTCGTGGCGCGCGAGTACGGGCGCGATTCGGTGCCGAGGAACACGTCCTTGAACTGCACCATGCCCGAGTTGGTGAACAGCAACGTGGGGTCGTTGCCCGGCACGAGGCTCGACGAGCGCACGATCGTGTGGCCCTTCGACTCGAAGAATTTGAGGAATTTCTCGCGGATTTCGGCGGCTTTCATGGCGTGCTGTATTTACCTTCGGGGCGTTCAGTGCTGAATCTTGTGGATCGTCCGGATCCGCGCATGGACCCGGAGATACGCCCGGATGCGCGCGGAAAATCGTCGATGCTGAATCGACCGATTATACGGGATCACCGCGCGCTCGCGGCGGCCCTCCCAGGCAGTGTGCGCAGGCGCGACAGCCTGCCGGCGCGCTTGCCTGCCTCTTCCGCGATGTTTCGCATAGCGGAACCTTGTACCGGAATCCACCATCTCGCGCGTGGATCGCTTAAGATGCCCGGATCGGCCGTTGCGCTGCCCGTTTGGGCGCATCCGGGCCTTGAAACGACATTGGAAGACACCGCATGGGCGCTCTCAGCCATATCCGCGTACTCGACCTCACCCGCGTCCTTGCCGGGCCGTGGTGCGCGCAGACCCTCGCCGATTTCGGCGCCGACGTGATCAAGGTGGAGCGCCCGGGCGCCGGCGATGACACGCGCCACTGGGGGCCGCCGTACCTGAAGACGCCGGATGGCCAGGACACCGAGGAAGCCGCCTACTACCTCGCGCCCAACCGCAACAAGCGCTCGGTGACGCTCGACATCGCGACGCCCGAGGGCCAGCGCATCGTGCGCGAGCTTGCCGCGCAGAGCGACGTCGTGCTGGAGAACTACAAGGTCGGCCAACTGAAGAAATACGGGCTCGACTACGAGTCGCTGCGCACCGTGAAGCCGGATCTCATCTACTGCTCAGTGACCGGATTCGGGCAAACCGGGCCCTACGCGCCGCGCGCGGGCTACGACTTCATCGTGCAGGGCATGGGCGGCTTCATGAGCATCACCGGCGAGCGCGACAGCCTGCCGGGCGGCGGCCCGCAGAAGGCCGGCGTGGCCATCGCCGACCTCATGACCGGCATGTACGCGACGATTGCCGTGCTCACGGCGCTTGCGCACCGCGACCGCACGGGCGCGGGCCAGTACATCGACATGGCGCTGCTCGACGTGCAGGTGGCCATGCTCGCGAACATGAACACGAACTACCTCGCGAGCGGCACGCCGCCCGCGCGCTGGGGCAACGCACACCCGAACATCGTGCCCTATCAGGCATTCCAGACGAGCGATAGCTGGATCATCCTCGCGGTGGGCAACGACGGGCAATTCCGCAAATTCGTCGAGGTCGCGGGCCAACCCGAGCTCGCCGACGACGCGCGCTTCGCCACCAATCCCGAGCGCGTGCGCAACCGCGACACGCTGGTGCCGATCGTCGCCGATCTGATCCGCACCCGCACCAAGGCCGACTGGATCGGCGCGCTCGAAGGCGCGGGCGTGCCGTGCGGGCCGATCAACAACCTCGCGGAAGTGTTCGAGAACGAGCAGGTCATGGCACGCGGCATGCAGGTCGATGTGCCGCACCCCTCGGGCGCGACGGCGCGGCTCGTGCGCAACCCCATCCGCATGAGCGAGACGCCGCCTACCGTGACTAGCCATCCGCCCACGCTGGGCGAGCACACCATAGAGGTGCTGCGCGACGTGCTCGGATACAGCGAGGAGCAGGTGGCGGCATTGCGGGACAAGGGCGTCGCCTGAGACCTGGGCGCCCGCGACACTGGGGACCACGAACGCCACGCGGGCGTCAGCCCGCTGCGCTCCGGCCCATCGACATCAGCCATTCGTACCCCTGCGGCCAGTCGCCAAGGCCGCTTTCCGCGTTGATGTGCCCGCGTGCGCCGATGTCGATCCACCGGCTGCCCCACGCCCGCGCACAGCGCTCCGAGAACGCCAGCCCGCCATACGGATCGTCGCGGCTCGCGACGACGATGCTCGCAAACGGCAGCACGGGCGCAGGCTCCAGCGGCACCGGATCGAAGCTGTGTGCATCGCGCGGAAATTCGGGGCCATGCGGGTCGGGCACCGCCACCAGCAGCGCGCCTGCCACCTTCGCGAGCGTCGACGCGCTCGCATGACGCAGCACCCAATGGGCGACCGTGAGGCAGCCGAGACTGTGCGCCGCCAGCAACACACCGCCCTCGCCTGCCGGACTGGCACTCAATGTGGCTTCGAGCGCGCCGCACCATGCGTCGCAATCGGGATGCATCCAGTCGGCCATGCGCACGCGCGCGAATCCCGCATGCGCGGCCTCCCAGCGCGTCTGCCAGTGCCCTGGCCCCGAGTTCATGTAGCCCGGCAGCACCAGCACCCGTGGTTGGTTCATCGTCATTTTTCCTTTTGCGTGACAAGTCGGACAGCGAGGCCAGGCAACGCCGGCGAGCCGGGACTGGCAGGCCTCATCTCGTCAGGTAGAATGGAAGACACCACTGGGCGCCGGGTAGCGACTTTCCTTATGTACCGCGCCCTCGAACGACTTCCCTTTTCGCATGAATACCGAACGTAAAGACGCCGACCGCACGGACGCGCCTGCGGCATCCAATTTCATCCGCAACATCATCGACGACGACAACCGCTCGGGCAAGTGGGCGCAGCGCGTGGAAACGCGCTTCCCGCCGGAGCCGAACGGCTATCTGCACATCGGCCACGCGAAGAGCATCTGCCTGAACTTCGGCGTGGCGAAGAGCTATGGCGGCGTGTGCCACCTGCGCTTCGACGACACCAATCCCGAGAAGGAAAGCGTCGAGTACGTCAACTCGATCATCGACGCGGTCACCTGGCTCGGCTTCGAGTGGAAGAAGGCCAACGACGACCGCGACTACCTCTTCTACGCGAGCGACTA
>JAITTX010000281.1 GCA_031286755.1 Paraburkholderia sp.
GAGTTGCCGCTCGATGCGCCGTTGAATACGCCAGCCGATTCGCTGTCCGATGCCGACCCCGACGCGCACGCCGACGAACCCCCGCTGCTGCTGCGCCGCAACGGCAAGCCGTTTCCGCGCTGGCTGCAGCCCTCGGGGCCAGGCGCGCTGGGCGGCCCGGACGTGCGCGTCGCGCCGCCGCCCAGTGCGCGCGTGCCCTCCATGCTGAGCTCGGTGGCCCAGAGCATCGACATCATGCAGGTGCGCATCACGCGCAGCCGGCTCGCGGGCGAGCCCGCCGACGTGCTGATCCAGCCGCGCCTGGGCGGCATGGGGATCTTCGACTTCCATCGCGCCGCGCCTGCGATCGAAGAAGGGCGCGCGGCCGTGCAGTACATGCTGCCCGCGATCAAGGCGCAGCTGGGGTTGGAGTAGGGGCGCCGGAGCGGGCGGTATCGACAGGGAACGCGGCGCCTGACGATACCTGAACGTGCCTTCCGTTCAAAGATTCAGAATGCCGGCAACAGCGAATTTCGCCGCGCTCAACTCTTCCTGCGTCGCGGTTTCGCCCCGGTGGCGCCAGACTCTCTGCGTCAAGGAAAGCGTGGTGATCTGGTCGGCCATAGCGACGCACGGCTTGCTGAGGCCGCTGATCGGGATTTCCGATTCCCAGCCGTGAATGGCGCTGGTGATGGGCAGCCCGATGAAACGGCTCTTGAGTTCGTTGAATTCGGCGTCTGTGAGTACGAGGGCTGGACGAAAGCCGTTCTGCTCGTTGCCCACGCTCGGGCCGACGTTCAGCCAGACAATATCGCCGGCGTCCGGTGTTCCGTTCTTCATGTGCCTTTACCAACGGTCAAAACGCGTGGGGTCATCGGGGCCGCCGAATTCGAAGCCCTGCGGCTCGCCGAAGTCGATGAGCGGCTGCTGTTCGAGCTTGCTCTCGTGCAATTGATGCAAATATCGCTCGCGCGAAAAGCGCCGTATGGCCGTATGAGCGCGAATCGTAAGAACTCCGTCTTCGACTTCCACTTCGATCTCCTGTCCTTCTGTGAGCGCCAGTTTGGCGGCCGCGCTCGCGGGGATGCGCACCGCGAGGCTATTTCCCCAACGCTTGAGGGTCTGAATAGCCATTTTCCTTCTCCTTGGGTTATTCGCCAGTCTGCCGAACGGCGTATCAACAGGTAGATACACCTCACCCTACTCATCAAACAGGCTTGTGTCAACGCGTTGATACGTCATCATGGTGCTGTATCAACGTAACGCCGCAACCCAGACCCATCCTTGCGGCGAGCGCCGCAGCGCCGTAACGGAAAGCGGTGCGATCTCCAGATGCCTGAACGATGCGGAGGACGCACCCAGCGCATGCAGAATCGCCGCGCGGATCACCGGGGCGTGCGTGAACGCCACCACGGTTCGTTGCGCATCGGCAAGCGCGTCGAGCCACGCGGCCACGCGTTGGCGCACGTCGTCGAACGATTGACCGCCGCCGGGCGGCCTGAAGGCCGGGTCGCGCGTCCAGGCCGCGAGCGCTTCGGGCGCCTCGCGGGCGACATCGGTGAGGCGCTGTCCTTGCCATGTGCCGTAGTGGGCGTCGGAGAGCGCTTCCACGCGCCCGGCCGCGAAGCCGGCCGCCCGCGCGCTTGCGCGGGCGAGGGCGGCGGGACTCGTGAGCACCAGCGGGGCTTGCCCATCGGCGCCGGCGAGCGGGGCCAGGCGCGCGTGCCACTGCGCGCGCCAGGCGTCGATTGCGGCGATGGCGCGCGCATCGAGCGCTCTGGTTTCGTCTTCGTCCGCGTGATGGTCCGCGCCCGGTGCGCGAGGAAACGTCCCCGCCCGCATGGCGGCATCGGCCGCATGACACACCAGCCAGACGGTCGTTTCCGGCATCGGCTCGCTCTCCCACTGCTCGTTCATCTGCATTCAACGGCTGCCACGCTGGCATGGCTGGCGCATCCCCAGGCGCATCCGCGCCGCGCAAGACCGGCGCGGCGCGTAGAATACCGGCTCCCCCGACACGCGGAAGCCGGTGCAAGTCCGGCACGGTCGCGCCACTGTAACCGCTCGCTTGCGAGACGTCGAACGCCGATGTCCCGAAGCCACGGAAGCCAGACCCGCGTGTGATGCATCGGGGCCATCCGCAGCCATTTCATCCCACGACTAACGGGGCGCGTAACCCCAGGAGAAGTCATCATGTCCGAAGCCGCATTCCGTCCGGCGCATCCGTCTTATGAGCCGGCCGCCGCGCCCGCTCCCATCCCCCTGCGCGAGATCCTGCCGTGGGCCGTCTTCGGCGGTCTCATGCTGCTGCTGGCGCTGTACTTCGTGGGTGCCGAGCAGGGCGCGACGTCGATCTTCCCCGGCATGTACGTCCACGAGTTCGTCCACGACGGCCGCCATCTGCTCGGTTTTCCGTGCCACTGACCGGAGGCTGACATGGTAGGCAAGCTGTTGATACGCGGCATGCTCGCAGGCATCGCCGCGGGACTGCTCACGTTCTCGTTCGCCAGAGTGGTGGGCGAGCCGCAGGTCGATCAAGCCATTTCGCTCGAGGAACACACCCATGCCGCGCAGGGTGAGGCCCCAGAGCCGGAGCTCGTGAGCCGCGCGACCCAGGCGAGCTACGGGCTCTTCACGGGCGTGATGGTCTATGGCGCTTCGATCGGCGGGATTTTCGCGCTCGTGTTCGCGTATGCGCGCGGGCGCACCGGGCGCATGTCCGCGCGCGCGCTGTCCGCCTGGATCGCGCTGGCGGCATTCGTTGCGCTCGCCGTCGTGCCGAACATCAAATATCCGGCGAATCCGCCCTCGGTCGGCGACCCCGACACGATCGGCTATCGCACCGGGCTGTTCTTCCTGATGATCGCGATCTCGCTCGCCGTCACGGTGTTCTCGCTCAAGGTGCGCGGGCGGCTGGCGGCGAAGTGGGGCGGCTGGAACGGCTCGATTGCGGCGCTCGTGCTGTTCGTCGTGGTGATCGGCGCGATCGAGGCCGCGCTGCCCGGCATCAACGAAGTGCCGGCCGCATTCCCGGCCGTGCTGCTGTGGAAATTCCGCGTCGCGGCGCTCGGCATGCAGGCGCTGCTCTGGAGCGTGATCGGCCTCTTGTTCGGTACGCTCGTGGAGCGTCTCGAGCGTTCGAGGGACCGCCAGGATTCGCTTTCCGCACGCGGCGCCTGAGCTTCCCCGCCTTCCTGGTGCGCCGTGGCACGCGTTGCCGTCCGGCACGCACCGGGTGGTAGCGCTGCCGCTTCTATCGAAAAAGCGACCCGAAACTTGTGAAAACGCCCCGCTGGCCGGGGCGTTGTCTTTTCGGCTTTCAAAATCGTCGCGCCCTTGACGGCGCGCTCGCAAACGCCGGTCAGGCGCGCGGCGTATGGCATGTTGCGTTGCAGCATGCGCGGCGCGCGCGTTTGAGCAATCCATTTTGCGCTGCGACCATCCGCGCACATCTTTAAAACGACGCCCGCGGCCAGCCTTCGGAGCGTCGACAACAACTTTCACGGAGACGCGCGTGATGCTCTACGGCTTTGGCCCGGTGCTGCTCGCCGGCACGATCCAGACGATCGAACTTTCGCTGCTATCGCTCGGCGTGGCCGTGCTGCTCGGCCTCGTGGGGGCGGCGGCGAAGCTCTCGCTGCACCGGCCGCTCGCGGCCTGCGCGACGGCCTATACCACGCTGATCCGCTCAGTGCCCGATCTCGTGCTGATGCTGCTGCTCTTCTACAGCATCCAGATCGGCGTGAACGAGGCCACCGACGCGCTCGGCATGGCGCAGATCGACATCGATCCGTTCGTGGCTGGCGTGCTCACGCTCGGCTTCATCTACGGGGCGTACTTCACGGAGACCTTTCGCGGCGCGTTTCTTGCCGTGCCGCGCGGCCAGCTCGAAGCGGGCTACGCCTATGGCATGAGCGGCGCGCGCGTGTTCGCGCGCATCCTGTTTCCGCAGATGATGCGCTTCGCGCTGCCCGGCATCGGCAACAACTGGCAGGTGCTCGTGAAGGCGACGGCGCTGGTCTCGATCATCGGTCTCGCCGACGTGGTGAAGGCCGCGCAGGACGCGGGCCGCAGCACTTTCAACCTGTTCTTCTTCCTGGTGGTCGCGGCGCTCATCTATCTCGCGATCACCACCTTCTCGAACTTCGCGCTGATCTGGCTCGAACGCCGCTATTCCGTGGGCGTGCGCCACGCGCAACTGTGAAACCGGGGCAAGCGAAGCGATGAACGAAATCCTCCACCAATTCGGCCAGGCGTTTCTCTACTGGGACGGCGAGCATGTTTCCGGCCTCGCCATGACGCTGTGGCTGCTCGTGGTTTCCGTGGCCTTCGGCTTTTGCTGCGCGGTGCCGCTCGCGGTCGCGCGCGTGTCGAGCCGGCGCTGGCTTTCGCTGCCGGTGCGCTTTTACACTTACGTGTTTCGCGGCACGCCGCTCTACGTGCAGTTGCTGCTGATCTACACGGGCGTGTACAGTCTCGCCTTCATTCGCGCGGAGCCGCTCCTCGACGCGTTTTTCCGCAGCGGCCTGAACTGCGCGGTGCTCGCGTTCGCGCTCAATACCTGCGCCTATACGACCGAGATTTTCGCGGGCGCGATTCGCGCAACTTCGCATGGCGAAGTGGAGGCGGCGCGCGCCTACGGCATGAGCCCGTTCACGATGTACTGGCGCGTCGTGCTGCCTTCGGCTCTGCGCCGGGCGCTGCCGCTGTACAGTAACGAAGTGATCCTGATGCTGCACGCGACCACCGTTGCGTTCACCGCCACGGTGCCCGACATCCTCAAGGTCGCGCGCGACGCCAACTCGGCCACCTACCGCTCGTTCGAGTCGTTCGGGCTCGCGGCGCTCATCTACTGTGCGGTATCGTTCGTGCTGGTGGCCGCGTTCCGCCGCGCGGAGAAACGCTGGCTCGGCTATCTCGCCGTGCGGACGCGATAATTTTTGGGAGACCACCTTGGCTCAGACGATGCAAACGACTCCGCGCACGCCGCAAACCCAAATGAAAACCCCAGCGCAAACTTCATCGGATAGCAAGCTGATCGCGCGCGACATCCACAAGCGCTACGGCGACAACGAGGTGCTCAAGGGCGTCTCGCTCGATGCGAAGAAGGGCGACGTGATCAGCATCATCGGCGCGAGCGGCTCGGGCAAGAGCACGTTCCTGCGCTGCATCAATTTTCTCGAGAAGCCGAACGCGGGCGAGATCGTGGTGGATGGCGAGACCGTGCGCACCAAGGCGGGCCGCAACGGCGACCTCGACGTGGCCGACCACAAGCAGCTCCAGCGCATCCGCACCAAGCTCGCGATGGTGTTCCAGCACTTCAATCTCTGGTCGCACATGAACGTGCTCGAGAACGTGATGGAAGCGCCCATTCACGTGCTCGGCGTGCCGCGCAAGGAAGCCGAAGAGCGCGCGCGGCAGTATCTGGAGAAAGTGGGTCTCGCGCCGCGCGTGGAGAAGCAGTATCCCTCGCATCTCTCGGGCGGCCAGCAGCAGCGCGTGGCGATTGCACGCGCGCTTGCGATGAACCCCGACGTGATGCTGTTCGA
>JAITTX010000296.1 GCA_031286755.1 Paraburkholderia sp.
GCGAGGTGAAGGCGCTGGTCACGCAGGGCACGATCAGCCGCCTGCTGATGGAGGCGGCGGGCCTGAATGTGGCGAATGTGGTCTACGAAAAGCTGTTCGGCTCGCGCGACGTGAAGATCTATTGCGCGGCGGCGGATTTCGTGGCGACCAACGGCGTGCTCGATCCGCGCGTGTTCGCGCTCGACACCGACGACGCCGTGATCGACATCGACGGTCCCATTGATCTGCGCGACGAATCGATGAACATGAAAGTGCATCCGCATACGAAGGGTTTCCGGGTGTTCTCGCTGCGCTCGCCGCTCTACGTGAAGGGCACCTTCAAGGACCCGCATGTGGGCGTGGATGCCGCCGCGCTGGCGTTGCGCGGCGGCGCCATGGTGGGGCTCGGGATCATCAACCCGTTTTTAGCGCTCTTGCCGCTTGTCGCGCCGAGCAACAACAAGCCGTTGCCGTGCGATCAGTTGTTCGCGCAGATACGCCAGCGCCCGATGGCGCCGCCGCCGGGCCAGAAGATGCGCGCCCTGCCGCCTCCCGCCAGCGGCGCGAAGGCGGTTTCGCCGCCCGCGTCGCAGAGCTCGCCGCGCAACGCCGGCAAGGCGCAACCCGGTGCCGCGCCGCAGACCGGCACGCAAAATCTCTACAGGGGGAGTTGAGGCTGCCGGGCGTGCACGTGGGTGGACCACGCGCCAGACGAGCGGTGCGAGGCGTGCGTCGCCCGCGAGCCGATGGCATGCGCGCAGGCAGATGCAAACACGCCCGACGCTTGAGGCGTCGGGCGTGTTTGAGGGGGAATACTCAGCGCAACTGCTGGCGCGGCGCTGGATCGCCGGTGGCGTCCTGACGGCGCGCCACGCGCCGCGAGCTGATGCCGGGCCGGGCCGCGCCAAACTCGGGCAGGATCCGCCCACGCGCGCGGCTTGCGAATACGAGGAAGCCGAAACCGTCGGCTTCGTACCAGTAGCCGCCGTTCTCGAGCCCTTCGAGCGGTTGCTCGAGCGCATGCGCGATGGATTCGATGCAGCGCCTGCGCAATTCGCTCGTTCCGGGATAAGGCGGCTGCGCGCCCCGGACACTGCACAAGAGCACGTCGAGCCCGGGCAGCACATGTGCATAGAGCACCGGCTCGTCCTGCGCGCGTGCGCGTGCGATCTTGGTGTCGAGCTGACCGAACGGTTTGAAGTGGCTTAGTACGGCGAGAAATGACTCGTCGCCATCCGCCCTGATGCGTTTACGCTTTTTCGGGAAGGACATAAAAATTCGCCTGAAAAAGGTGGATTGCAAAAAACGCAGCGTTCCCATGCGACCACTCCCGGACTGGTGCGCCGCACGTCGATCCTTTATAGCATACCGATTTGCCGGATTCACGAGGATTCGGGTCCGTGCGGACCACGTCCAAACCCTCTCGCGTCAGGCAAACGTCACCCTGGACCGCACGTCGCGCTCATGTAGGTATCCCGGCGCTCTTTCGCTTCTCTTTCGCTTATCTCCGGTCTCAATAATAGACCTGCACGCGCGCGCAGTGTGACGATTTCTCTGGAAAATACGGGCTTTTCTCACTGCGTGGTGCGGGCAGTCACACACGTTGTCATCTCACAATTTACCCCGGATAATGTTTTGGCTCCGCCGCGCGCGGCCATTTCGCGGCACGCGGGGACCTGGCCGGGAGGCCCGTGCGGGGAGGTCCGGCGCGTGAGCGCCGCCTGGAGCGACATCCAATCAGACAGACATGAAACTGTTCGCCAAGGGGCTGTTGCTGATCGCGATACCGAGCGCAATCGAGCTGGCGCTGCTCGGCGTCGTATTCGATACGCAAGGCGCAGCCGCTCAGGCCGCGAAGAGCGCCGAGAACAGCAAGCAGATCCTCTGGCAGGCTTCGAGCCTCGTCCATCCGTTGTTGCGTGAGGCCGCACGGGTACGGACCGCGATCGTGCTCGAAGACTCCTCGTTCATTGACCATCGCGCCGTCTGGGCCGAATTCTCCGACCGCATTGCGCTGCTCGCGCATATGGTGAGCGACAACCCCGTACAGTTCGCGCGCATTCAGCGCATCAACGACTATGCGCGGGCGTGGCGCGCGCGCTGCGGCGCAGTGGCGGACGCGCTGCGCGCCGGCCGCACCAGCGGCTTTGCTAGCCCGGGTGTCGATGGCCTGCCGCCCGAAATCGACGCGGCGCGCAGCGAGCTCGATGCGTTCATCGCCGAGCAAACGCGGCTCGACGACGCGCGCAGCGCCTCGCTGCGCGAGAGTCGCGAGCGGCAGCAGGACGCGCTCATCTTCGCCGTCGTCGGGTCGATGCTGATCTGGGCGGCCACGGCCATCGTCTTTGCTCGCAACGTGGGTCTGCGCCTCGCTGCGCTCGGCGCCAATGCGCAGCGGCTGAGCGAGGGTGTGGCGCTGGCGCCGCCGCTCGCCGGCAACGACGAAATTGCGGCGCTCGACGCCGTGCTCAATCAGACGAGCCTGCGCCTGCGCGAGGCCGACCACGAGCAGGCGGCGCTCAAGCTGCAATTGCAGGAGCGGGCCGCGGACCTCGCGGCCGCCAACGACAATCTGCGCCAGGAGAGCCAGGACAACGAGATGTTCATCTACAGCGTCTCGCACGACCTGCGCTCGCCGCTCGTGAATCTGCAGGGTTTTTCGAAGGAGCTGCAGGTTTCGTGTGCCGACCTGCGCGAGCAGATCGCTGCGGCGGAGCTGCCTGCCGACGAGCACGGGCGCATGATCGAGGTGCTCGACGGCGACGTCGACGAATCGCTGCAATTCCTGCGCCAGGCCGTGGCGCGTGCCGCGGCCATCATCGACGCGCTGCTGCGCATTTCGCGCGCCGGGCGGCTCGAGTATCGCTGGCAGCGCGTGAATGTGGGCCGCATCGTCGAGCGCGCGCTCGCGGGTCTCGCGCAAGATCTCGCGCAGCAGGCGCGCATCGAGGTGCGCGAACTGCCGCCTGCCTGGGGCGACCCGGGGGCGCTCGAGCAGATCTTCGGCAATCTGATCGATAACGCCTTGCGTCATCTCGATCCGGCGCGGCCCGGGCATGTGGAAATCGGCGCGCTGGAGCCGGTCGAGACAGCGGCATCGGGTGCGGGGCCTGGCGGCCGCGCATCCGGACCTGGCCGCAGCGCCAGCGGCGGAGCGGCGCGCCGCGCGACGCCGGACACTATTGCGTACGCAAGCGGGCGTGATGCTTCGGGCATATTCGGAGTGCGCACGCGGACCTATTATGTGCGCGACAATGGCCTCGGAATTCCGGCTGCGTATCTGCCCAAGCTCTTTCGCGCGTTCCAGCGCCTGCACGGCGGCGATTCGACCGGGCAGGGCACGGGGCTCGCGCTCGCGCGCCGCATCGCGGAGCGCCATGGCGGGCGCATCTGGGTCGAGTCCACAGAAGGCGCGGGCTCCACCTTCTTCGTCGCGCTGCCCGATGAACCGCTGCGCGCAGCATGAAGGCAGAACCATCGAAAACGCATGAGAAGACGTCGGAGAGCGGCATGAGAGAGGGAGAGCAAACGGGCCCCGAAGCGGGACCCGAAGCGGGATCTGAAGCGGGACCCGAAACGGAAAAAAAAGCGGGGCAAAAAATGGGGGACGATGCTCAGGCGCGGCCGGACCCGCTTCAGGACGGGGCGTATGCCGGCCTGCCTGGCGAGCCGGGGCAACGCGTGAGCATCGTGCTGATCGAGGATGACGATGGCCACGCCACGCTGGTCGAGCGCAACCTGCGGCGCTCGGGCGTGTCCAACGGCTTTTTGCGTTTTCGCGACGGCCAGGAGGCGCTCGATTACTTCTTTGGCGCGCCGGGTGCCGATACCCCTGTGGCGTCGAATTACCCATCGCGCGAAGAGCTCGCGAATTTCGTCGTGCTGCTCGACCTGCGCTTGCCGCGCGTGGACGGTTTCGAGGTGCTGCGGCGGCTGAAAGCCGATCCGGTGACGGCGTCGGTGCCGGTGATCGTGCTCACCACGACCGACGATCCGCGCGAGATCGAGCGTTGTTACGAGCTGGGCTGCAATGTGTACATCACGAAGCCCGTCGAATATGACGCGTTCATCGAGGCGGTGCGGCGGCTCGGTTTTTTCCTTCAGGTCGTCAAGTTGCCGCCGGGGCATCGCTTCGTGCGTCCTTGATGCGCGTCCGGGCATGCTGTTGCGCGAACCGCGGCCTGGCAATGGACTTGAACGATCGGCTACCCGGATACGGCTTTTGATTCACGCATGACCACTATGACAATATTGATAGCGCGCGCACCAATGGCGCGAAGCCAGCCACGAGGGATGCTCAAAGCATGAGCGGCATGAATGGCATGAACGAAGGGACACCGATGTTGGCGGGCGCGCATGTGCTCGTCGTCGACGACGACGAAGGCATTCTGCGGCTCGCGCGCAAATCGCTCGTGCGGGCCGGCGCGCGCGTGGACACCTGCACGGGCGTTGACGAGGCGCGTGCGGTGCTCGCGGCGCGCACGCCGGACGTGCTCGTGCTCGATTACCAGCTCGACGGCGCCGAGACCGGCCTCGATTTTTTCCGCCGCCTGCGTGCCGAGGACGTGCGCGTGCCGGCGATCCTCGTCACCGGTTTCACCGACGAGTCGCGCGTGATCGCGGCGCTGCGCGCCGGCGTCTCGGACGTGGTGCCGAAGTCGGGCGACTACCTCGACTATCTGCCCGAGGCCGTGGCGCGCGTGCTCGCACAAGTGGCGCTGCAGCACGCCTCCGATCAGGCGCTGCTCCTGCGCGATCGCGAAGCGCACTACCGCACGCTATCCGAAGCGCTGCCACACCTCGTGTTCACCTGCGGCGCGGATGGCGAATGCGATTTTCTGTCGAAGCAATGGCGCGAATACACGGGCCTCGACGCCGGCACGACGCACGGCCTCGCATGGCTCGACGCCGTGCATGCGGACGACCGCGACGAGATTCGCGATACGTGGCTCAAGGCCGTGCGCACCGCCAACGACGACTATCGGCATGAACTGCGCATCCGCCGTCACGACGGCGCGTACCGATGGTTCGACGTCCGAATCGTTGCGATGCGCGACCCGCGCGGCGGCGTCAACAAGTGGTTCGGCAGTTGCACCGATATCCACGCGCAGCGCGAATCGAACGAAGAGCGCGAGTTGCTGCTGGCGTCCGAGCAGGCCGCGCGCCAGGCGGCGGAAGAGGCCAATCGCGCCAAGGACCGCTTTCTGGCGATGCTTTCGCACGAGTTGCGCACGCCGCTCACGCCGGTGCTGGCCGGCACGCGCCTGCTCGAACAGATTGCCGGCTTGCCCGACGCCGCGCGCGCGGGCGTGCTGATGATCCGTCGCAACATCGAGCTCGAGGCGCGGCTGATCGACGATCTGCTCGATCTCACGCGCGTGGCGAACGGCAAGCTGAGCCTCACGCTGGACACGGTCGACGTGCACGAGGTGATCGACGCCGTGCTCGAACTCTTTCACAGCGAAATCCAGATCAAGCAGCAGGACGTGCACGTCGAGCGGCTGGCGCAGCATCACTACGTGCGCGGCGACCGCGCGCGCATGCAGCAGATGTTCTGGAATCTGGTGCGCAACGCGGCGAAATTCACGCCCGACGGCGGCCACATTTTCGTGCGCACGCGCGACGAGCGCATGCATGTGGTGATCGAGGTGGAGGACACCGGCATCGGCATCGCGCCCGATCAGATCGGCAAGCTCTTTCACGCCTTCGAGCAAGGCAGCCACAACATGACGCGGCAGTTCGGCGGCCTCGGCCTCGGGCTCGCGGTGACGAAGGCACTGACCGAGGCGCATGGCGGTACCGTGAGCGCGAAGAGTCCTGGCTCGCATTGCGGCGCGACCTTCACGATCGTGCTGCCGACCGCGGCGCCCGGCGCGGGCGCCGCGCGCCCCGCGGACCACAGCGGGCCGCATCGCGCGGGTGCGCTCGATATCCTCCTGATCGAGGATCACGAGGACACCGCCGAAGTCATGTCGCAACTGATCCGCTCGCTGGGCCACGACGTGGAGGTGGCCGCGAGCGTGGCTGGCGCGCTCGCGCTCACGGCCGCGCAGCGCTTCGATCTGGTGGTGAGCGATATCGGCTTGCCGGACGGCTCGGGCATCGACTTCATCCGTGCGTTTCGCAAGGAATCGGCGGCGCCAGCCATTGCGCTCACCGGCTTTGGCACCGACGACGACGTGCGCCGCAGTATCGATGCCGGCTTCACGGCGCATCTCACGAAGCCCGTGAATTTCGAGCAGCTCGAACGCCTGATCGAGGAGACCGTGACGCAGCGGGAGAGCAGTGCGCCGAACCCGGCCGCGCCTGCGGCTTGAGCGTCGCGCGGCGAGGCGCGATTAGTGGCCCGCGCACACAAGGTGCGCAAGGCGTAAAAAAAGCCCGCGAATTTTGTTCGCGGGCTTTTTGCTATCTGGCGATCGCTGCAACGCGCAAGCGTTGCTCAGCGTGAATTGCTCTTGAGCGAATCGCGGATCTCGCGCAGCAGCAGCACGTCTTCGGGCGTGGGCGGCGGCGCGGCGGGCGCGGGCGTTTCCGACTGGCGCAGCTTGTTCACGAATTTCACCATCAGAAAGATGATGAACGCGAGGATGACGAAGTTGATCAGCGCCGTGATGAACGCACCGTAACCGAACACGGCCACGCCGGCGGTTTGCAGATCCTTGTACGAGTCGGGATTGCCCTTGAAAGTGTCGGGAATGTGCCCGAGCCGGACGAACAGATTCGAGAAGTCGAGGCCGCCCGTGACGACGCCGATCACCGGCATGATGAGATCTTTCACGACCGAGTTGACGATGGTCGAAAAGGCGCCGCCGATGATCACACCGACTGCAAGATCCATCACATTGCCTTTGACGGCAAATTCCTTGAACTCCTTGATGATGCTCATGAGCGGGCTCTCCTTGAACGGGGGCGGCACGGGCCAGGGTGGCATAACGTCGCAATGGCGCAATGATAGCGAACGCATTTGCAATGCGGTAGCTATTTGACACTGCATGACATTCCGCCGCGCGCCGGTTGGGAGCGGCATGGCTTCAATGCGCGAACTGCCGGCCGGAGTGGAGTGGGTGCTTTGGCGCTTACTCTGGTCTCACGCGGAGCGCTCCGGACCCTTGGGCCCGATCTGCTCACCAAAGCGCCGCGGGTCCGTATTGGTTCCGCACAGCAGGACGCCCACGCGCTTGCCCTGCAGCGCGTCGCGCAGCGGCCCGTAGAGGCCCGCGGTGGCCGTCGCGCAAGCGGGCTCGACGGCCAGCTTCAGCTCGTCGAAGAGCACGCGCATCGCGGCGCGCAGGGCATCGTCCGACACCGTGACGACGCGCTCGACATGGCGGCGGCACAGCGCATAGCTGTACTGCTCGGTATGCGGCGCCATGAGCGAGTCGGCGATCGTCTGCATGTGGGTCATGCGCACCGTATGGTTGGCCGCGAAGCTGCGGCTCATTGCGTCGGCGCCTTCGGGCTCCACGCCGTAGATGCGCACGCGCGGATTGGCGAGACGCAGCGCGGTGGCGACGCCCGCCGCGAGCCCGCCGCCGCCGATCGGCACGATCACGGCGTCGAGGTCAGGCGCCTGGGTGGCCCATTCATAGCCGAGTGTCGCGGTGCCGAGCACCGTGCGATAGCCGTTGAACGGGTGCACGAAATAGCGGCCTTCCTCGGCCTCGATGCGGCGCACGATCTCGAAGGCCTCGCGGTTGTCGCTGGCCCGCACGATCTCGGCGCCAAGCTGGCGACACTGCTCGACGCGCGCCTCGCTCGCCGTGCGAAAGAGCACGACCTTCACGCCAATGCCTAGACGCTTCGCCGCATACGCGACGGCGATCGCGTGATTGCCGCCCGAGACGCAGGTCACGCCGGCGCTGCGCTGCGACGGGTCGAGCGCGAGCAGGTGCGTGAACGCGCCGCGCACCTTGAAGCTGCCGCTTGCCTGCAGCAGCTCGAACTTGAAGTTGACCTGCGTGTTGCCGAGCGAGGGCAGATCGTGGCGGTCGAACACCGGCGTGCGCCGCACCCAGGGGGCCAGCGTGAAGTGCTGCGAGGCGATCTCGTCGAGCGTTGGAATGGCTTCTCCATCGATCGTGTGATCGGTGGGCAGCGGCGTGGCGGTTGACATGGCGTTGGACCTGCAGCGCGGGGCGTGCGTATATGAGTGTGATATGCCGATTGTGGCTGCCTGACCTGCGACTATGTGTGCGCCTCGACCGAAAGGCCGCGCACGAGCTTGCGCAGGAAACCTTCACACGCCGCGAGCTGTTCGAGCGAGACGAATTCGTTCGGCTTGTGAGCCTGCTCGATGTCGCCCGGGCCGCACACCACGCTCGGAATGCCGGCGCGGGCGAACAGGCCCGCTTCCGTGCCGTAGGCCACCTTGTGGCGCGACTGGTCGGAGGTGAGCGCGCGCACGAGCTGGGTGATCGCCGCCTGCTCGCTGTCGTCGAGGCCCGGTGCCGCAGCGATCTTCATGAACTCGATCGCGCCCGCCGCATTTTCGCGCTGCATCTTCGGCACCAGCGTCTCACGCGCGTATTGCTCGATGCGCGCAAAGATCGCGTCGGGGTCGAGCGTGGGCAGATTGCGGAACTCGAAGGCGAAACGGCATTCGGCCGGCACGGTGTTGATGGCGTTGCCGCCTTCGATCGTGCTGGTTTGCGCGGTCGTGAACGGCACGTCGTAAAGCTCGTCGAACGGACCCCTCGCGCGGAATTCGTCGGCCATGTCGCGGATGTAGCAGATCAGGCGCGCCGCGTATTCGATGGCGTTCAGGCCGCGAGGCGTGAGCGACGAATGCGCCGCATGGCCGCGCACACAGCATTGATACGCATTGATGCCCTTGTGCGCCACGATCGGGCGCATGCTGGTGGGCTCGCCGACGATGCAGCCCTCGGGCCGCACGCCACGCTTGACCAGATCCTCGATCATGAGCGGCGCGCCCACGCAGCCGACTTCCTCGTCGAACGAGAGCGCGAGATGCAGCGGCTTCGCGAGCTTCGTTTGCTGGATCTCGGGCACGAGCGAGAGCGCGGTGCCGATGAAACCCTTCATGTCGCAGGTGCCGCGGCCATAGAGCCGGCCGTCGCGGATTTCGGGCTTGAACGGGTCGCTGTCCCACTTCTGGCCGTCCACGGGCACCACGTCGGTGTGGCCCGAAAGCACGATGCCGCCGTCGGTCGAGCCGTCGTGCGCGGGCAGCGTGGCGAACAGGTTGGCCCATTTGCCGCCGTGGCCGTAGGTGAGCGTCGCGTCGATGCCGCGCGCGCGCAGGTCGTCGCGCACGGTTTCGATCAGCCCGAGATTCGGATGGCGGCTGACCGTGTCCATCGACACGAGACGGGTGACCCAGGGGAGCGCGGCGGGCGAGGAAACTTCGGAGGACGGCGTGGAAGACTGCGCTGATTCAGCGGCGATGGTCATGATGGACTCCAGCTTGCTTGTCCATCCATATTACCCAAAAAGAATCGTCCGGCCAAAGGCGCCCACTGCAATGGCTCTTTGCCGTGCGCGAATGAGCGTGAGTGGGCGCGCAAACGTGCGCTGCCACGTAGTGGATGTCGTGACGCGGTGCAACATCGATTTTGTGCCGGCGCATGCGTGCAGCGTCTGTGCATGCGCCGGCGCGCTCACGAAGCGTTCAGCGTGCCGCCGCCCGGGCCGGCGCCCCGAGCGCGCGCAGCGTCTCCTTCACCGTGGCTACGCGCACCGCGAGGTCGGGGCTGCGCGTTTCGATGCGCAGCTTGTCCTGGCCCGCGAGCTTGACGTGTTTGTGCTTCTGCACCATTTCGATGATGCGCATGGCGTCGACGGGCGGATTCGGCACGAACTGCAGCCCGATCACGGCTTCGCCCGCATCGATCTTGGTGATGCCGAGCGGCTTGGCCGCGAGACGCAGGCGGTGCGTCTCGATGAGCGCGTGCGCCTGCGGCGGCATCTTGCCGAAGCGGTCGATCAGCTCCTCCTGGATGCCGTCGATCGAATCGTCGTGCTCGCAGTTCGCGAGGCGCTTGTAGAGCGACAGGCGCTCCTGCACGTCGCCGCAATAGTCGGCGGGCAGGATCGCGGGCGCGTGCAGGTTGATCTCCGTCGTCGCGGCGAGCGGCGCGTTCAGGTCCGGCTCGCGGCCGTCCTTGAGCGCCTTCACGGCGTCGTTGAGCATGTCGGTGTAAAGCTGGAAGCCGATCTCGTGGATCTCGCCCGACTGCTTGTCGCCGAGCACTTCGCCGGTGCCGCGGATTTCGAGGTCGTGCATCGCGAGATAGAAACCCGCGCCCAGTTCCTCCATCTGCTGAATGGCCTCCAGACGGCGCTGCGCCTGCTTCGTGAGCCCCTGCGGATCGTGCACGAGCAAATACGCGTAGGCCTGGTGGTGCGAGCGCCCGACGCGGCCGCGCAACTGGTGTAGTTGGGCGAGGCCGAATTTGTCCGAGCGATGGATGAGGATGGTGTTCGCGGTCGGCACGTCGATGCCGGTCTCGATGATGGTCGTGCAGAGCAGCACGTTCGCGCGCTGGGCCACGAAATCGCGCATCACGGCTTCGAGTTCGCGCTCGTGCATCTGCCCGTGCGCGACGGCGATGCGCGCCTCGGGCACGAGCGCCTCAAGCATGGCGCGGCGGTTCTCGATGGTCTCCACTTCGTTGTGCAGGAAATAAACCTGGCCGCCGCGCTTGAGCTCGCGCAGCATGGCCTCGCGAATCACGCTGTCTTCCTCGCGGCGCACGAAGGTCTTGATGGCGAGGCGCTTTTGCGGCGCGGTCGCGATGACGGAGAAGTCGCGCAGGCCTTCGAGCGCCATGCCGAGCGTGCGCGGAATCGGCGTGGCGGTGAGCGTGAGCACGTCCACCTCGGCGCGCAGCGCCTTCAACGCCTCCTTCTGGCGCACGCCGAAGCGGTGCTCCTCGTCGATGATCACGAGGCCGAGGCGCTTGAACTGCACGTCGGAGGAAAGCAACTTGTGCGTGCCGATCACGATGTCGACGCTGCCGTCGTTGATCTGCTGGATTGCGCTGTTCACTTCCTTCGCCGACTTGAAGCGCGACAGCTCGGCGATGCGCACGGGCCAGTCGGCGAAGCGGTCGGTGAAGGTTTGCGTGTGCTGCTCCGCGAGCAGCGTGGTGGGCGAGAGAATCGCCACCTGCTTGCCGCCCATCACGGCGATGAACGCCGCGCGCAGCGCCACCTCGGTCTTGCCGAAGCCCACGTCGCCGCACACGAGGCGGTCCATCGGCTTGCCGCTCGTCATGTCGCCGATCACGGCCGCAATCGCCGCCGCCTGGTCGGGCGTTTCCTCGAAGCCGAAGCTCTCGGCGAACTTCACGTAGTCGCGCGGTTCGAGCGCGAACGCGTGGCCCTCGCGCGCGGCGCGGCGCGCGTAGAGGTTGAGCAGTTCGGCGGCGGTGTCGCGGATCTGCTGCGCGGCCTTGCGGCGCGCCTTTTCCCACTGGCCCGAGCCGAGCGCGTGCAGCGGCGCGCTGTCCGGGTCGGCGCCGCTGTAGCGCGAGATCACATGCAGTTGCGAAACGGGCACGTAGAGCTTGCTGGCGCTCGCGTATTCGAGGTGCAGGAACTCGGTGTCGCCTTCGCCGAGATCCATCGTCACGAGCCCGTGATAGCGGCCGATGCCGTGCTGCGCGTGCACGACCGGGTCACCCACCTTGAGCTCGGAAAGGTCGCGCACCATCGAGTCGACGTTGCTCGCCTGCTCCTGGCGGCGGCGTCCGGCGCGGCGCGCGAGCGGCCCGTAAAGCTCGCTTTCGGTGATGATCGCGAGCGCCTCGCCGGGCAGCGCGAAGCCGGTCGAAAGCGGCGCCACGCCCAGCGCGAAGCGCTCGTCGCCGGTGAGCCAGTCTTCGTAGCTGTCCGCGGAGGTGGGGCGCAGATGGTTTTCGGCAAGCAATTGCGCGATGGTCTCGCGGCGCCCCGCCGACTCCACCGCGAATAGCACGCGATTTTTCGTAGTGTCGAGGTAGCCGCGCAGCGCGGCGAGCGGGTCGTCGGCGTGGCGGTCGATCGCGAGGCTCGGCAGGGCGTTGGCCCAGCCGCCCGCGCTCGCGGCCGGTAGCGCGAGGCGCGCGAAGGGCTTGGCGAGCGTGAAGAAGTCCTCGTCGGTCAGAAACAGGCGCTGCGGTTCCAGGATCGGCCGCTCGCGGTCGTGCGCGAGGAAGCTGTGGCGCTGTTTGGTATCCGCGGTGAAGCGGCGGATCGAGGCGTCCAGATCGCCCGAAAACACCAGCTGCGCGTCCTCGGGCAGATAGTGGAACAGCGTGGCGGTCTCTTCGAAGAACAGCGGCAGGTAGTACTCGATGCCGGCCGACGGCACGCCGTTGCCGATGTCCTTATAGATGGACGCGCGGCTCGGATCGCCTTCGAACACCTCGCGCCAGCGGCTGCGAAACGCGGTGCGCGCGGTCTCGTCGAACGGAAACTCGCGGCCCGGCAGGAGCCGCACGTCCTTGACCGGATAGAGGCTGCGCTGGTTGTCCGGGTCGAAGGCGCGGATCGAGTCGACTTGATCGTCGAACAGGTCGATGCGGTACGGCAGCGGCGAGCCCATCGGGAACAGGTCGATCAGCGAGCCGCGCACGCAGTATTCGCCGGGCCGCATGACCTGGCTCACGTGCTCGTAGCCGGCCAGCGTGAGCTGCGACTTGAGCTTCGCTTCGTCCAGACGCTCGCCCTGCGTGAACGAGAACGTATAGGCCGCGAGGAACGAGGCGGGCGGCATGCGGTAGAGCGCGGTCGTGGCCGGGACGATGAGGATGTCGCAGCGGCCTTCGCCGAGATCGTGCAGCGTCGCGAGCCGCTCGGAGACGAGGTCCTGGTGCGGCGAGAACGTGTCGTAGGGCAGGGTTTCCCAGTCGGGCAGCAGGCGCACGCGCGCTTCGGGCGCGAAGAACGGGATCTCCTGGGCGAGGCGCTGGGCGTCCACGGCGCTCGCGCAGATCACCGCGAGCAGCGGGGCGCTCGCGCGCGAAGCCTCGCGGTAGCGGGCGATCAGGAGCGCATCGGAGGAACCGTGCGTGCCGTCGAACACGAAGCGCTGCCCCGGCTTGACGACGGCGACCGGGGACGAAGACGGCGACTGCTGGGGTGCGGCGATATCGGACATAGGGGGCAACAGATTTGGCGAGGCGCTGCTTGTCGTTTGCGTCAGGTATGCGTTAGTAGCGGGGCGCGCGAGGCAAGGCGCGCGCGCTCCATGTGTCGACAGCCATTCGTAAGGATAAAGGCGCAAAAGCGCCATCCGGGCGGCGCTGGTGCGCCCCGGGCGCCATGCGCGCGGCCTTGCGAAGGGCTGCCATCGTGCCCGCCACGCCCGCCGGGCAGCGCCGGTTACGGCGCGGTTGCGGGTCTTGGGCGTGCGGGTAAAGGACCTATTATAAAATCCGTCCTTTACTTTGACTCATGTGGCCCGCGATACCGTGACCTCACGCCTTTTTGCCCTGATCCCCTGCGCCGGCACCGGCAGCCGTTCAGGATCGGCCATGCCCAAACAATATCGAACGGTTGCCGGACACGAACTTCTGCACTATACGCTCGCGGCCTTCGACGCCTGCAGCGAATTCACCCAGACGCTCGTCATCATTTCTCCCGACGATAACCATTTCGACGCGCGCCGCTTCGCCGGCCTGCGCTTCGCGGTGCGCCGCAAGGGCGGGGCGTCGCGCCAGGCGTCGGTCTACAACGGTCTAGTCGCGCTCGCCGACTTCGGCGCCAGCGACGACGACTGGGTGCTCGTGCACGACGCCGCGCGTCCCGGCATCACGCCCGCGCTGATCCGCTCGCTCGTCGGTGCGCTCAAGGACGATCCCGTGGGCGGCATCATGGCGTTGCCCGTTGCGGACACGCTCAAGCGCGTCGCGCCGCACAACGTGCCGGGCGGCCCGCGCATCGAGCGCACGGAATCGCGCGACGGCCTCTGGCAAGCCCAGACCCCGCAGATGTTCCGCATCGGCATGCTGCGCACGGCGATCGAGCGCGCGCAGCAAGAGGGTCACGACCTCACCGACGAAGCGAGCGCCATCGAATGGCTTGGCCACTCGCCGCGGCTCGTGCAGGGCAGTCTGCGCAACTTCAAGGTGACCTACCCCGAAGACTTCGCGCTCGCCGAAGCCATTCTCAGCCGCAATCCTGGCAATTGAGCCGGCAACCAAGCTACACGGAAAGACCTCACACATGGACATCAGAATCGGACAAGGCTATGACGTGCACGCGCTCGTGCCGGGACGCCCGCTCGTCATCGGCGGCGTGACGGTGCCCTACGAGCGCGGGCTGCTGGGCCACTCGGACGCCGACGTGCTGCTGCACGCCATCACCGACGCGCTTTTTGGCGCCGCCGCGCTCGGCGACATCGGCCGTCATTTTCCGGACACCGACAAGCAGTTCTACGGCGCGAACAGCCGTGTGCTGCTGCGCGAGTGCCTGCGCCGCGTGCAGGAGGCGGGCTTCATGCTCGTGAACGTGGACAGCACGGTGATCGCGCAGGCGCCCAAGCTCGCGCCGCATATCGAAGCCATGCGCGCGTGCATCGCGGAAGATCTGCAACTGCCGCTCGAGCGCGTGAACGTGAAGGCGAAGACCAACGAGAAGCTCGGCTATCTGGGCCGTGGCGAAGGCATCGAAGCGCAGGCGGCGGTGCTGCTCACGCGCGCCTGAATCCGCTGAATCTGCATTCGAGGCCCTGAATCAAGGGCTTTTACGCAGAGCCAGGCTTCGCGCGCGAAGCGCAGCAAGCGGTGTGCCTCGAAAGCATCGAGTGCGCCCAGCAGGCCGCGTGCCTGCTTCCGCATGAAAGGAGGTAATTGCACCTGCAATTACCTCCCCAGTTTTTCTTGCCGATTAATTTCCGTTTTTTTCCCCGCATACTCAAAGCGTATCAAGACGTACCGGAAGCGGAAGGGTTAATGACGGGACTCGAAAGACGCGTGAAAGGCCTCGACGGTCTCCGGGCACTGGCTGTGGTGCTGGTGTTCCTCTCGCACAAAGCACATCTCGAGGCGATCGACGCCGGCAAGATCGGCGTGTGGCTGTTCTTCCTCATCAGCGGCTATCTCATCATCGGGGAGCTGCATCGCAATCGTCTGCGCATCGAACAACGCACGGCGCGCCGCGACGCGGTGCTCTATGTGTTCTTCGTCAAGCGCACGTTGCGCATTTTCCCGGTCTACTACTTGCTGCTCATTGCGCTCACGATCGCGCACGCGTTTTTCTATCAACGCGACGTGGATCTCGGGCTCGCGTGGCATTACGTATTCCTGTCCAATTTCTGGATCGGCATCGTTCATGACGGATGGCCGGGCTCGGTTTCGCATTTCTGGAGTCTCGCGGTCGAGCAGCAGTTCTATCTGATCACGCCATTCGTGCTGCTGTTCACGCGCGCCTCGCGGCATCTGGCGATTTGTGCCGCCATGATTTTCGCCGCTGCGCTCGCGCATCTCGCGCTCTATGCGACCGGTGCGATCGAGCCGCTCGTCTATGCATTTTCGCCATGGAATTTCGCCTTGCTCCTGCTTGGCGGCGTACTGGCCATCGGCGGTGCCCGTGTGCCGATGGAGGGGCGGGTGCAAAGCGGCATCGGGCTGGTGCTCGCGTGCGCGAGTCTCGCGGTCTTCGCGCTCGCGCGGGCCGATTGCGACGCCTGCGAAGCGACGCAGCGTGCCATCCTGCCAGGCTTGCTCGATATCGGCCTCGCGTTTTCGCTTGGGGCGGTATTTCTATGGCTCGTGAGACATCAGGGCAGCGTGCTCGTGAGCGCGCTCGAAGCGCGGCCGCTCGCGTATCTCGGCACCATCAGCTATGGGTTCTATCTGTTCCACAACCTGGTGCCGTCGCATCTGGGCGACGCGCCGGCGCTCTACGCCAGTCTGCACGTGCCGCCGCTCGCGCAGGATCTGCTGGCGCTCGCCATGCAGTTCGCGCTTTCGGTGCTGCTTGCGCATCTGTCGTGGCAGTTGCTGGAAAAGCGCGTGCTCGAATGGAAAGAGCCGCTCGCCACGGCAATCCGCAGCCGCCTGCCTGCCCGCGCCGCGGCTGGCCCGACTTGAGCGCGGGTTGCCAGCGGGCCTTGCCGACCGGGCGTTATTGAGCGGCTCCCGCTGGATCGTTCTGCTGCGCGAGCCTCAAAGTGTCGTGCCGCCCACCTCGCGGCCGCTCGGGCAGAGTTCGCCGGTTTGCAGCCCGTCGAGCACGCGCAGGGTTTCAGCCGCGCTGCGCCCGACGTTCAGATTGTTCACCGAGACGTGCTGAATGACGTTGTCCGGATCGACGATGAACGTCGCCCGCAGCGCCACGCCGGCTTCTTTGTCGCGAATGCCGAGCTGATCGATCAGCTCGCCTTTCACGTCGCCGAACGCATAGTGGTTCAGCCGGTCGAGCATCTTGTTCTCGCGCCGCCACGCGAGCTTCACGTATTCGTTGTCGCAACTGCCGCCCATCAGAACGGTCTCGCGGTTTTCGAATTCCTTGTGTAGTTGGGCGAACGCGGCGATCTCGGTCGGGCAGACCGCCGTGAAATCCTTCGGATAGAAGTAGATCACTTTCCACTTGTCGGGAAAGCTCCGCTCGGTGATTTCCATGAACGCGGATTCGCCGTTTTCCTCGGGCTGGTTGAAGCCGGGCTTGGCGGCCGTGACGGTGAAGGCTTCGAGCTTGTCGCCGACGGTTTTCATGGCGTCATTCCTTGAAAGATGGGCGCACGCGCGCACGGTGCGCGTGTCTTGTGACCCGATGGCTTTCGTCGATTGTCGCAGGGCCGGGCGGCGCATGCCGCGAGCGTGCGCCGCGCTCTTGTATGAGCGAAGGAGGGGCCGCGCAAGCCGCATAAAAACCGGCGGCCCCGATTGACCGTAGCGCGGCGCGGGCTTCAGGCGCCCTTGGCGAGCGGGAACTCGATGGTGACTTCGAGCCCCGGTCCCGGGGCGCGATTGCGCAGGCGCAGCGCGCCCCGATAGCGGCCCACGAGGCGCTGCACGATGGCCATGCCGAGGCCGGTGCCGTTGGCCTGGGTGCGGGCGCTGTCGACGCGATAGAACGGCCGTGTGACGAGCGGAAGCTGGTCTTCGGGGATGCCGGGGCCTTCGTCGACCACCGACAGTTCCACGCGCGAATGCGAAACACGCGTTTCCAGCATGATGTGCGGAATGCCGTCGGACTCGCTCAAGCCGTACTTGCGCGCGTTCTCGATCAGATTGCCCACCACGCGGCGCATGTCGGTGTCGTCGGCCTCGATCACGGCCGTGGGCGCGAGGCGCGTGATGAGCCGCACGCCATCCTCGGTGGCCATGCGCGCGGCCATTTCGCTCGCGATGACCGAAAGATCGACGCGCTCGGGCATGCGCTGCACGGGCCGCGCATAGTCGAGGAAGCGGCCGATGATCATGTCCATCTGCTCGATGTCGTCGATCATCGCGTCCTTGGTGGCCTGGTCGGACGGGCTCATCTCCGTTTCCAGCCGCAGCCGCGCGAGCGGGGTGCGCAAGTCGTGCGAGATGCCGGCGAGCATGAGCGCCCGGTCGGCCTCCAACTGCTCCAGGTCCCGCACCATCTGGTTGAACGAGCGATTGGTCTCGGCGGCCACGCCCATGCCGCTTTCGGGCAGTTTCGCCGGCGATTGCCCCGAGCCCACCATGCGCGCGGACATGGCGAGCCGCGCGAACGGCCGGTTCACGAGACTCGTGATGAACGCCGCGCCGAACAGCGAGAGCGCGAGCGCGGAAACCCCCCATCCGACCCACTGCAGGCCGGTGACGTTGTCGAGCTGGTCGCGGTCGAGCGCGACCCAGTAGTCGTCGTCGTCGATCTTGAAGCTGATCCATACGCCGGGGATGCCGTTCACGGACTGCGCGATCACGGTGTCGTCGCCGAGACGCCCGCGGATGTCGTGCTCGATCAGGCGGTTGAGCGACTCGTCGGGCTGGAGCTTGTATTTGTCCGTGGCCTCGCGCGGATAGACGCGCACGCCCTCGTTGCTTTCCAGGTCCTGGAGCAGCGCGCGGCGCAGGTCGGGATCGGAGTAGAGGAGCGCGGTGCGCGTGAGCTTGACGACGGCGACGAGCTGAAGCGCCACGCGCTGCGCGCGCGGCTCGCGCTCGATCACGCGAAAGCTCTGAAACCACGCCGCGAGACTGACCGCGATGAGCAGGGCGATGAGAAGGAAGGTGCGCCAGAACAGATCGCCAAACGCGAGCGTCAGCAAACGCCGGTCAATCCGCATGGACCCTTCCCGTTTCAACAGAGGCAGTGCAGACAACGCGATACCACCCGGGATCAGGCGGCGCCGTCGGGAATGAACACGTAACCCAGGCCCCAGACCGTCTGGATGAAGCGCGGGCTGCCCGGATCGGGCTCGATCAGCTTGCGCAGACGCGAGATCTGCACGTCGAGGCTGCGGTCGAACACTTCGTACTCACGGCCACGCGCGAGCTCCATGAGCTTTTCGCGCGAGAGCGGCTGGCGCGGATGGCGCGCGAACACTTTGAGCACCGAGAATTCGCCCGTGGTGAGCGGAATTTCCTGGCCGGCCTTGGTGAGCGTGCGGGTGGCGAGATTCAGCGCGAATTCGCCG
Organism: Paraburkholderia sp.; assembly: GCA_031286755.1. Taxonomy (GTDB): domain Bacteria; phylum Pseudomonadota; class Gammaproteobacteria; order Burkholderiales; family Burkholderiaceae; genus Paraburkholderia. The sequence continues at coordinate 18,539 of JAITTX010000296.1, forward strand.
AATTCGAACACTTCCGTGGTTTCCGAGGGCGCGCCCGGCAATTCGGACGGCGCCTGGCGGCGCAGCACCGCATGAATGCGCGCGACCAGCTCGCGCGGGTTGAAGGGCTTCGGGAGGTAGTCATCGGCGCCCATTTCGAGGCCGACGATGCGATCCACATCTTCGCCCTTCGCGGTGAGCATGATGATCGGCGTGCGATCGTTGCTGCCGCGCAGGCGGCGGCAGATGGACAGGCCGTCTTCGCCCGGGAGCATGAGGTCGAGCACCAGCAGGTCGAAACGTTCGCGCACCCACAGCTTGTTCATGGCGGGGGCGTTTTCTGCCACGTAGACGTTGAATCCCTGTTCGCCGAGATAACGGCGCAGCAGATCCCGCAGCCGCGGGTCGTCGTCGACAACGAGAATTTTGGACGGGTTCTTGGTTTCCATGCCTGGCATCTTAGCGCGATTGAGATGTGGTGCGAGTTTGCAACAATTATCAGGTTACAGTCAGTTACAAAATTTACCCGTGCTGTGGCACGGCATCAAGCACTGACAGATAGACTTCTTTGCGTAAAGCGGCCATTCGTTAGATACTTCATTCGAATTTCGAGCCAGTGCCCGTATAGAGCCGGGTCCGTACATGTATTCGAGGTAGCCGCTTGGCGCGTCAAGAAGGGAACAAAACGATGGGAGGGGTCAGGCCGACAATGCGCCATACCATGATTGCACTGGCGTTGGCCAGTGGCGTCGTGGCTGCATTGAATATGGCGCCGGCCCACGCCCAGACGTTCCCGGACGGTTCCCAGGCCTCCGCTCGCCGCACCGGCGCGAAGCCGCCAGTGCGCAAGATGCGCACCGATACACCGGCACGCCCAGCGTCTGACCTCACCCAGCGCACCGCGGTTCCCCCCGATCTCGACCAGCGCCGCCGCGACGGCCATATGACGCCCGACGAGCGTCGCCTCTTGCGTCAACATATCGAAGACGCCGTGCGCGAACTCTACAAGCGCTGATCACGCCCTCTGCCCATACGTCGTCAACGGACGCACGGCATCGCTGAAAAACTCCGTAGCAATTGCGTCATCAACAATGCGCCGCGCGCATCGTTAGCTCGTTACTTTTGCCTTCCGTGAGCGCGTGGGCCGAACTCGCGCGTCTCAAATCCCATGACCGCCACGCAACGATTCGCATCGGTTCCGCCGGCGCGCGATGCAGGGCGGCATGCGCTTCGATCTCGATGGCCGGCTCGCGCATTTCGGCCTGACGGCCGATGCCGTGCCCGGGCTCTCCGCCCAGTTGCAGATGCAGCATGCCGGGCTGCCGCTTGCGCCCGTCGACGCGATTGCGGCGAGTAGCAGTGCGGGAGCGTATCTCGAAGCACTCCTGATGGACCCGGTCTATCAGTTGAAGTGACCTGGTAGAATCGTTCCAATGACGCCAGCAGTGAACGAGTGACATGAACGCTTGTAACGACAATCGCAACGACAACAGCGGCACGGCACGGCGCCGCATGGGCCCGCGAGGTATGACATGAAGCGCCGCGACTTTCTGGCCGCGGCGGCCGCAATGACGGCTGCGGGCACCGCCTCATGGCTGCCCGGGACCGCACATGCGCAGGGTGCCATGGCCGCGCCGCGCCATGCGCATGGGTACGACAACCTGCTGATTCTCATCGAGCTCAAGGGCGGCAACGACGGCTTGAACACCGTCGTGCCATTCGCGGATCCGCTCTACTACCGGTATCGGGCGAACATCGGCGTGCGTCGCGGCGATGCAATCCAGCTCGACGAACGCACGGCGCTGCATCCCGCGCTCGCGCCGCTCATGCCGATGTGGCGCGCGCACGAACTCGCCATCGTGCAGGGTGTCAGCTACGCGCAGCCGAATCTCTCGCACTTCCGCTCGATCGAGATCTGGGACACGGCCTCGAATGCCGATCAGTACCTGCGCGAGGGCTGGCTCACGCGCGCGGTCGCGAGCGCGCCCGTGCCGAAGGGTTTCGCGGCGGATGGCCTCGTGCTCGGCAGTGCGGAGATGGGGCCGCTCGCGAACGGCGCGCGCGCCGTCGCGCTCGTCAATCCCGCGCAGTTCGCGAGTGCCTCGCGGCTCGTCACGCCAGTCTCGCTCAAGGAGCGCAATCCGGCGCTCGCCCACATCCTCGGCGTCGAGAGCGAGATCGACCATGCCGCCGACCAGTTGCGCCCGCGCCCTGGCCAGTACGTGTTGAAGACGGCGTTTCCGGCAGGCGCTTTCGGCACTTCGGTGAAAACCGCGATGCAGGCGCTGGCGACGGGTGAGACCACGGCGGGCGCGCAAGGCCTGCCCGCGCCGGTGCCCGGGCAGGGCGTGGCCGCGATCCGTCTCACGCTCAATGGCTTCGATACGCATCAAAACCAGCCGCAGCGACACGCGGATCTGCTGCGCCAACTCGCGGCAGGCATGGTTGCGATGCGCTCGGCGCTCGTCGAGATGGGGCGCTGGGACCGCACGCTGATCGTCACCTATGCCGAGTTCGGCCGGCGCGTGCGCGAGAATCAGAGCCGTGGCACGGACCACGGCACGGCGTCGGCGCATTTCGTAGCGGGTGGGGGCGTGGCAGGCGGGCTTTATGGCGAGGCGCCGCAGCTCGCGCGTCTCGACGGCAACGGCAACTTGCCGGTTGCCGTCGACTTCAGGCAGATCTACGCGACGGTTCTGGGGAACTGGTGGGGGCTCGACGCGCAGGCGGTGCTGCAGCGCCGTTTCGCGCCACTGCCGTTGCTGCGCGCATAGCGCGAGTGCCTCGGCGGCGGCGCGGGTCCGTGTGTCAGGCGCGGCGCGCGGCGCGCCAGGCGATCCAGAGCTTGCGAATCGGCGTGAGTACGATCTGCTGGTGCAGTACCTGAAAACCTTCGCGCTCCACTTCGTCGAGCAAGGCAAGCTCGAGTGCCGCGAGTGCACGCAAGGGGCGCTGATGGCGCCGTTCCGGGGCGGGAATCGCATCGAGCGCGGCGTTCACGGCTTCGCGCGCGCGCACGGTCTGGAACTGCATGAGTTCCGTGAATTCATCGCTATAGCGGCGATTGATGAGATCGGCGGCGGTGACGTTGTAGCGCTGCAATTCGTCGATAGGCACGTAGATGCGGCCGTGACGCGCATCGTTGCCGATTTCGGGCACGAATTGCGCGAGCATCAGCGCGTTGCCGAGCGGTGCGGCCCAGCGCGCCACGCTGTCGCGCGCTTCACCGCTGCGTGCGCCGGCCTGCGCCACGAGCGTTGCGAAAGTCCCGCCCACGCCGTCCATGTAGCGGCGCAGATTCGGCAGATCGAGATAGCGGGCCTGCTCGAAGTCCATTTCGAAGCCGGCGAGCAACTGCTGGAGTCGCGGGTAGACATCCGCCGCGCTCTCGAGGTGCTGGGCAAGCGCTTTGGTTACCGGGTGGGAGGCATTGCCGGTGGCGAGCGCGGCCAGTTCCTTCTGCCACCACGCGAGCTTGGTGCGGCCGACCGCGGGGTCGCTGGTTTCCTTGGCGGTTTCCTCGAGCTCGCGGCGCAGCGCGAAGAGGGCGGCGAGCAATGGTTGATGCGCGGCGCCTGCCTGACGCAGCGCGTAGTAGGTGCTCGATCCGGGTGGGGCCGCCTTTTGCAGGCAGTATTCGTCGAAATTCACGGCGTTAGGGGGGCGAGGAGAGGCGCGGATTTGCCGGCGCCCCGGTGGTGCCTCGATGAGGCATGCGGGGCAAGTAACCGCGGAGCGGCGATTCTAGCACCGGCCCTTGTTTGGGGCGGGGCGAGCGGGAAGCCGGGCCGTGCAGCCAGGGGGCAGACAAGCGCAGGGCAATCGGTTAGAATCTCGCGCTTGCGCTTTGCTTGTGGCTTATCCAGTCGCCCAGCCGCTGCGCAGGTTTGTATCGCACGCGATGTATCCCACGTCCCACACTCACGTGAGCTCGCAGCGGTCTCGCCAGGCAAAGAATTCGCGTGAGTGGCGAAATTGGTAGACGCACCAGGTTTCGGTCCTGACGCCCGCAAGGGTGTGCCGGTTCGAGTCCGGCCTCACGCACCAAAAAGCAAAAAGCCACGTACCTGAAGGTACGTGGCTTTTTTTCTGCTTCCCGCACGTTCGATCATGCACGTACGGGCCATCTATTCCGTTTATCGCGTGCGCCGCGTCACGATTCTTCCTGGGCCGCCGCGATGACCTTCTCGAGCACACGGTTGAGCAATTCGCGTTCCTTGTCGTCGAGGCACGCGAACAGGTCCACGTTCCACTTGCGCGCGACGGGCATGACCTTGCGATAGAGCGCGCGGCCATCGGTTGTGAGCGAAACGAGTACGAGGCGCCCGTCTTCCTCGCTGGCGTCGCGTTGCATGAGGCCGCGGCGCATCAGCGCCTCCGCGGCGCGGCTGGCCTGGCTCTTGTCGAGATTTGCGTGGCGCGCGAGTTCCATCACCGAAAACGGGCCGAATGCGCCCACGGCCGCAATGAGGCGCGCCTCCGGCAGCGTGATGCCGAGCTTCGCCTGGTAGCGCTCGCTCGCGCCACGTTCGGAAAGCTTGTTCAGGACATGGAGCCGATAGGTCAGAAATTGTTCGAGTCCGGCTTTGCTTGCCTTCATGGTCGTCCTGGTCTGGTCGCGTGAGGTCAGCGCGATCATGCCGCGCTTACCATGATTGTTGCCTCAACCAGCGCTCGGGTCAACGCGCATCAACCCTCGTAAGCCCATCCCGGACGGGCTTACGAATCTATTAATCGCTTACTGCGGAGAAGGGCGCCAGCGCGCAATTCAGGTCAGACGAATCTTCCCGCCGCAGCGTTATGCGCCGCGCGATCCGTACTTGAAGCGCGTGAGTTGCTCCGCTTCGTTCGCGAGCAGCGTGGCGGCTTCGCGGATGGCGGTGTCGAGCGTGATCGGGCCCGGCGCGGGCGAGAAGCAGCCGCTGAAGTGCTCGGCGAGACGCGGCAGCGCGGCCGGGTCGACCGCGCCCGACAGCAGCGTCGCCGGCACGCCGGCCGCCTGCGCGTGCCGGCAGGCGATGAAGGGCGCCTTGCCGTGCAGCGTCTGCACGTCGGAGCGGCCTTCGCCGGTGATGAGCCAGTGCGCGCCCGCGAGCGCGGCGTCGAGGCCGATCGTGCGCGCCACGACTTCGGCGCCGGGCTCGAAGCTTGCGCCGAGCATGCGCAGCGCGAAGCCGAGACCGCCCGCGGCGCCCGCGCCCGCTTCGTCACGCGCGTGGCGGCCGAGCGCCGCTTCGAGCAGATCGGCGAAACGCGCGAGGGCGGCGTCGATCGGCGCGACTTCTTCGGGCGTCACGCCTTTTTGCGGGCCGAACACGGCGGTCGCGCCATGGTCGCCGTTGAGCGGATTGTCGACGTCCGACATGGCGACGAAGTTGGCTTCGGCAAGCCGTGCGTCGAGCCCGGAGACATCGACGCGCGCCACCTGGGCCAGCGCTTGCGGCGTGGGCGCGAGCGCGTTGCCGGCCGCGTCGAACAGTTGCAGGCCGAGGCCCGCGAGGAGGCCCGCGCCGGCGTCGTTCGTGCTGCTGCCGCCGAGCGCGACATAGAAGCGGCGCACGCCCTCGTCGAGCAGCGCGCGAATGGCTTCGCCCATGCCGCGCGTGCTGCGCGCGGCAACCGGCACACCCATGCCCACCGGGTCGGTGATGCCGACGATCTCCGCGGTCTCGATGATCGCGCTGCCATCGTGCAGCAGGCCGACGGCCGCGTCGCGCCGCGCGCCTGCAGCGCCTTCCACGTTGATCACGCGGCGCTCGCCGCCAATGCTCAACATCGCGTCGAGCGTGCCTTC
>JAITTX010000299.1 GCA_031286755.1 Paraburkholderia sp.
TGATATTAAATATATCACATTACAAATACCAAAAAGCCCGGGAATACCCTAGTTTGGGTCAGCCTCAGACTGGGCTTTTTGCTTGATTCTATTGGCGCGACAGGAGGGGCTCGAACCCCCGACCCTCGACTTAAGAGTGGCGCGTCCACGCCCGTGGCGTAGCCGCTTCAAGGCCGATGCTCGCGTTTTGGCTTCAATTTGGCGCGCACTGCTAGTGGCCTGAGGCTGCGTATCCGCGCGGAACGCAATGGCAACCATCGTCCCGAAGAACGAGAAGTATCAATGCCAGATATGCAGGAAAGGATCGCTTCGTGTCTTATGGATGGGCGTATCGGCAGACCGTCTCCCGCTGCTTCCGGTTGCCGTGTAATCCAGTACCAGTCTGGGGTCGCTCTGGCACCTCGCGGCGCGTCTATCACAACTGCCCTACGCTTCCCGGTTAGCAATTGAGGGAAGGCCTATGGGGAATTGGGGGGGAGCGGCTGGCGGCACAGGCCTCACGAATTAGCAAAGCGATTTTCGATCCGGGCTTTCTCGGCCTTGTCTTGATATTACAAAGAACCTTACATTCCGTTGGCCCATTGAAAGAGAAACGGAGAATCAAATAATGAAGACCAAACTCATTGCCGTCGCGGCGGCGGCAGTCATTACGGGGTGTGGCGGTGGTGGCGGAAGCAGCGACACCCCTGCGGCAGCGGCACCTAGCCCAAGCGCTGAAGGCCAGTACATCGGCCTTACCAGTGACAATCGGACCATTACCGCGACTGTCCTGGATACTGGCAAGGTGTACGTCCAGTACGGGGTTGCTGGCCGCCCCGACGTTATCGCGGGTGTAGTAGCGGGGAATGTCACCTCCAGCAACGGGACACTGAACAACGGGACGGGCATCGACTACAACCTCGAAGGCCAAGGCACGAACCCCGTGACGATCACCGGCACGTATTCAGCGAAGAAGTCTCTCGATGCTACGGTGACCTACAGCAACAGTGCAAAGACCACTGCCAACCTCACCTACGACACCTCGTACGACACCACACCGACCGCAGCGGCGGTCACCGGCTCGTACAGTGGCACCTCGGCTGTAGCAGCAGGCACAGATGCTGTGACATTGACGGTGGACGGTAGCGGTAATGTGTCCGGCCAAGGTACTGCATGTCGTTTCACAGGGTCGCTGCGCCCGCATGCATCAGGTAACGTCTACGATATCGCCCTGACGTTCTCAGGTGACTCTGGCTGTGCGTATCCCAACACCACCGCATCGGGCATTGCGCTACTCAGCAGTTCTCAGAAGGTTGTGCACGCGATGCTTCACACGCCTTCGAATGCGGGCATTCTGTTCCTCGGTACAAAGTCGTAAGAGACTCGCAACGGGCCACAGAAGGCGTGGCCCTAACTGCTCTGGCGGTAGAATTTGACTGCACTCTAGCGGCATCCTGAGTGCGTTTAACGACTAACCAGCGGTCTACCGGTCACACAGACAGCGCGTAAGTAGCTGATTGAAAATAATTTGGCGCGACAGGAGGGGCTCGAACCCCCGACCCTCGGCTTAGAAGGCCGATGCTCTATCCAGCTGAGCTACTGTCGCGCGAGTGATCTGCCAGGCCGGCGTGCGCGTTACACAATCAAAACGCAGCTTACCCGGGCCTGCGCCATGGGCGCGGACGCAGACGGGCGTGGATTATACCTCGTTCGGCTCGCGCCGGCCCTGCCCCATTGAGGTTTCGCACCACCCCAGCAGTGCGGGTCGTGACGCCATCAAATCATCAAACTGGCTGCGGATGCATCACGAACCAGCCAAGGAAAACCGCGCCCGCGATCACGCAATACAAGCCGAACGAAGCAAGGCGACCGCGCCCTTCGAAATAGCGCATCAGGAACTTCACGCTCAGCCAGGCAGCGATGCCGGTCAGCACGCCCCCCACCAGAGCCGTCATGAGCTGGTCGCGCGCGTGAAAGAGCTTCGGCAATTCGAGCACACCCGCCGCGAAAATGATCGGCGTGCCAAGCAGGAAGGAGAATTCGGCGGCCTTTTCGGTCGTCAGGCCCGCGGCATTGCCGGCAATCATCGTCAGTCCGCTACGCGAAAAGCCGGGAATCAGCGCGCCAACTTGTGCGAGACCGACAAGAAATGCCTGGCGGAACGTGAGCTTCTCGGGCGGGCGGTGCGCGCGGGCTCGCTGCAGGCGATCGCCGAACCACAGCAGCACGCCGTTCACCATCAGCGCCCCGGCGACGATCCGCAGGTCATGGAAGATCACTTCGATGCGCTTTTCGAGCGCGAGACCGACGAGACCGGCCGGAATCGTGCCGATGATGAGCGCCCACATCATGTGACCGTCATCGTTCTTGCGGCCCGCGAGCGAGCCGAAGAAACCGCTGATGAGCGCGACCCAGCGTGCGCGGAAATACCAGAGCAGCGCGACCGCCGTACCCAGGTGCAGCGCAACGAGGAACGGCAAAAGCTGCGGAGCGTGTTTGTCGATATGCATGCCGAAAAGCGGCGGCACGAGCAAGGTATGGCCGAGACTGCTGACCGGAAACAGCTCCGTGACACCTTGCAGCACGCTCAGAAAAAACAGGAACGAGAGACTCACGCGGGGATCCTCGGAATGGTTGGACAGAGTGCCGGACCATCGCAGGGACGGTGCGGCAAGGCGCACCGATTATGCCGGGGGCGAATTGCAGCGCCAAGCATCGAGACTTATTTGTCTGAAAAGTTACCGCGCTGCAACAAAAAAATGCAGAGAAAAATAGGATTGCTGTAACAGAAGGAAGGGAAGTTCGAGCGCGAACAAGCCCGGTAAACGGCCTGTTCGCGAGATGAGGGGCGTAAGCAGAAAGCCGGTACAAAGCCCGGCGAAAGAATTCTGAAAAACTTGTAACCCGGCTCTCAGGCTGAATAAGCGATCAGCGGGCGATCTTGTAGAAGAAGTAGGCGCTGCTCCCGATAAACAAGCTGAACAGTCCCATGCTCATCGCCATGGCGAGATCCATTTTGGCGCCCTCCTTCTTCGTTGCCGTGTGCGCAGCCGCACGATTCAGGGCGATTATGGGCGAGCCCAAGCTTGCGCAACACCCACGATTTCCCGACAAGGGTTTTCACGCATCTGAAAGCGGCGCACAATCCCCGGGCGCGTCGAACGCCGATGCAGTCCCGCCCTCGAGCGCAGCCTCGCCTTTGTCTCCTCCAACCCTTTCGACTCGACGCCCGCCCATGGAATCAAGCCCTCAGCAGGACATTCTCGAACTCACCAGCGGTGCTTCGACATTGCGTCTGGCGCCGTGGGCCGGCGCGCGCTTGCTCTCGTGGCACGTCGGCGGTGCGCCGGTCATCCGCTGGCCGGACAACGCGAACTGGGATCAACCGGCGCGCGTGCGCGGCGGCAATCCGTTGCTCTTTCCATTTCTCGGACGCCACTTCGTCGACGGCCAGATCGGCCGGTGGCGCGACGCCCAAGGCGTCGTGCGCGATCTGCCGACGCACGGCTTCGCGCGAGATCTCCCGTTTACCGCCCGGGTCGATGACGACGGACGTGGCGTGCGCATGACGCTGGTGGACTCGACAGCCACGCGTAGCGGTTATCCGTTCGCATTCCGCTTCGAAGCCGCCTACCGGCTCGCCGATGAACGCACGCTCGACGTCGTGCTCGCGGCGACGAACACCGGCGACACACCCATGCCCTGGTATGCGGGCCATCACTTCTACTTCGAGCTGCCTCATGGGCAGCGCGCGCAGAGCACGCTCGATATGCCGCCGACGCAGCGCCGTCATCAGTTGCCCGATGGTTCGATCAGTGCGCCGGAACCCGGCGAGCCCCAGTACCGTCTCGACGATACGCGCATCGTGGACCGCTTTCATGTGCTCGAGCCGTCGCCGTCCGTAGCGGCGGTGCAGCCTGTACGATTCACAGCGCCCGGACTCAAGCATGCGGTCACGATCGACCTGGTCCGGCAGGACTCGCTTCCCTGGTATGCCGTGACGACCTGGACCGAGGCCGCCGACTCCGACTTTTATTGCGTCGAGCCGTGGCTCGGTCTGCCCGATGCAATCCACAACGGCCTCGGCCTGCGCTGGCTCGCGCCGGGTGCAACCGAAACCGCCGCCTTGCGCTTGCGCGTCGAAACGCTCGGCTGAGAGGCAACGCATCGCCAGCGCACGGCCCCCGATTGACGAGGCTCGCTGGCCGGGCCATCCGGGGAAACCGCAGGTGCGGTGCCAAATTCGCTAGAATTGAACGTTTTGCCGGTATGGCTCGCCTCCCTGGACGAGCCGCCGGCAGCGTCTTGCGAGGTTCAACGTTGGCAAAGGGATTTAGACGTTTTGCATGCGCCGCGCTCGTCGCGCTGCTCGCGGCTTGCGGATCGGCGCCGGTCGGCCCCGGGTTCTACCGCGTGGAGCGCGGCGACACGGTCAGCAAAATCGCGCGCAGCAACCGCCAGTCGGTTTCGAATATCGTGCGCTGGAATAATCTGCCGAACCCCGACGCAATCGAAGTCGGCCAGGTGCTGCGCATCGCGCCGCCGAACGGCTCGTCGGCGGGCGCGCAACGCACCACACCGCGCTCGGACGCCACGGATAGCGCGAGCACGGCGGCACCCGCCTCGGCCATTTCGCTCGTCTGGCCAACCGAGGGCCAGGTGGTCCGTAATTTCGACGGGCGCGATTCGAAGGGCATCGACATCGTCAACAGCGCCGGCACGCCTATCGTCGCTGCGGCGCCCGGTACGGTCGTGTATGCCGGCAATGGCCTGCGCGGCTACGGCAACCTGTTGATCATCAAGCACGATAGCGAATACCTCACGGCCTACGCGCACAATCAGGCGTTGCTCGTGAAGGAAGGTGAGACCGTGACGCAGGGGCAGAAGATCGCCGAAATGGGCAGCAGCGACAGCAATCGCGTGATGTTGCATTTCGAGTTGCGTTATCAGGGGCGCTCGGTTGATCCGGCTCGTGACTTGCCGCCGCGCTGACCGGTAATCCTCGATGAATCAAAAAAAAGCCCGGCATGGTGCCGGGCTAACGGGGGTTTGGCGCATATCGGCAAAGGACCGGTTTACCATGCGCCGAATGGCAATCTATCAACGCGCCTCTGACGACGCAATCACTTAATTAGATCGAAAATGTGTCGCGGCGCACGGATTATGTACCGCATCAATTTTCGATGACAAACCAGTGCGCCAACGCGGCAGCATTGGTGCATGAAAGTGCGCGCTGCAACGTGCTTTGCACGGCAGTCATGAAATAGCGGAAAAGCTTTCTGGGCGGGCGTTTTAGCGAACTTCACGACGTGTGAACCAGGCGCTTTATGCCGCATTATCCCGCGCTGCAATATTGCGCCTCGAAAGCGTTCGCGCGCCTTTCCACTTGGTGTGCGAGCGCACAAATAAATGCAATTATTTGCGAAAGTGGGCTTTTTGAAACAGCGAATTTTGAGTTGGCAATTGGGGCCTTTTTATCAGACGTTTTGTGCATCTACCTGATTGGGTTTTTGTCTGATTATTCATCGCCAATTGATATGCCAATACGCTTTTCTACTGCGCATGAACTCATCCGGCTATCCCATTCGTGCGAATCGTCCAGGCATGGCGCGACCGCTATATCCACGCTTGCCCCTAATGCCGATCAGCAGGCCGCCCGCCCGCAACCTATCGTTTATAGTAACGGCCGCAACTCAATGTCCATGACCATGACTACCGACGACACCACCCCCGGCCCGCTCTATGCCAAGCTGCTCGGCGAAACCGCCAAGATCGACTGGCAGGACCTCGAACGATTCTTCGCTCAGGGCAAGCTGCTCGCGGTCGCGCGCGACCTCGACCTCGTAAGCGTCGCCGAAGCCATTGCAAATGACGACAGTGCGCAAGTGACGCAATGGCTCTCCTCCGGCTTCGTCGAACGCATGCAGGCCTCGACCGCCGCCGACTACGCCGTGCGCAAGCCCGAGCTCTGGGCCGTCGTGGTTTCACCATGGGTCTGCGTGCAGGAACGCAGTTGAGCGAAAATCTGGCACTTCCGACGCGCGATGGCTGGCATCGGCGCGTATTGATGCTGGCCTTTCCGATCGTCCTCGCAAATCTCACTCAGCCAATTCTCGGCGCCGTCGATACAGCCGTCGCCGGCCATCTGGGCAGCGCCGCCGATCTCGGCGGCGTGGCACTGGGCGGCCTGTTTTTTAATTGCGTCTTCTGGGGCTTCGGCTTTCTGCGCATGGGCACTACCGGGCTCGTCGCGCAGGCCTTTGGCGCCGACGATCAGCCTGCGTTACGTGCCAACGTCGTGCGAGCGTTGCTGCTCGCCTTCGGCATCGGCGTGCTGATCTTGCTGATCCAGTCACCGCTGATCCGCTATGTCCTCGAACTGATCGGCGGCAGCGACGAAGTGCAACGCAATGCACGCCTCTATTGCCATGCGCGCATTGACTCGGCGCCATTTGCGCTGGCGAACTATGTCGTGCTCGGCTACCTGCTCGGCACACAACACGTGCGTGTCGCACTGATCTCGCAGGTGCTCATCAACGTCGTCAATGTGATTGCCGTGCTCGCATACGTCTATGGATTGGACTGGGGCATTGCGGGAATCGGCGCGGCGACGGCCACTGCGGACACTGTGGGTTTCGCGTTCGGCGCGATGGTGCTTTGGCATCTGCGGCCACGCGGTCTCGCGCCATTCGCGTGGCGCGCGATCGTCGAACCTGCCGCG
>JAITTX010000310.1 GCA_031286755.1 Paraburkholderia sp.
GAGGTCGCCGTGCTGCTCTGGGCTAGATGGGCAAGAATGTCGACATGGAGCGCTGCCGCGCTGCTGTTCTGCGCGATCTACGGCTTGCCGGTAGCGATGATCGCGCTCGCGAGCGTGAGCGGGCAATGGAACGGCATCCTGCCGAGCCACTTCACGCTCGCGCACTACACGCGTGCGCTGCACGGCGACTCCGCCGACCTGTTGCGCGTGAGCGTGCTCACCGGCGCGCTCGCGAGCGGCGCGGCGCTCATCAGCGGCACGTGGGCAGCGCTCGCGCTGCGGCGCATGAAGGGTAGCCCCAAGCGCGTGCTCGACGTGATCTTCTTCGTGCCGAGCGCGGTGCCGTCGGTCTCGATCGGCCTCGGGCTGCTGGTGGCCTTCAGCCAGCCGCCGGTGCTGCTCAACGGCACGGCCACCATCGTGTTCCTCGCGCACTTCCTGCTGATCTCGGCGTTCACCTACGGCAACGTCTCGGCGGGGCTCGCGCGCGTTGCGCCCGAGTACGGCGAGGTGGCCGAAAGCCTCGGCGCGAAACCGTTCTACCAGCTTACGCGCGTGACGCTGCCGCTCGTCGCACCCTACCTGCTCGCCTCGTTCAGCCTGAGCTTCGCGCTCTCGATGGGCGAGCTGGGCGCCACGCTGATGATCTATCCGCCGGGATGGGTGACGCTGCCGGTGGGCATCTTCGCGCTCTCCGACCGTGGTGCGATCTTCGACGCGTCGACGCTCACGATCATCCTTGGCGCAGGCACGCTGCTCGTGCTGCTCGGTCTCTCGCGCATCTCGAACAAGGCCGCGGTGCGATGAAGCGGCAATGAAGCACTAAGGATACCCAGGGAGGCAAGCGCGAAAAACAGGCAGGCGCAGGCAAGGAGCAATCACGGCGGGAACGCAGGTTGCGCAGGTAAAACAAAAGGAGGAGCCCGTGATTTTGATCGTCCTTCATCTCGCAGGTGGCGTCGCGTTGCTCACGTGGGGCCTGCACATGGTCGAGTCGGGGTTGATGCGCGCGTTCGGCGCATCGCTCAAGCGCTTCATGGGCAAGAGTCTCGGCAATCGCTTCAACGCGTTCTTCGCGGGGCTCGCCATCACCGGCGCGCTGCAAAGCAGTACGGCGACGGGCATGATTGCTTCGTCGTTCGCGGCGCGCGGGCTGATGCGGCCCGTCACCGGGCTCGCCGTGATGCTGGGCGCGAACGTGGGCTCGACGCTCATCGTGCAGGCCTTCTCGCTGGACCTGAGCTGGATCTCGCCCGCCTGCCTGCTGGTGGGCATGGCCATGTTCGAAAAAGGCAAGGGCTCGCGCAACCGCGACATCGGCCGCGCCTTGATCGGCCTTGGCCTGATGCTGCTCGCGCTCACCCTGCTCGTCTCCACGGTGCAGCCCGCCGAGAGCGCGCCCGCGCTGCGCACGGTGCTGGGCGCGCTGGCCGGCGAACCCGTGCTCAACGCCGCGCTCGCGTGCCTGCTCACATGGGCCGCGCATTCGAGCATCCCGGTCGTGCTGTTTGTGATGTCGCTCGCGAACCTGCACTCGGTGCCGATGGACAGCGCCATTGCCATGGTGCTGGGCGCGAACGTGGGCAGCGCGCTCAACCCGTATTTCGAAGCCGCCAAAGGCGACGACCGCAGCCGGCGCCGCCTGCCCGCCGGCAACCTGCTGCTGCGCGGCGGCGTGTGCATCCTGCTGCTCGGCCTGTGCTCGCCGCTCGCGCAACTGCTCAACGGCATGCCCGGCGATGCGAGCCGCGCGATCGCCAACTTCCATACCGGTTTTAACGTGGGCATCGCGGTAATGTTCATCGGCTTTCTCGATCCGGTGTCGCGGCTGCTCGAACGGCTGCTGCCCGCGCCCGGCATCGCCGACGATTCCGACGCGCCGCGCTACCTCGACGAAGACGCCTTGCAGACGCCCGCCCAGGCGCTCGCCTGCGCGGCGCGCGAAGTCATCAGGATGAGCGAGGTCGTGGACACGATGCTGAGCGAGAGCGTGCCGGTTCTGCTCGCCAACGACCGGCGCGCGGTGAGCGAGCTATCGGACCGCGACGACACCGTGGACATGCTGCACGACGCCATCAAGCGCTACGTCACGGACATCACGCGCGAGCCATTGAGCGAAGAAGACCGGCGCTGGGCCTCGGCGATCATGACGGCGGTGATCAACCTCGAACACATCGGCGACATCATCGACAAGAACCTGCTGGAGATCGCGCAGAAAAAGATCAAGATGCAATTGAGCTTTTCGCCCGAGGGCGCCGAGGAACTGCGCATGATGCACCGCTCGGTGACGGGCAGCTTCCACCGCGCCCAGGCGCTGCTGGTTTCGGGCCGCACGCAAACCGCCGCGCAACTGATTGCCGACAAGCAGGCGCTGCGGCGCCTGGAGCGCTCGGCGCGCGACCGGCACCTCGACAGGCTGCGCGAAGGCTTGCCGGACAGCATTGCGTCGAGTTCGCTGCATCTGGACGTGCTGCGCGATCTCGTGCGCATTCAGTCGCATATCTGCGCGCTCGCGTATCCGCTGCTCGAGCGGGAGCGGGACGAAGCGCAGGCGCTCGAAGCGGTAGAGGAGCAACTCGCCGATTCGAATTGCCGGGGGTCGTGAAATCTACGTGAATCGCATCGATCACCAGTATGAATGCTGCTTCATTCATCAAATAAATTTCATCAATACCTGAACTGCCTCTAAGCTGGTCCCACTCCTTCAAGGGCTAGCGAAGCGATGGCGGAACTCTTTCTGGTAAGGCACGGCCAGGCGTCTCTTGGCGCCGACGACTACGACTGCCTCTCACCTGCAGGCGAGCAACAAAGCGTCTGGCTGGGCGAGCATTTCGCGCGCGACGGCCTTCACTTCGATCACGTCATGACCGGCACGCTGCGGCGCCATGCGCAAACGCTCGACGCCATCCGCCGCGCCATGCCGGGCCTTCCCGCCAATTGCGAAGTTCACGCCGGGCTGGACGAATACGATTTCCACGCGCTCTTTGCCGCGCTGCCCGACGCGCACCGCCATCTCGCCGATGCCACCAGGCGCGGTTCGCGCGAGTTCTTCAAGGCCTTGCGCCAGGTATTGCATCTGTGGACCGAAGGCGCGCTCGACGCGCGCGCGCCAGAAACGTGGAGCGCCTTCCAGCGGCGCGTGGCCGAAGCCCGCGCCGCCATCCAGCAAAGCGGCGCGCAGCGCGTGCTGGTGATCTCGTCGGGCGGCGTGATCGGCGCATTCGTTCAACAGATTCTGCAAGCCCCCGCTGCAACGGCCATCGCGCTGAACATGCAGATCCGCAATAGCAGCGTGACGCATTGCTACTTCAACCGCGCGGCGCTGCAACTGTCGAGCTTCAACGGCATCGCGCATCTCGACGCTCCGCAACGCCATGTGTTTCGGACCTACGGCTAGCCCGTCCGCCAGAACACGTCACGCAACGAACGATATGATCAGCGAACTCTCGAGCCCGTCGCTCGACCTCGATCGGCTCACGCCGTACCTGGAACAGCACCTCGCGGGCTTTCTCGGCCCCGTGCGCGCCACGAAATTTCCGGGCGGCCAGTCCAACCCCACCTGGCTCATCGAAACGCCGGGCGGCCGCTACGTGCTGCGCCGCCAGCCGCCTGGGCAACTGCTCAAATCCGCGCACGCCGTCGACCGTGAATTTCGCGTGCTGAGCGCGCTCGCCCAAACGCCGGTTCCCGTGGCGCGCGCCTGGCATCTCTGCGAAGACCGCGACGTCATCGGCAGCCTGTTCTATCTGATGAGCTATGAGGAAGGACGCATTTTCTGGAACCCGGCTCTGCCCGAGGTCGATCGCGATGCGCGACGCGGCTATTACTCGGCCATCGTCACGACGCTCGCGGCGCTGCATGACGTCGATCCCGAACGCGTGGGCCTGAGCGATTACGGCCGCCCGGGCAATTACTTCCAGCGCCAGATCGAGCTTTGGACCAAGCAGTACCGCGCCGCCGAAACGGCGTGCATCGCACCCATGGAGGCGCTGATCGAGTGGCTGCCCGCGCATTGTCCCGCCGACGCGCAGCGCCCCGCGCTCGTGCATGGCGACTTGCGCATCGACAATCTGATCTTCGCCGCCGATGCCCCGCGCGTGCAGGCCATACTCGACTGGGAACTCTCGACGCTCGGCAATCCGCTCGCGGATCTCGCGTACTTCTGCATGTGCCTGCGCCTGCCTTCGAAGGGGCATATCACGGGACTGCGCGGCCAGGACCGTGCCGCGCTGGGCATTCCCGAGGAAAAAGAAATGATTGCGCAGTATTGCGCGTTGCGCGGCCTGCCCGGCATCGCAAACTGGCATTTCTATCTGGCGTTCAGCTTCTTTCGCCTCGCCTCGATTGCCCAGGGGGTGAAAGCACGCGCCCTGCAAGGCAATGCGTCGAGCGCAAACGCACACGAAGTGGGCAGCATGGTAGAGCCGCTCGCGAGTCTCGCGTCGGAACTGATTGCTTGACGCACCCCTCTGCGCCCCACACTCAACCGAATCAAGGAGACGAGATTGACCACGAATCTGTTTGACCTCTCGGGCCGGATCGCCCTCGTGACCGGCGCGAGCCGCGGCATCGGCGAAGCCATCGCCAGGCTGCTGGCCGGGCAAGGCGCGCATGTGATCGTGTCGAGCCGCAAGCTCGAAGATTGCGAAGCCGTTGCCGCCAGCATTCGAGCGAATGGGGGCCGCGCCGAGGCCTTCGCCTGCCACGTCGGCCGCATGGAAGACATCTCGGCCATCTTCGCCCATATTCGCGAGCAGCACGGCCGCCTCGACATTCTCATCAACAACGCCGCGGCCAATCCCTATTTCGGCCATATTCTCGATACCGACCTCGCTGCCTATAACAAGACCGTCGAAGTGAACGTGCGCGGCTATTTCTTCATGTCGGTCGAAGCCGGCAAGATGATGAAGGCTCAAGGGCGCGGCGCCATCGTGAATACGGCATCGGTCAATGCGTTGCAGCCCGGCGATATGCAGGGCATTTATTCGATCACGAAAGCAGCCGTCGTGAACATGACGCGCGCGTTCGCGAAAGAATGCGGCCCGCTCGGCATTCGCGTGAATGCGCTGCTGCCCGGCCTCACGAAGACGAAGTTCGCCGGCGCGCTATTCGAGAACAAGGACATTTACGATCGCTGGATCAACGAAATCCCGCTGCGCCGCCACGGCGAGCCGCAAGAAATGGCGGGCACCGTGCTCTATCTCGTGTCCGACGCAGCGAGCTATACGAACGGCGAGTGCATCGTCGTCGATGGCGGACTGACGATCTAGTCCACAGTACGTATTGAGGAAACCCATCATGAATTTCGCCTATAGCCCCAAGGTCGAGGACCTGATCCGCCGCGTGAGCAGCTTCATGGACGAGCATATCGTGCCGCGCCAGCGCCAGTGGCACGAAGAAGTGCACGCGGGCCGCTATCCCGTCTCGTTCATGGAAGACCTCAAGGCCCTCGCCCGGGCCGAGGGCCTGTGGAATCTATTCCTGCCGCACTTGAGCGGCGACGAACCCGGAACGCGTCTCACGAACCTCGAATATGCGCCGCTCGCGGAAATCATGGGGCGCGTTTCGTGGGCGCCCGAGGTCTTCAACTGCAATGCGCCCGATACCGGCAACATGGAACTGCTGCACATGTTCGCTACGCCGCCGCAACGCGAGCAATGGCTCGTGCCGCTGCTCGAGGGCAAGATTCGCTCGGCGTTCGCCATGACGGAACCGGACGTGCCCTCGTCCGACGCGACCAACATCACGACGTCGATTCGCCGTGACGGTGGCGACTACGTGATCAACGGCCGCAAATGGTTCATCACGAATGCGGCACACCCGAACTGCAAGATCTTCATCGTGATGGGCAAGACCGATCCCGATGCCGAAACCCACCGCCAGCAAAGCATGATTCTCGTGCCGGCGGGCACGCCCGGCGTGAAGATCGTGCGCAATATCACGGTCATGAACCATGTCTCGCCGGAAGGTCACTGCGAAATCACGTTCACCAATGTGCGCGTGCCGGCAAGCAACCTGCTCGGCGAGGAAGGCAGCGGCTTCGCGCTCGCGCAGGCGCGCCTGGGGCCGGGGCGCATTCACCACTGCATGCGCTCGATCGGCGCGGCGGAACTCGCGCTCGAACTCATGATCGAGCGCGCGCAGGAGCGCAAGACCTTCGGCAAGTATCTGCATCAGCACGGCACCGTGGGCGAATGGATTGCGAAGTCGCGCATCGAGATCGATCAGGCCCGGCTGCTCGTGCTGAAAGCCGCCTGGCTCATCGACGAGGTGGGCGCGAAGGCGGCGCGCAAGGAGATCTCGATGATCAAGGCGCTGGTGCCGCAGGTTCATACCGCGGTTTGCGACCGTGCGATGCAGGTATTTGGCGCGATGGGCGTGAGCCCCGACACGCCGCTAGCCGACCACTGGACGTGGGGACGCGCGCTGCGTTACGCGGACGGCCCCGACGAAGTCCATCTCCAGGCGATCGCGAAAATGGAACTCGCGCGCGGCAAGGAACGCCTTGGCGCAACGGCGGCCTACCTGACCCCGCCGCTGCGCGACTGATCCGTCGCGCCGCGCGGCGCAGCGAAAAGAGGCGAACGCATCGTCACGGCGCCGCTCGTTTATGATGGCGGCAAACGGAGACTGTGAGATGCGTTCACCCAGGCTGGATCTGAATCTATTCGTCGTATTCGAATCGATCTACGAGAAGCGCAATCTGACTCGTGCGGCCGAGGCGCTGTTCATCACGCAGCCCGCGGTCAGCAATGCGCTGGCCCGCATGCGCAAGGCCTTCGACGACCCGCTGTTCGTGAGCACCTCAACCGGCATGGTGCCCACGCCGCTCACCGAGAACATCATCGGCCGCGTGCGCGAAGCGCTGCAATTGCTCGAAGCGAGCGCGAGCGAAGGCGATGTGTTCGTGCCCGCCACCTCGGAGCGAACCTTTCGCCTGAGCATGCCCGACCTGACCGAGGCCATGCTGCTGCCCGCGCTGGGCGAGGTGCTCCAGCAACAGGCGCCCGGCATGAGCCTCGAATGCTATTTCACGCCGCGCAGCGAAATGTCCACGGCGCTGGCCACCGGCAAGATCGACTTTGCCATCGACGTGCCGCTCGTGGACGATCCGCAATTGCGCCAGGCGCCCCTCGGCAACGACCACTATGCGTGCATGCTGCGTCACGATCACCCGTTCGCGGGCGAGGCCCTGGCCATGGACGATTACCTCGCGCTCGGCCATATCCAGGTGTCGAGCCGCCGCCAGGGAAGCGGCTTCGTGGACGCGGAGTTGAAGAAGCTCGGCAAGCAGCGGCGCATCCAAATGCGCGTGCAGCACTACATGGTGGCGCCGCTCGTGGCGCTGCGCACCGATCTCGCGCTCACCGCGCCCGTCGAGCTGCTGCAACGCCACGACGCGCGCATTTTCGAGCTGCCGTTCGAGCTTCCAAACCTCGAATGGCATCTGTACTGGCATCGCAGCAGCGAGCAGGACCAGGCGAGCCTGTGGCTGCGCGGCAAGATCCTCGAACTCATGAGCGGCAAGAGCGAGGCGCCCAGGCGGCAAAAGCCGAAGCGCCGCAGCGCTCCAGCCGCTTCATAGCGCGAAGCCTCCGGAGCGGGTTCGCGGCGCTGTTCAGTGTCCCGCGTCGGCGCGCTCGTCGGGCACGTCCTGGCGCTTGCGGGTAGGCGCGAAAAGCGTGCTGCGCGGAATCCAGACCTGGCGGAACTGCTCCATCTCGCGCTCCTCCGCGAAGACCTGCATCGAAGGCTTGACGAGGTCGTGGCGCGACACCACGCCGAGCAGGCGCAAGGTTTTCTCGTCGTCCACGACCGGCACGCGGTCGAGGCCGGTAATGGCCAGGCGCGCCGCCACATTCCGGCAAGTCTCGCCAGGCAAGGCGACTTCGACGCGTGTCTTCGCGAACGCCGAACCAATGGGCGTCTCGGCTTTGGCCGCGGGAATCTTGTCGAGCACCGCGCGATCCACCATGCCCAGCAGCATGCCGTTCCTCAACACCGGATAGGCGCGATACTTCTGGCCCTTGCCGAAATAGTCGTTGAGCACGCTGGAAACCGTTGTGCTCGCATCGATCGTCACGACCGTGCGCGTCATCACTTCGTCGACATAATGGCGTTCGAGCGGATCGATGCTGTATTCGCGGTAGATGTGATAGCCGCGCCGGGCGATTTTCTCGGTCAGGATCGAGCGGCGCATGAACATCACCGTGAAGCCATAGGCCACGGCGGCGGCGGCGAGCAGCGGCAGCAAGGCGTTGGCGTCGCCGGTCAGCTCGAAGGCGAACACCGCGGCCATCACGGGCGCGCGCATCATGCCGCCGAGCGCGGCCGCCATGAAAATGAGCGGCCACAGCGCGGGGTCGTGGCCGGGCATGTACGGCCCCACCAGCGCGCCCACGCCCGCGCCCATCATCAGCAATGGCGCGAGCACGCCGCCCGAGGTGCCCGAAGCCAGCGCGATGACCCAGATGATGGCCTTGACCACGACAATGCCGACCACGGCCTGCATGGCCAGGTGATTCTGCAGCAGGTCGCCGATCACGTCGTAGCCCACCCCGAGCGTGCGCGGCTGAAAATAGCCGCCAATGCCCACGGCAATGGCGCCCAACGCGGGCCACCACATCCAGTGGATGGGCAGCTTGCCGAACAGGTCTTCCACCTTATAGAGCCACGAGGAAAGGGCCCACGACAGCGCGCCCGCGATCAGCCCGGCAACGGCCGCCGAGACAATCCCGATCGGGCCGATAGGGATCGTGTGCAGCGGAAACAGCGGGCCGCTGCCCAGAAACAGCGGACGCGTGAAGCCCGCCACGGCGCAGGCGATGGCGACCGGCAAGAGGCTGCGGGGCCGCAACTCGAACAGCAGCAATTCGATGGCGAGCAGCACGGCGGCCACGGGCGTGCCGAACACGGCGGTCATGCCGGCCACGGCGCCCGCCACCAGCAGCGCCTTTCTTTCCGCACTGGAGAGATGGAAGAACTGCGCGATGAGCGAGCCGATCGCGCCGCCCGTCATGATGATCGGGCCTTCGGCCCCGAACGGCCCGCCGCTGCCGATGGCGATGGCCGAGGCGAGCGGCTTGAGCACGGCCACCTTCGGCGACATCTTGCTTTTGCCGAACAGAATCGCCTCGATGGCTTCAGGAATGCCGTGGCCGCGAATCTGCTCCGAGCCGAACCGGGCGATCAGCCCCACCAGCAGGCCGCCAATCACGGGCGCGGCCACCACGAGCCATCCCAGCGTGTTCTGCGCTGGAGAATGATTCTCGGTGGATAAAGTCTGGAAGAAAAACAGGTTCGTGAAGAAGCGGATGAGATGCAGCAGAAAGTCGGCGGCAACGGTGCTCAGTGCGCCGCCCACGGCGGCGATGGCGCTGATGCGCAGAAGCCGGACATCGGTTGCGAAATCGCCCTTGTGCTCACTGTGCTCGCTCATGATTCCCCTTGGTGGGTGCGGGAAGGTCGGTGGCACCCACGGGGTATTTATATCATAACGTGATTCAATTAATGCGATTCATCCTTCGAATTCATCCGCCGGATTCCCCGCCCGATCCACCCGATCCAGCCTGTTTTTCCATCACCCTCGCCACGCTTCCAGAAACCGGAGCCACGCGGTGGCGCCCGGGTCCGGGTGGCCGATGCTGCGCTCCTGCACCCACGCCGCGCGCCCTTTCTTCGACTGCAGCGCGGCGGTGGCGCTCACCTGCTGCGAGGCAGTGACGATCATGGCGTCGACGAGCGCGCGCTCCCCGCTGCCCGCATCCTGCGCTTCGAGCGTGTCGAGACTCGGCACCAGCGCGTCGAGCACCGTCTTGTCGCCGAGCTGCGACTTGCCGCGCTCGGCAATGCGCGCGGCCACCGCGCGCCCCACCGCGAGCGCCTCGTCCCGGCCCGCTTCGCGCCGCCCCATCACGGCCTTCGCGCCCGCGAGCAGCCCGCCGCCCACGAGCGCGCCGAACGTCGACGGGTTCGCCGTCGAGAAAGCCTTGCCCGTGGCCAGCAATACGTCGGAGAGCACGGCCTCCGCTGGCAGCTTCCCGATGGCTTCGGCGGCCGCCAGCGAGCCCGCCTTCACGGTCAGGCCCAGGTCGCCGTCGCCGAGCGCGGCGTCGAGTTCGCGCAACTCCTCCGCGCTGGCCGGCAGCGCCTGCAACGCCGCAATGAGGCGCGTGCGCAGTTCGTCTACGGAAAGGCTCATCGCGCGCCCCCTTCGTCCACGCGCCAGCCTTCGCGCCAGAACGGCGAACGCACCGGCGCGTCGAGCAGCGAGTCTAGCTCCTCGTCCAGTTGCATCACCGAAATCGAGGCGCCCGCCATTTCCAGGCTCGTCACGTACTCGCCCACGTAGGCACGCGCCACGCGCAGGCCCGCTGCGCTCACCGCCTGCGCCGCGCGCCGGTACAGCAGATACAGTTCCTCCAGCGGCGTCGCGCCCAGCCCGTTCACGAGCAGCGCCACGCTCGACCCGGCGCTCGCCTGCAAGTCGCGCAGCGTGGCGCCCGCGAGACGCTCGGCAATCGCGTCCGCGCTTTCGAGCTTGCCGCGGTGCGTGCCCGGCTCGCCATGAATGCCGATGCCGATCTCCATCTCGCCCTCGGGCAGGGTAAAGGTGGGCTTGCCCGCCGCCGGCAGGATCGTGGGCGAGAGGCCCACGCCCATCGTGCGCGTGGCGCCGTTCGCCTTGGCCGCAATGCGCGCGACTTCGTCGAGCGAGTCGCCGCGTTCGGCCGCCGCGCCCGCGCACTTGAAGCCGAACACCATGCCCGCCACGCCGCGCCGGTCCG
>JAITTX010000377.1 GCA_031286755.1 Paraburkholderia sp.
ACGCGCGAACGCCTGCGTGCGGGCTTGCGGCGCGCGGCGGCGCTCGCGCCCTGGCGCAACGCATCGTCGGTGGCGGCGGATGCGGTTTCGGTGTCGTGGTCGGCCGAAGCCCTGGCGCGCTCGAAGCCTGCAGGACGTGACGCAAGTGGGCGGAAAATCGGCGAGGGGCTGGAAACGACCTCTGCGGCGTCGCCGTCCCTGCGAGCATCGTGCACCAGAAAAACGAATGCCCGCAACCATGACGTTGCGGGCATTGCGCGTGAGGCAAGCTGCGCGCGCAGGGTCCAGGCCCTGGCGCGCGCTTCGGATCAGCTTTCGATCGGGTCGAGATAGTCCTCGGGGCGCGTGCGGTCCTCGCCCTTTTGCATGCCGACGAGGTGCACGAGCAGCGAAACCACCACCGACACCACGAGGTTCACGACCAGCGACCACACCGCCGCGTAGCCCGGCACAGCCATGCCGAACAGGTGCACGACGAAGATCGAACCCTTGAGGTGCAGCGAAATCGCCATCCACGTGCCGGTGGCAATGCCCGCCGCCCAGCCGATCAGCAGGCCGCGCCAGTCGAGCATGCGCGTGTAGAGACCGAGCACGATCGCGGGCAGCGTCTGGATGATCCAGATCCCGCCGAGCAGTTGCAGCTGGATCGCATACGTGAGCGGCAGACCCAGGATGAACGCCACCGCCCCCACCTTCACGATCAGCGAGACCAGCTTGGCGACATTGGTCTCCTGCTCGTGATTCATGTTGCGGTTGATGAACTCCTTGTGGATGTTGCGCGTGTAGAGGTTGGCGGCCGCAATCGACATGATTGCCGCGGGCACCAGCGCGCCAATGCCGATGGCCGCGAACGCCACGCCCACGAACCACGACGGGAAGTATTCCAGGAACAGCGCCGGAACCGCGAAGTTCGGGCCGAAGGCCTTGAAGTACGGCGCGTATTGCGGCATGTCCTTCACGCCCGAGGCGAGCGCCATGTATCCGAGCAGCGCGAGCAGGCCGAGCACGAGCGAGTACGCCGGCAGCATCGACATGTTGCGGCGGATGCTGTTGCCCGACGACGACGAGAGAATCGCCGTGATCGAGTGCGGATACAGGAACAGCGCGAGCGCCGAGCCCACCGCGAGGGTCGCGTAGGCGCTATAACCGTTCAGGCTCGCGGCGTCCGGCGCCTTGAGCAGCAGCTTGGCCGGCGGCACCGCGCCGAAGATGTGGCCGAACCCGCCCAGTTTCGCGGGAATCACGATGATGGCCGCGATGATCGTGATGTAGATGAGCACGTCCTTCACCACCGCGATCATGGCCGGCGCGCGCAGGCCCGAGGTGTAGGTATAGGCCGCGAGAATCGCGAACGCGATGATGAGCGGCAGATCGCCGACGAAACCGGTGGTGTTGAAGCCGAGCCCGCCGATCACCACCTCGATGCCCACCAGTTGCAGCGCGATGTACGGCATGGTCGCGACGATGCCGGTGACCGCGACGGCGAGTGCGAGCACGCGGCTGCCATAGCGTGCGCTCACGAAGTCGGCCGAGGTGACATAGCTGTGGCGCTTGGCGATGGCCCAGAGCTTCGGGAACACCACGAATGCGAACGGATAGATCAGGATCGTATAGGGCAGCGCGAAGAAGCCGGTTGCGCCTGCACCGAACACGAGCGCCGGCACCGCCACGAAGGTGTAGGCCGTATAGAGATCGCCGCCGAGCAGGAACCACGTGACGATGGTGCCGAAACGCCGGCCGCCGAGCCCCCACTCGTCGAGATGGGCGAGGTCGCCCTTGCGCCAGTGCGCGGCCAGGAAGCCGACGATGGTGACGCCGATAAACAACAGCACGAAGACAAAGGTTGCCGTGACGTTCATTGCCCACCCCCTGCCTTGCCGGCGCCGCTCGAGCGATTCTTGGTCTTGATATAGACGAACACCGTGATGACGGCGCTGATCAACACCCAGAGCAGCTGATACCAGTAGAAAAAGGGGAAGTCCCACAGCGTGGGCTCGACCTTGTTGTACGACGGCACCCAGATCATGGCGATCCAGGGCAAGAGCAACAGCCATAGCCAGTGCTTGCTGGCCTTTTTGGCGTCGGCGTCGTGAGCCATGACGTCTCCTCGTTACTTATGTAGTTATGCGGGTTTTGGTGTGGTCCACCGCTCGATATGAAGCGGTTCTCGGCCCGCGAGATCGTGCCTCGCAAGGTCCCCGAAAGCGCAGAAAAGAGTAGCGACGCCGCAGCGGCCGGTCAAGAAGGGCGGACCCCAATTTAGATCATGTTGTCAAGACACGGCTGGCATGGTGCATGCTGCGTGCTTGATCCGCGTGTGATCCATATCGAGCCCAATTCGTCGGCAATTCGAAAGCTTCGTGATCCGAGGCGAAAAAAAACCGGCCCCATCTGTCATGGGACCGGTCTTTCCCGACGCGCCCGGCATGCGCCGGCGCGTCAACGCATGCCACGCCTCGTGGCGCTGACGTCAGATAACGAACATGTCGTCGCTGCGGGCGCTCTTGTTTTGCTCGGCATCGGCCTCGCGCAGCGCCTTCACCCACTGGTGCGCCGGCAAGCCGAGCTTGCTTTCGAGCAGGCGCGCGCGCTTGTCGAGCGCCGCCCAGCTCACCTCGAGCGCCGGACCCGAGAACGCCAGCGCAATGCGGTTGCCGTCGTGCACTTCGGGCAGCGCGATCACGCGGCCATCGAAGGCTTCCTTCAGGCGCTTCATGTTGCGCACGTAGCTCGGGTGGTCGCCGAACAGGTTGATGGTCGCCACGCCCGCACCGGCGAGACACGCGCGCGCCGCGCGATAGAACGCCACGCTGTCATGCACCGGGCCGCGCGCGGTCGCGTCATAGATATCGATTTGCAGCGCGCCGACCGTGCCGTGGTTCGCGCGGTCGTGCACGAAGTCCCACGCGTCGAGCTCGCGCACGGCGAGGCGCGCGTCGTCATACGGCAGCTCGAACATCGTGCGCGCGGCCACCACCACGGCCGGATTCAACTCGATCGCCTCGACCTTCGCGGGACGCAGATAGCGATGCGCGAACTTGGTCAGCGCGGCGGCGCCCAGACCCAGTTGCACGATGCGCGCGGGCGTGGCGAGGAACAGCAGCCAGGCCATCATCTGCTGGGCGTATTCGAGCTCGATGTGCTGCGGCTTCGAAAGACGCATCGCGCCCTGGACCCACTCGGTGCCGAAATGCAGATAGCGCACGCCGCCCTCTTCCGAGAACGTCACGGGCGCGAAGCGCGGCTTGCGCGGCGCTTCGATGACCGGTGCGTTGTCGAGATCGGCGTCGGCCTGCTCGCGAGCCTGCTTCGAGGCGGATTTACGGGTCTTGCTGAATGCGCGCGCTTCGGCCGAAGCGCGCTTGATGAGAGTCGTCATGTGGAGATGTCTTGCTTTCTTGCTGATGAGGGGCAGGTGCGGATGCGAGATCCACGGCGTTTTGGGTGCGAATTCAAACGCAACGTTGGACGCTATGTCGGACACAACTGCGCAGGCGACCGAGAGCATAGCATTCGCGACCTGTCGGGCCGGTTTTATGCGACAGGAGCCGGCCTCATTTTGCTGGTCGCACGCACGCAACCGGCATCGTGTGTCGTCGCTCGCAGGCGCGCTTAGCGTGGTGCGCTTGCATCGCGCTTATGTTTTGGCGCACCGGTGCGCGGCGCTCCCGCGAATTCACCGAGCGCGCGCCACGCCGCCAGCTTCGCGGCGAAATTCATCGACGCATAGGCAGGACTACTCGACGGCATGCGCAGAATACGCAAGCGCTGGGCGCACGGCCCGAGAATGCGCTCGCCGATGCGCGCCGCGGTGCCGCCGTTGAACGCAACCGCTTCGAGCGCGGGCAACGCGTCGATCAACGCTATAAGATCGTTGCCCGCGTGATCGCGGATATTGCCGTCGAGACTGCCCTCGCGCCGCGCCTGCGCCACCACGTCCCACAAACCGATACGGTATTCCAGCAGCGTTTTCAGCCGCGCCTCGTATTCCATCACAGGAAGATCCACGCCGATCACCTCGCCCACCAGGTGCCAAAACCGGTTCTGCTTGTGCGCGTAGTACTGCTGCTGCGCGAGCGACGCCTCGCCCGGCAGGCTGCCGAGGACCAGCACGCGCGTATGCGCGTCGACAACCGGTGCGAAGCAGCGCTTGAGGCTCATCGGCAGGGGCTCGCCGAGTGTGGAGCGACGGTGCTCAACGCACCGCCTGTGGTGAGGGATGCGCGGCCCGCGAGGCGGTGTGGCCGAGCGGCCCGCGCTCGCGCGCCGAATGTGTCGAGGATGCCGGCAACGCTGGTTGCACCTCGCGTGCCAGACCCACAAGACACTGCCACAACGCGGGCAACATGCATTCGGTCACGATGAGCGGCGCGCCGTGGCGCTCGAACACGGAACGCCGCGCGACGAACCCATGCGGCACAGGTCCTTGCGTTTCGCGCGCGGCCAGCGCATGGAGCGGATGTCGCGCGCTCACGCGCCGGCTCACGAGCACCGAGCGCGCGACGCCGCTATCGGTGTAGAGCAGCTCCGCGAGCGGACGCGTACGCAAACGGCGCATGGCCTGCCAGATGCCGCGGCTCGCCACGAGCGGCGTCACGCTGTGCGCGGCCACGAACGGCACGCCATCGACTTCGAGCACGATCTCGCGCACCCAGGCCCGCTCGCGCGGCGCGAGGCCGAGCGCGGCGCATTCGTCCGGCCAGGACATGTCGACGGCTTCGCGCGTCACGCGCACGACGACGTGGCCGAGCGCGCGCAGATGCGCAGTCAGCGAACCGCCACGGGTGAGCCAGTCTTTCTGATCGGCGCTGAAGGCCGCGAGGGGCGCGACGCGCCAGTGCGCGTCGGCGGCATCGAATCGGGTGGGCATGGCGCGCATTATCGGCCCCGTGCATTTCAATTCGCCGCCGGGCGGGCATCGAAACGAAGCGGCGTGGAAGCCGCCAGGAAACGACGAGGAAGCGGCTCACCAGAAAAAATCCCCTTGCAGCGCGAGGCCGCAAGGGGATCGATGAGGCAACCGCCACGCACCGCGCGGCGTGCGTGTTTTAACCCGCCCGCGCGAGCAGCAGCGCGTTGGTGCGCTTCACGAAGCTGGCCGGATCTTCCAGCGCGCCGCCTTCGGCCAGCATCGCCTGATCGAACAGCAGATGGCACCAGTCGCCGAAGTCCGCGCTATCGGTGCGCAGCGCCTTCACGAGCGGATGCTCGGGATTGACTTCGAGAATCGGCTGCATCTGCGGCGCCTGCTGGCCGGCGGCCTTGAGCATGCGCTGCAGGTAGCCGCTCATGTCGCCTTCGTCGGCCACGAGGCAGCTCGGCGAATCGGTCAGGCGGAACGTGAGGCGCACGTCCTTGGCCTTGTCCTTGAGCGCTTCCTTCATCTGCTCCACGAGCGGCTTGAGCTCTTCGCTCACCTTCTCCTGCTGCTGTTTTTCCTCGTCGTTGAGCGCGCCCAGGTCGAGGTCGCCGCGCGCCACGCTCGCGAGCGGCTTGCCGTCGAAGTCGTTCAGGAACGACAGCATCCATTCGTCCACGCGGTCCGTGAGCAGCAGCACTTCCACGCCCTTCTTGCGGAAGACTTCGAGGTGCGGGCTATTCTTCGCGGCCTGCCAGGTATCGGCGGTCACGTAGTAGATCTTCGTCTGCTCGGGCTTCATGCGCGCGACGTAGTCGGCAAGCGTTACGGTCTGCTCGTCGGTGTCGTTGTGCGTCGAGGCAAAGCGCAGCAGCTTCGCGATACGCTCGCTGTTCGCCTGGTCTTCGCCCACGCCTTCCTTGAGCACCTGGCCGAACTCGCTCCAGAAGGTCGCGAACTTCGCCTTGTCCTCTTCCTTCGCTTCGGCATCGGTTTGCGCCGAGGCCATCTCTTCGAGCATCGACAGCACACGCTTGGTCACGCCATCGCGAATCGCCTTCACGTCGCGGCTTTCCTGGAGGATTTCGCGCGAGACGTTGAGCGGCAGATCGCTCGAATCCACCACGCCCTTCACGAAGCGCAGGTAGTTCGGCAGCA
>JAITTX010000448.1 GCA_031286755.1 Paraburkholderia sp.
GCGCCGCGCCCGCTCACGCACACGCCCGACTATTTCGCCGACAACTTCTCGGTCTCCGAGCTCGACCAGTCGGGCTCCACGCAATACCGGCTCACCGCCGCCCACATGGTGCACTACGAGGACGACTCGAATAGCGACCTCACGATGCCGGCGGTGCGCGCATTCCAGCCCGGCAAGCCCGTGGTCACGGCCACGGGCAAGCGCGGTACGGTCAACGGCGACGCCTCGATCGTCGACCTGTACGACGACGCGCACATTCTGCGCGCCGCCGGCGCGGGCGACCCCGACATGCAAGCTGATTCCGAGCATTTCCGCGTGCTCGTGAACGACGATGTGATCCTGACCGAAAAGCCGGTTAAACTTCGTCGCGGCCAGTCGGTCATGACGGCCACCAGCGGCATGAACTACAACAACGTCACCCGGGTCATCCAGCTCTACGGCAACGTCCGCGGCGCGATCGCCCCGATTGACTCCGGCGGCTCGTCCTGATCCCCGGGCCGTCCACCCAAGGCACGACTGCATGAACGATTCGCTTCCACGACCTTTGTCCGGCCGCCCGCACGCGCAGGGCTGGCGCCGCGCTGCGTTCGCGACGCTGGCCGCGCTCGCAGCCGCCCTCCCGCTCGCGTGCATTGCGCCCGCCGCGCACGCCGAGCGCGCCGACAAGGACAAGCCGCTCAACATCGAAGCGGACAACATGACGTACGACGACCTGAAGCAGCAGACCATCTTCACGGGCCACGTGGTCGCCACGAAGGGCACGATCATGATCAAGGCCGACAAGCTCGTCGTCACGCAAGACCCACAAGGCTATCAGTACGCCACCGGCACGGTGGCGCCTGGCACGCCGGAGGCCAACCTCGCCTACTTCCGCCAGAAGCGCGAGGGCATCGACGAATACGTCGACGGCACCGCCGAGCGCATCGACTACGACGGCAAACAGGATCTCACCACGCTCACCACGCGCGCGACGGTGCGCCGCCTGCAAGGTCTCTCGACGGTGATGGACACGGTCCACGGCAGCGTCATCACCTATGACGGCCAGAACGACTTCTACACCGCGAAATCGGGCTCGGACGTCGCCAGCCCCGGCAACCCCAAGGGCCGCGTGCGCGCGATGCTCTCGCCGCGCAACGGCGGCGCGCAGCCGCTCTCGGGCGGCCCGGCCACGCTCGCGCCCTCCACGACAATCAAGGGAGCGCCGCAACAGTGAACACCGCCATCGCCTCCCCCATCCATCAGCGCCCGGCCGCGGGCAAGACGAGCTCGCTCGTCGTGCGCAACCTCAAGAAGCGCTATGGCTCGCGCACCGTGGTCAAGGACGTCTCGCTCGACGTGAAAAGCGGCGAAGTGGTCGGACTGCTCGGGCCCAACGGCGCGGGCAAGACCACGTCGTTCTATATGATCGTGGGGCTCGTGCCGCTCGACGCGGGCGAGATCGACCTCGACGGCGAGTCCATCAGCCTCTTGCCCATCCACAAGCGCGCGGCGCTCGGCCTTTCATACCTGCCGCAGGAAGCTTCGGTGTTCCGCAAGCTCACCGTGGAAGAAAACATCCGCGCGGTGCTGGAACTGCAAACCGACGAGCACGGCAAGCGTCTGTCGAAGGATGCCATCGCCACACGCTCGGACGCGCTCCTCGACGAGCTCCAGATCGCGCATCTGCGCGACAATCCGGCGCTCTCACTTTCGGGCGGTGAGCGCCGCCGCGTGGAAATCGCGCGCGCGCTCGCAACAGACCCGAGCTTCATCCTGCTCGACGAGCCGTTTGCGGGCGTCGATCCGATCGCCGTGCTGGAAATCCAGAAGATCGTGAAGTTCCTCAAGCAGCGCAACATCGGCGTGCTGATCACGGACCACAACGTGCGTGAAACGCTTGGCATCTGCGACCACGCGTACATCATCAGCGACGGCAGCGTGCTCGCCGCAGGCGCCCCCGGCGAAATCATCGAGAACGAAAACGTTCGCCGCGTCTACCTCGGCGAGCATTTCCGCATGTAACACGCCGGCCGGGGCGCGCCAGATACCCCGCGCGCGCCCTGAACGCCGCTCGCCACATCCTGGCGAGTCCGGCCGCCCGTAGCACCCCCTATCTCCTCCCGCTTTCCCATTGCGTTTGCCCGGTCCGCCTTGATGAGGCGCATGCGCCGCGAGCCGCTCAAGCGTGCGCGCGAACGCCCCGCGCGCGCCTGTTTGCGCACCAAATTCGCGCTTGCAGCCGGCCTTCGCACTACCGCAGGGCACGCGCGTTTTCGCGAATGTTTCTTGGTATCGCGAGCGTGGCAAACTCTTTACAATGAATCGCACACTGCCATGAAAGCCAGCCTCCAACTCCGCCTCTCGCAGCATCTTGCGCTCACTCCGCAGCTACAACAGTCCATCCGGCTGCTGCAGTTGTCGACGCTCGAACTGCAGCAAGAGGTCGCCACGGCGATCTCGCAGAATCCCTTGCTCGAAAACGAGGACGACTGGATCGCAAGCCCGCTGCGCGTGGCCGCGGACGGCTCGGTCATCGCGCAGCCGCCCACTCCTTCGGGCGTCGAGCCGATGCAGGGCGCGGGCAACGGCGCAACCTCGTCCTCAGGCGGCGAAAGCGGCGACGGCGAGCCGCAGGGCGTGGACGAATACAACGGCCTCGGCGGCGATGCGAACGGTGAGGCGAGCCAGTGGAACCTCGACGACTACGGCCGCTCCGGCAACGCCTCGGACGACGACGACCTGCCGCCGCTGCAAATTCACGAATCGACCACCACGCTGCGCGACCATCTCATGGCGCAACTGCGCGAGACCAATGCGAGCCAGCGCGACCGCGCGCTCATTACGTTCCTGATCGAATCGCTCGACGACGACGGCTACCTCTCGGCAACCTGCGACGAAATTCTTGCCGATATCCCGGAAGAACTGGAAGTCGACGCCGACGAACTGAATGCGGCGCTCGCGCTCCTGCACAGCTTCGACCCAGCCGGCGTGGGAGCGCGCTCGGCGTCGGAGTGCCTGAAGCTGCAATTGCTGCGCGTCAATTCGTCTCCTACGCGCACGCTCGCGCTCGAGATCGTGTCGAACCATCTGGAACTGCTCGCCGCGCGCGACTTCACGCGCTTGCGCAAGCAACTGAAGGCCGGCGACGACGAATTACGCGAAGCGCATACATTGATCCGCTCGCTCGAACCATTTCCGGGCGCAGCGTATGGCAAGGCCGAAGCCGACTATGTGGTGCCGGACATCATCGTGAAGAAGACGGGCCAGAACTGGCACGCCGAACTCAATGCGGAGGTGGTGCCGAAGCTGCGCATCAACCACCTGTATGCCAATATCCTGCGCAATAACCGGGGCGACCCGGGCAGCGGGTCGTTGCGGCAGCAGTTGCAGGAAGCGCGCTGGCTCATCAAGAACATCCAGCAGCGCTTCGAGACGATCCTGCGCGTCGCGCAGGCAATCGTCGAGCGTCAGAAGAACTTTTTCGTGCACGGCGAGATTGCCATGCGCCCCTTGGTTTTGAGGGAGATTGCTGATACGCTGGGCCTACACGAATCAACTGTCTCGCGTGTGACAACCGGTAAATACATGCTGACTCCATTCGGGACACTTGAATTTAAGTACTTCTTCGGATCGCATGTTTCAACGGACACGGGAGGCGCAGCATCGTCTACCGCCATCCGCGCCCTGATCAAGCAACTCATAGGAGCCGAGAACACCAAATCCCCTCTTTCGGACAGCCGCATAGCCGAACTGCTGGCAGAACAGGGTTTCGTGGTCGCGCGGCGCACCGTCGCGAAATACCGCGAGGCACTGAAGATTCCAGCGGTTAATCTGCGCAAGTCTCTTTAAGCCTGTTCCGGCTTTTGCGGAATGGGCACTTTCCGGCCGCGGCGCCAGTTGGCGGAAGTGGCCGGTCGAGCTAGCCCCTCGTAACGGCCTTTCGGGGAGCCGCACGACCCGGGCGAGCCAGTCGACCGGCACAGCCGCGCTTCACGCGTCACGTGGCCAATAGCCTGGAGAAGCACTATGAATCTGAAGATCAGTGGACACCATCTCGAAGTAACGCCAGCGTTGCGAGAATACGTGATCACCAAACTGGACAGGGTGCTAAGGCATTTCGATCAGGTCATCGATGGCAATGTGGTCCTCTCGGTCGACAACCATAAGGAAAAGGACAAGAGACAGAAGGTTGAAGTGAACCTTCATCTGAAAGGCAAGGATATTTTCGTGGAGAGCTGCAATGGCGACATGTACGCCGCCATTGATCTCGTGGTCGACAAGCTAGATCGCCAGGTCGTGCGTCATAAGGATCGCCTGCAGGGGCACCAGCACGAATCGCTCAAGTATCAGCCGGCAGCGCCGGTCGAAGTTCCGCCGCAATAACGCACTGAACGCCCGGAGCTGATGCAACCCCGATTGCAGACGTGAGCGAACATGCAAAATATGGCCTCGAACCGGCCACCAACGAAGCCGCCCTCGCTGGGCGGCTTTTTCGTGGGCCACCCTGCGTGCAGGGTGCATGATATCCGTGTGTCCGGCATCGAACGGTGCTCGAGGGTGCAACCGCGCAACAATGGTTGCGCCGATGCATGGCGCATCGCACCATCGGCCAGTACGCTTGTTCTATAATGATCCAGTCACTTTCGGGGTAATACGTCCCCACGGTCCCGGCACCGCGCTGGTCGTGCCAGGCGGGGTGCCACAGTGCGCAGGGGTTCTCTTGCGCGCAACGGCGCGCCGCCTCGCGCATCAGCTGCGCCAGTTGTCGGGGTGAGGAGCATTCAGGCCACGTTTTCGCCTGCCAACATGAATCGTTTAGCCAAAATACTTCCCATCGAGAACGTCGTCGTCGGCCTGTCCGTTACCAGCAAGAAACGCGTCTTCGAACAAGCTGGACTGATCTTCGAAAACCAGAACGGCATCGCCCGCAGCACGGTTACCGACAATCTGTTCGCGCGCGAGCGCCTCGGCTCCACCGGCCTCGGTGAAGGCGTGGCCATTCCGCACGGGCGCATCAAGGGCCTGAAGCAACCGCTTGCCGCCTTCGTGCGCCTTGCCGAGCCGATTCCCTTCGAAGCCCCGGACGGCCAGCCCGTCTCGCTCCTCATCTTTCTGCTCGTGCCGGAACAGGCCACGCAGCAGCATCTTGAAATTCTGTCCGAGATCGCCCAGCTACTGTCGGACCGCGAAACACGCGAGCGGCTGCACACTGAGGAAGATCGCGAGACGTTGCATCGCCTGCTCACCCAGTGGCAACCTTGATGTAACGCCAGGCTTTTCGCGCCTTTTGCGCCAGGACTCATGGACACTTCCAGCATCAACGCCCAAAGCATCTTCGACGACAACGCCACCACGCTGAAGCTCAGCTGGCTGACGGGGCACGAAGGCTGGGAACGCGGCTTTTCGGCCGAGACGGTGGCAACGGCGACAGCAAGCGCCGACCTCGTCGGCCACCTGAACCTGATCCACCCGAACCGCATCCAGGTGCTCGGCGACGCCGAAATCCACTACTACCAGCGCCAGACCGACGAAGACCGCTCGCGCCACATGGCCGAGCTCATCGCGCTCGAGCCGCCGTTCCTCGTGGTCGCCGACGGCATGACCGCGCCGCCCGAACTGGTGCTGCGCTGCACGCGCTCCTCCACGCCGCTCTTCACGACGCCCATGTCGGCGGCCACGGTGATCGACAGTCTGCGTCTTTACATGTCGCGCATCCTCGCGCCGCGCGCGACGCTGCACGGCGTGTTCCTGGACATTCTCGGCATGGGCGTGCTGCTCACCGGCGATTCGGGCCTCGGCAAGAGCGAGCTCGGGCTCGAGCTCATCAGCCGCGGCCACGGCCTCGTGGCCGACGACGCCGTCGATTTCGTGCGCCTCGGCCCCGATTTCGTCGAAGGCCGCTGCCCGCCGCTCCTGCAGAACCTGCTTGAGGTGCGTGGTCTGGGTCTGCTCGACATCAAGACGATCTTCGGCGAAACCGCGGTGCGCCGGAAGATGAAGCTCAAGCTCATCGTGCAACTGGTGCGCCGGCCCGACGGCGAGTTCCAGCGGCTGCCGCTGGAAAGCCAGACGGTAGACGTGCTCGGCCTGCCCATCAGCAAGGTCACGATCCAGGTCGCGGCGGGCCGCAACCTCGCGGTGCTCGTCGAGGCCGCAGTGCGCAACACCATCCTGCAATTGCGCGGCATCGACACCCTGCGCGACTTCATGGATCGCCAGCGCCTCGCCATGCAGGACCCGGACAGCCAGTTCCCCGGCAAGCTGATCTGACTCACCACGCGGCGCGGCGCCATATGCAACACGGCCATCGGCGGGCGGTGGACGGCACTTTCAGCCGCGTTGCAACGGTTTCCCGGCAGTTTCCGGCATGTCGCGCGCTCCCGTGACGCGCGATATGCCACCGGAGCGTCATCGCCGGCGCATAGATCGAATGCTATGATGACCCAATCGGGTTCATCCTCTTTCTCATGCGTATTATCCTGATCACCGGCATTTCGGGCTCCGGCAAGTCAGTGGCGCTGAATGCGCTCGAAGACGTCGGCTACTTCTGCGTCGACAATCTGCCGCCGCGCTTCCTGCCGCAACTGGCCCAATATCTCTCCGCAGACGGCTACGAGCGTCTCGCGGTTGCGATCGACGCGCGCTCGAGTTCCTCGTTCGAGGACATGCCGCAGATGATCCGCGACCTCGCGCTCGAGCACGACCTGCGTGTGCTGTTCCTCAATGCGAGCACGCAGTCGCTCATTCAGCGCTTTTCCGAGACGCGCCGCCGCCATCCGCTTTCCGGGTCGGTCACGCACGACGCCAACGTCGGCATGCTCAAGTCGCTTGAAGAGGCCATCGAGCACGAGCGCGAACTGGTCGCGAATCTCGCCGAATTCGGCCATCAGGTCGACACGAGCAACCTGAGCGCCAATGCGCTGCGCCAGTGGATCAAGGTGTTCGTCGAAGGCGAGCGCGGCTCGCTGATGCTCACCTTCGAATCCTTCGGCTTCAAGCGCGGCGTGCCGCTCGACGCGGATCTCGTGTTCGACGTGCGCACGCTGCCGAACCCGCATTACGACGCCCGTCTGCGGCCGCTCACCGGGCTCGATGCGCCCGTGATCGAGTTTCTGAACGCGCAGCCGGCCGTCCACGAAATGATCGACGATATCTACGCGTTCGTTGCTAAATGGCTGCCGCATTTCCGCAACGACAACCGCAGCTATCTGACCGTCGCGGTTGGCTGCACCGGCGGCCAGCATCGCTCGGTCTACATTGCCCAGACGCTCGCCACGCGCTTCGCCGGCGAGTCGAACGTCATCGTGCGTCATCGCGACGCGCCACTCGACGTCGGAGAATCGTCCCGGCTGATCGCCTAACGCGGCCGCGTCGCGCGGCCCTTAACTGAAGCGTTGCGCCATGTCCTCTTCTCCTGCCGTGCTCGCCGATTTGCCGCTCTTTCCGCTGCATACGGTGCTCTTCCCCGGCGGCCTGTTGCCGCTGAAGATTTTCGAGGCGCGTTATCTGGACATGGCGCGCGAATGTCTGCGCGAGAAAACGCCGTTCGGCGTCTGTCTGCTCAAAAGCGGCGCCGAAGTCGCGCAGCCCGACGAAACCACCGCGGTGCCCGAAAGCGTGGGCTGTCTCGCCGAAATCGAGCAGTGCGACGTCGAGACGTTCGGCATGCTGCTCATCCGTGCGCACGGCACGCGGCGGTTCCGGCTGCTCTCCCATCGCGAACAAGCCGACGGCTTGCTGGTCGGTATGGCAGAACCGCTGCCCGACGACATTCCGCTCGAAGGCTCCGAGCATCTCGCACGCTTCGGCGCCTGTGCCGAGGTGCTGGAGCGCATCATCGCGACGATACGCGAGCGCGATGCGGCGAGCCTGCCATTCGCGGAGCCGTTCCGCTTCGACGATCCGTCGTGGGTCTCCAACCGCCTCGCGGAAGTCCTGCCCATCGCGCTGCGAGCGCGTCAGAAGCTGATGGAGCTCAACGACGCCGGCGCGCGCATCGACGTCGTGCATCACTACATGCAGCAGCATCAACTGCTGTAACGCGGTTTTCGGCGCGCAATGCTTATTGCACGCCGGATGCCCGCGTTCTTGCCTCAGATCAGCGAACCGCGCAGGCCGTCGAGCAGCTTGCGCACCGGCGCCGGCACCCCATAGGCGTCGATCTCGCGCAGCGCGACCCACACCGTTTCTCCCTCGTGAGCCACGAGCGCAGCCCTCTTATGCTCGAGCTCGACCACGCGTGGCTCGATGTCGAGCTTGAAGTGCGTGAACGTATGCGTGAGCGACGCGAGCGGCGAGGCCTTCGCCGTCGCGCCGAACATTTGCGCGCGATCCGCGAGCGCCGCTTCGCCGGCGGCTTCGGGCAGACTCCACAGGCCGCCCCAGATACCCGTGGGCGGGCGCTTTTCCAGCATCACCGCGTCGCCGTCGAGCAGCACGAGCATCCACGTGCGACGCGTGGGCACGGCCTTCTTCGGGCGCGCGGCGGGCAACTGGCGCTGGCGGCCCGTGGTCTTTGCCACGCAATCGTCCGCGAACGGGCAGCGTTCGCAATCGGGCTTGCCGCGCGTGCACAGCGTCGCGCCCAGATCCATCAGGCCCTGCGTATAGGCACTCACGTCGGCGTTGCTCGCATCGGCACCCGGCACGAGCGACTCCGCGAGCGCCCACATCGCGTTCTCCACGCGCTTCTCGCCCGGAAAGCCCTCCACGCCGAACACGCGCGCCAGCACGCGCTTCACGTTGCCGTCGAGAATCGTCGCGCGCGCGCCGAACGCGAACGAGGCAATCGCCGCCGCCGTCGAACGGCCGATGCCGGGCAACTCGGCGAGCCCCTCGACCGTCGACGGAAACTGACCGCCATGCTCCCCGGCCACCACCTGTGCGCATCGATGCAGATTGCGCGCCCGCGAGTAGTAGCCAAGCCCGGCCCAGAGCGCCATCACGTCGTCGATGGGGGCGACTGCGAGCGCCTCGACGGTGGGAAAGCGCTCGAGAAATCGCGCGTAATACGGAATCACCGTGGAAACCTGCGTCTGCTGCAACATGATTTCCGAAAGCCAGATGCGATAGGGATCACGCGTGTTCTGCCAGGGCAGATCGTGGCGGCCATGCTCGCGCTGCCAGGCGATCAGGCGCGGCGCGAAGCTCGCGAGCAGGTTGGCCGGATACGTGCCGGGAGCGATTTCGGTAGAGACGGATGAAAGATACATGGAGGAGCTTGCAGGAAGGGCTTGCAATCAGCGCTGACAGCGCGGACAGAAATAAGTGGACCGCTGGCCCTGCACGATCTGTTTGATCGGCGTGCCGCATATGCGGCAGGGCTGACCAGCGCGGTCATACACGAAGTATTCGAGCTGAAAGTACCCGCTTTCGCCATTGCTGCCGACGAAATCTCGCAGCGTGCTGCCGCCCTTCTCGATCGCCGAGGCCAGCACGGCGCGCACGGCGTCGGCGAGCAGTTCATAGCGCGCGAGCGAAACGCGGCCCGCCGCCGTGGTCGGCCGGATGCCCGCGCGAAAAAGACTTTCCGACGCGTAGATATTGCCAACGCCCACCACGATGTCACCGGCGAGCAGCGCCTGCTTGACGGAAACCTTGCGACCGCGCGTCTCGCGAAACAGCAGCGCGCCTGAAAATGCGCTCGTAAACGGCTCGATGCCGAGCTTCGCAAGCAGTGGATGGCCGAGCACGTCGCCCGCTTCGCGCGGATGCCAGAGCACGGCGCCGAAGCGGCGCGGGTCGCGAAAACGCAGCGTGAAGTCGTCGAATAGCCAGTCGACGTGATCGTGCTTCTCCGCGACCGGCGGTTTTGGAAGATTGCGTAACACGCGCAGCGTGCCAGTCATGCCAAGATGCACGATGAACCAGCCCTCGTCGACCTCGAACAGCAGGTACTTGCCACGCCGGCCCACGGAACGAATCGTGCGCCCGCGCAGCGTGCGCGCAAGCGTGGCCGGCACGGGCCAGCGCAGGGCCGGATTGCGCACGTCGACACGCTCGACGCGGCGGCCCGCGACCCAAGGCTCGAT
Source organism: Paraburkholderia sp. (assembly GCA_031286755.1). Classification (GTDB taxonomy): domain Bacteria; phylum Pseudomonadota; class Gammaproteobacteria; order Burkholderiales; family Burkholderiaceae; genus Paraburkholderia. The sequence continues at coordinate 10,011 of JAITTX010000448.1, forward strand.
GCCCCTGCGGGTAACTTCAACTTCTGGCAGTTCTGGCATGTCTAAAGGGTTGTGAGGTTGTGCTGGAACGATCCGGCGAGCGTAACAGGGCTGGTCTGCAACTTGCGTCATCGTTGTGCGCGTATTGTATCCAGCGCGTTACAATCGACCGAAACATTCGACGGAATTCCATGGAACTGTCTTTCGTAAAGCTGTTTGCGAAGCGCTCGCCTCAGGGCTCCGAAGCCGGATCTCAATCGGGATCCAACGTGGCGGCGCCGCGTTTGCGCCAGGCGCTGCAACTGCGTGCGTTCGGCCCCCACCGCCTGATCGGCGCGGCGGTGCTCGCGGCCTGGGCATTGACTACGTCGAGCGCGTACGCGCAGGATCCGGCCCCCACCACGGACGACACTTCCGTCACCATGCCGGATGCGTTCGGTCCTGCTTCGCCCGACGAAAAGAAGGACTTGCCGAACGTCGCGCTCTCGAGCCAGATCGTCTTTCAGGTGCTCGCCGCTGAAATCGCGCTGCAGCGCAATCAGCCGGCGCCGGCCTATCAGACCTATCTCGCGCTCGCCCGCGACACGCACGACCCGCGCATGGCGCAACGTGCCACGGAAATCGCGCTGGCGGCGCAAAGCCCGACCGACGCGCTCAGCGCCGTGCAACTCTGGCAGCAGTACGCGCCGGATTCGGAGCGTGCGGCACAGCTCGACGCATCGCTGCTCGTGCTCGCCGGCAAGCCCGCCGACGCACAGCCGCTGCTCGCGCGCGAGCTGGCCCGGGTACCGGCCGACAGCCGCGGCCAGGCATTGCTCTCGCTGCAACTGCTGCTCTCGCGCGGCCCGAATCGCGCCGGCGGCCTCGACGTGCTCAAGGCGCTGCTCAAGGACGACATGAACCGTCCCGAGGCGCAACTCGCCCTCGGCCGCCAGCAACTGCTCGCCGACGACGTGCCGGGCGCGCGCAAGTCCTTCGAGCAAGCGCTCGCCATCAAGCCCGACTACCTGCCCGCCGCGCTGATGCTCGCGCAGATGGGGCCGGAGGAGCGCCAGGAAGGCATCGCGTCGATCGAAAAATATGTTCAGCAGAATCCGAAATCGCGTGATGGGCGTCTTGCGCTCGCGCAAACGTATCTTGCCGCCGACCGCATCGACGACGCGAAAAAGCAGTTCGAATTCCTGCACAAGGCCAATGCTACGGACCTGATGCCGCTGATGGCGCTCTCGCTCATCGACGTACAGCAGAAGAAGTACGACGAGGCGAAGCAATATCTGATTCAGTACTCGCAGGCGGCTGAGAAAACGCCGGGCGCGGACCCGGGCCAGGGCTACATTTATCTGGCCCAGCTCGCCGCCGAGCAGAAGGACGACGCGGGCGCGCAGCAGTGGCTCGACAAGATCCAGCCCAACAGCCAGCAATACGTGCCCGCGCAGATCACGCGCGCGCAGATGCTCGACAAGCAGGGCAAGGTCGACGACGCCCGCCGCCAGCTCGCGAGCATCCAGGCCGACGACCCGCGCGACCAGGCATTGATCGCGCGCACGGACGCGGCCATCCTGTTCGACGCGAAGCGCTATCCAGAGGCGGAGGCGCGCCTCGCCAAAGCCACGGCCGACTTTCCGGACGATCCCGATCTCACCTATGACTACGCAATGGCTGCCGAAAAGACCGGCCATTACGACATCATGGAAGCGCAACTGCGCAAGCTGATCAAGACCCAGCCGGACAACCCGCAGGCCTATAACGCACTCGGCTACTCGCTCGCGGACCGCAACCAGCGCCTGCAGGAAGCGGACAAGCTTGTCGAAAAAGCCTCGGCGCTCGCCCCTGACGACGCGTTCATCATGGACAGCGTGGGCTGGGTGAAGTACCGCATGGGCGACAACGCCGACGCCATCAAGCTGCTGCGCAAGGCCTACAGCCTGCAGCCGAACGCCGAGATCGGCGCGCACCTCGGCGAGGTGCTGTGGAAGAACGGCGACCAGGCCGGCGCACTCCAGGCCTGGCGCGAGGCGCGCAAGCTCGAACCCGATAACGACACACTCCTGAAGACGCTCAAGCGCTTCCAGGTCAACGATCTCTGATGGCTGAATTTCATCCGCATTCCCGCCCCGCCGCCACTGCCGCCGTATTTGCGAGATCCGTCTCGCGCTGGATCGCCAGCCGCTGGTTCGCCAGCCGCTGGATCGCCAGCCGCCTGAGCCGGCGGCCGGCGCGAGGTGTGGCGGCGGTCGCGTTGCTCGGCGGCTTGCTCGCTCTCGCGGGCTGCGCGACGCAACCACCGCACGAACCGTCCACCGCACGCGCCACGACTTCGCTCACCACACAAACGAGCCGCGCCTATCATGGCCGCTTCGCCGTCCAATACAACGACCAGAACGGCCAGCAGCGCAATGCCTACGGTAATTTCGACTGGCGCGAAACCGACTCGACCGTGACGCTGCAACTGCTCAATCCGCTTGGGCAGACGCTTGCCGTCGTCACCTCGTCGCCGGCCGAGGCCACGCTCGAATTGCCGAACAAGCAGCCGCTCACCGCCGACAACGTCAGCACGCTGATGCAGCAGGCGCTCGGCTTCGCGCTGCCCGTGGAAGGCCTGCGCTACTGGCTGCAGCCCTCGGTCGCGCCCACGTCGCGCGCGCACACCACGCCCGACGCAAAAGATCCGCAGCGCCTCGCGCAGATCCAGCAGGACGGCTGGACCATCGACTATCTCGCCTACGCAGACGCACCCGCCACCGGCGTCAAGCGCGTGAACCTCACGCGCGAAGATCCGCCGCTTCAGATCAAGCTCGTGCTCGACCAGTAAAGGAAACGCGCGGGGGGGGGGGGCGCCCCCAGGGCCGGGCCGCCCCCCCCCCCCCCCCCCAAGCACCCAACCCCCCCCCCCCCGGGCGCGGTGGGGGCGCCCCCCCCCCCCGC
>JAITTX010000457.1 GCA_031286755.1 Paraburkholderia sp.
AGACCGAGTTTTGTATGGAGTTATTACTTGCATGAAAGTGGACAAATACCAGACAAAACCTGACGGCACTAGCCATACAAAAGGGCGTCAGGCCACCTACCTCGAGGTGTCGCGCAATCTCGAGGAGCAGGTCCGCAGCGGACACTACCCGCCCGGCAGCCGGCTGCCGCCGCAACGCGATCTGGCCATCGAACTGGGCATCAACGTGTCGACCGTTTCGCGCGCCTACAAGGAGCTGCAGGCGCGCGGCCTGATCGTCGCGAGCAAGCGGCGCGGCTCGATCGTCACCGGCGGCGCGATGCCGCCCGTGCAGGCGAGCGCGCAGCGCAACGCGCAGGCAGCGGGCGAAGGCACGAACGGCGTGATCGACCTGACGGTCAACCGCCCCGCGACCGGCGAATTCCTCACGCAGCTCGCGCGCACCATGGCCGTGATTTCGCGCGACCCGCGCTTTGCAGAAACACAGGAGTACCAACCGCCCCAGGGCGCGGAATGGGCGCGCGCGGCGGGCGCGAGGTGGATCGCCGCGCCGGGCTTCACGCCCTCGCCCGAAAATCTCGTCGTCACGAGCGGCGCGCAGCACGGTCTCTACGCAGTCCTGAGCAGCCTGATGGGCCACGACGGCGTGATCCTCTCGGACCAGCTCACCTACTACGGCCTGAAAGCGCTCGCGCCGGCGTTCCAGTTCGAACTCGTCGGCATTCCGAGCGACGCCGACGGGCTCTTGCCGGAGCATCTGGAAGACGCGTGCAGGCGCATGCGCGTCAAGGCCATCTTCACCGTGCCGAATCTGCAGAACCCGAGCGTCGTCACGATGAGCCTCGAACGCCGGCTCGCGCTCGCGGAGATCGCGCGGCGCCATCACGTGGCCATCATCGAAGACGACGTCTACGGGCCGCTCCTGCGCAAGCGCCTGCCGACCATCGCAAGCCTGTGCCCCGAGCTGACCTTCCATATCGCGTCCACTTCGAAAATCCTGGCGCCCGGGCTGCGCATCGGCTATCTGCTGACGCCGCCGCATGGCGCCGCGCTGGCCGCCGAGGCCGTGCGCACGACGGCGTGGATGCCTGCGCCGCTCTCGACGCTCATCACCACGCGCTGGATCGAGGACGGCACGGCACAGGTCATTCTGGAGGCACAGCGCGTGGAGCTCGAGGCGCGCCAGGCGCTCGCGCGCGAACTGCTGCCGCAGGAGCTGCTCAACAGCGACCCCGCGTGCATGTTCGTCTGGCTGCGTGTGCCCGAGCCGTGGCGCTCGGATGATTTCGCCGCCAACGCGCAGGCGCGCGGCGTGAGCACGATGCCCGCTTCGGCGTTCGCCGTCGATCGCTCGACCACCGAGCACGGCGTGCGGATCAATCTCGCCTGCGCGAGCTCGCGCGAGCAACTGGCGCGCGCCTTGCAGATTCTCGCGCGCACGCTGCGCGACCGGCCGCGCGCGCTGTTCGGGACGATCTAGTGCGCTAGTGCTGCTGGTGCCGCACGCAGCGCGCGGGCGGGCCGCGCCTCATGGCGCCTCATGGCGCCGCATGGCTCACCCGCTCGATGAACCGCCACAGCGCATCGCTGAGCGAATACGGCGCGTTGAAGCGGAACCAGGCGCTGGCCGCGTCGTCGGTGCGGAAATAGGAGCCGGGCGCGAGCCAGATGCCGTCGGCGAGCGCCGCCGTGGCGATCGCGCCGGCGCGCGCGGCATCCACCGGCAGGCGCACCAGCACGAACAGCCCCGCGCGCGGCCGGCAGAACGGCTCGAGACCCAGTGCGTCGAGACGGTCCTCCAGCGTGGCGTGCGCGGCCTTCAGGCGCTCGTTGACGATCTCGACGTGATGCGCGTAACGCCCTTCGACCAGCACCTTGTCGACGATGCGCTCGATCGTCTCCGACGACGTGAGCCCCACCGCCATCTTCGCGCGCGCGAGTTCGCGCAGCACGTCGCGCTCGGCCACCACGTAGCCGCAGCGCAACGAAGGCGTCACCGTCTTCGAAAAGCCGCCCACATAGAGCACGCGCTGCAGCCCCTCCATCGCGGCCAGCAGCGGCGCGCCAGGCGGCGCGAGCTCGCGGCTCACGTCGTCTTCCACCACCCACATGCGCTCGCGCTCGGCAATCTGCAGCAGGCGGAACGCGTTCGCCATCGTGTACGTTGCGCCGGTGGGATTTTGCAGCGTCGTGTTCACGAAGATCGCCTTGGGCCGGTGCGCGGCCACCTGCTGCTCGAGCACGTCGAGATCGAGCCCGGCCGGCGTGCGCGGCACGCCATGAACCGCGAGCCCGGCGAGCTTGAGGATCTGCAGTAAATTGCAGTAGCCCGGGTCTTCCACCAGCACCGCGTCGCCGGGGCGCAGCAGCGTGCGCACGATCAGATCGAGCCCCTGGGTCGCTCCCTGCGTGAGCAGCACGTTGTCGACTTCCACGGGCAAGCCCTGGCGGTCCAGTTGCGCGGCAATGCGCTCGCGCAGCGGCGCGAAGCCGTAGGGATGGCCGTAGTCGCCCAGCCGAACCGCGGGCACGCGGCTCGTCGCGCGCAGCGCGTGATGCAGCCCCGTCTCGTTGATCCACTCGCTCGGCATCCAGCCGCACCCCGCCTTGATCGGCACCGAGTGGTCGGCGAACACGTCCGAGAGCAGCCAGTTGGCCGTGAGCGTGGGCGGCTGCCAGACCGCCACGCGCGGGCGCGGCGCGGCCTCGCGCGGCGCCACGCGGTAGCCCGAGCCGCGCCGCGCCACCACGAGCCCCATCGAGACGAGCCGGTTGTACGCCTCGGTCACCGTATAGGTGGAGAGCGCGTGCGACTGCGCCAGTTGCCGCACCGAAGGCAGCAGCGCGCCCGAGCGCAGCGCGTTCGCTTCGATCGCATGGGCAAAGCCGCGCACGATCTGCTCGACGAGCGTCGTGGAGCCGCTGCGGCCGCGTTGCAATTCAAGTTCGATCATCAGGAAAAGGGGTGGCGCGTGCGCGGGTTTCAGGGCTTTTTGGCGCCGCCGCTCCGGCGCATCCGGACCAATACAGTTGCGACAGATTGTCCAGCACGGTTATCAGCGCAGTATAGAGACTGTATATGCCGCCGTTCAAGCCCGGGGGCTACAGTCTGTGGCATCACAACCGCAACCCTGTTGCATGGAACCGGAGCATGCGCACGAGCGCCAAGCCCGGTCGACACTGGAGGAAACCCATGACTTCGCGCCCCGTCATCGACGACCTGTCGTCGTTCTGGATGCCGTTCACGGCCAACCGTCAGTTCAAGGCCGCGCCGCGCCTGCTCGAATCGGCCAAGGGCATGTACTACCGCACGAGCGACGGCCGCGAAGTGCTCGACAGCAGCGCGGGCCTGTGGTGCGTGAACGCCGGCCATGCGCGCGACGAGATCGTCGCCGCCATCGCCCAGCAAGCCGGCACGCTCGACTTCGCGCCCACCTTCCAGATGGGTCACCCGCTCGCCTTCGAGGCGGCGCGCAGGATCGCCGACATCATGCCCGCGGGGCTCGACCGCATCTTCTTCACGAACTCCGGCTCGGAGTCCGTCGACACGGCGCTCAAGATCGCCCTCGCCTACCACCGCTCGCGCGGCGAAGGCCAGCGCACCAAATTCATCGGCCGCGAGCGCGGCTATCACGGCGTGGGCTTCGGCGGCATTTCGGTGGGCGGCATCGGCCCGAACCGCAAGGCGTACTCGGGCCAGCTGCTGCCCGCCATCGATCATCTGCCGCACACGCACGATCTCCAGCACAACGCGTTTTCGAAGGGCCAGCCCGCATGGGGCGCGCATCTGGCCGACGATCTCGAACGCATCGTCGCCCTGCACGACGCCTCGACCATCGCGGCCGTCATCGTGGAGCCGGTGGCGGGCTCGACCGGCGTGCTGGTCCCGCCGCAAGGCTATCTGCAGCGCCTGCGCGAAATCTGCACGAAACACGGCATCGTGCTGATCTTCGACGAGGTGATCACCGGTTTCGGCCGCCTCGGCAAGGCCACGGCAAGCGAATATTTCGGCGTGACGCCCGACATCATCACGATGGCGAAGGCGATCAACAACGCGGCCGTGCCGATGGGCGGCGTGGCCGTGAGCCGCACGATTCACGACACGGTGGTGAACGGCGGCGCGGCGGGCGCCATCGAGCTGTTCCATGGCTACACGTACTCGGCTCACCCGCTCGCCGCCGCGGCCTTGATCGCCACGCAGGACCTGTACCGCAGCGAAGGGCTCTTCGAGCGCGCCCATAGCCTCGCGCCGAAGTTCGAAGCCGCGGCCCACGCGCTGCGCGACGCGAAGCACGTGAAGGACATCCGCAATCTCGGCCTCGTTGCCGGCATCGAGCTCGAATCGCGCGACGGCGCGCCGGGCGCGCGCGCCTATGAGGTGTTCGTCAAATGCTTCGAGGCGGGCGTGCTGATCCGCTTCACGGGCGACATTCTCGCGTTCTCGCCGCCGCTCATCGTGACCGAGGAAGAGATCGAGCGCCTCTTCGGCACCGTGCGCGACGTGCTGGCGAAGGTGCAGTAACGCAAGCGCAATAGCCTGAAAGCCGCGCGCAGGCCGCGCGGCGCGTGAGGCTCCGAAGCGGCCCGTGGCACCTCGTGCACGGGCCGCTTTTTTGCGCCCGTATCTTTCAGTTGGCTTTTTTCCGGACCCGTTGCGCAGATCACGACACGCGCACGGCGCGCGGCATCGGCGTATCGTTGGTTTATCGACACTGTGATGCCGCTCGCAGGCGGCCGCGGAAGGAGGCGCAATGAAAACACCAATCCGTATGGGCGCGCATATCGAAGGCGTCCACTGGGTGGCGGAATATCTCGCCGCGACCCATGAAATCCGCGTGTTCCGCGATGGCCGCGAAGTTGACACGTTCGCGGCGCCGGCCGCGCTGCTGGGCGAAGAGGACGATGCGGGATCGGCCAGCGACGACGCCAGCCGCGCCGAGGACGCCGCCGTGCTCGCGGTTCTGCGGCGCTACGTGGCCGAGCTCAATGCCGAGGAGTGAGTGGAGCGCGCGGGGCGTGCACGCTGCACGCCCCGTGATGCGGGATCAGCCCTGCGCGCCGCCAGAGGGCGCGCCGCCAGAGGGCGCCGCGTCTTCCTCGCGGAAGATGCGATCGGCGAGATGGAAGGCCGAATTGGCTGCCGGCACGCCGCAGTAGATAGCCGTCTGCAACAAAACTTCCTTGATCTCGTCGCGCGTCACGCCATTATTCTTCGCGGCGCGCAGATGGAGCGCCAGCTCCTCGCTGCGATTGAGCGCCACCATCATGGCGATCGTGAGCAGGCTGCGCGTGTGACGCGGCAAGCCCTCGCGCGTCCAGATCTCGCCCCACGCGTAGCGCGTGATGAGCTGCTGGAATTCTTCTGTCACCTCGGTGCGGTTCGCGATGGAGCGGTCGACGTGCGCGTCGCCCAGCACCGCGCGGCGCACCTTCATACCCGCTTCGTAGCGCTCGTCTTCGTTCATTTCGACTCCAGCAGAAAGCCCAGCACGGTCTGGTTGAACTCGTCCGCCAGCTCGACGTTCGAGATGTGCGAAGCGTTGAGCTCGACGTAACGCGCGCCCGGCACCGACTCCGCGAGTTCGCGGCCCTGCGCGGGCGTGGCCGCCAGGTCGTGGGTGCCCGAGATCACGAGCGTGGGCGCCTTGATCGACGCGGCCTCGCCACGCAGATCGGCCGCGTTGATTGCTTCGCAGTTCGAAGCATAGCCATCCTTGTCGGTGTGCACGAGCACGTCGCGCGCCTGATCGATCACGAGCGGATTGTTCGCCATGAATTCCGCCGTGTACCAACGCGGCAGCACCGCGTCGGCGAGCGCGAGCATGCCCTCGTTGCGAGCCTTCGCCGCGCGCGGCAGCCACACCTCGGGCGAGCCGATCTTCGCCGCCGTGTTGCACAGCGCGAGGCGGCCGATGCGGCTGCCAAAGCGCGCGCCCAGGCCCACGCCCGTGAGGCCGCCCATCGAAACCCCCGCGAAATGCGCGCGCTCGATGCCGAGGTGATCGAGCAGGCCGATCACGTCGCCAGTCAATTGCTCGATGGTGTACGGACCGGCCGGCGCCGCCGAGTGGCCGTGGCCGCGCGTGTCGTAGCGCAGCACGCGGAAATGCTTCGAGAATGCGGCGAGCTGGGGCGTCCACATCGACACGTCGCTACCCAGCGAGTTCGACAGAACGAGCCACGGCGCGGCGGCGTTCTGCGCTCCGTCGATACGGTAGAACAGTTGCGTGTCGTTGACGGCTGCATGAGGCATGCGGTTACTCCTGATGAGTCTGCGATGAGGAATGGGACGCGCACTGCGCGTACGACGCGAGCACCGCGTCGACGAAGGCGTGCGCCTCGCCCACGTAGTTGGCGGGATCGAGCAGCGCCTTCAGGCGTGCTTCGTCCAGATGTTGCGTGACGGCGGGGTCGGCCGCGAGCACGTCGTAAAGCGTGCGCCCCGTTTGCACCGCCGTTTTCGATGCGTGCTCAACGAGATGATGGGCGTCCAGGCGGCCGATGCGGTCGCCGAGCGCGAGCATCACCGCCTCGCCGAGAATCAGGCCATGCGTGACGTTCAGGTTGGCCGCGAGACGTTCGGGACGCACTTCGAGACCGCCCGCGATCTGCTCGATCTGCGCGAGCGCGCCGCCCGCCAGACGCGCGAGTTCCGGCAGCGCGTCCCATTCGGCCTGCCAGCCGCCGAGCGCGCGCTCGTGCTCCTGGACCATGCCCGCGAACACGGTGGCGACGAGCCCAGGCGCGCGCGTGGCGGCGGTCAAAACGGCTGCGCAACCCACCGGATTGCGCTTGTGCGGCATCGTCGAGGAACCGCCCTTGCCCGCCGCGGCGGGCTCGCCCAGTTCGCCGATCTCCGTCTGCATCTGCAGCGAGATATCGCGCGCGAGCTTGCCGAGCGTGCCGATCAGCATGCCGAAGAAAGACGCCGCTTCCGCGATGCGGTCGCGCTGCGTATGCCAGGGCAGCGCGGGCGCGGCGAGGTCCAGTTCCTTCGCGAGCGCGGCGCTCACCTTTGGCGCCGCTTCGCGCAGGCTCGCGAGCGTGCCCGCAGCGCCGCCGAATTGCAGCACGAGCGCGCGCTCGCGCAATGCCGCAAGACGCTCGCGGTGACGCAGCATCGCGTCGAGCCACTGCGCGAACTTCAGGCCGAGCGTGATCGGCAGCGCTTGCTGAAGCCAGGTGCGCCCGACCGCGGGCGTCGCGCGATGCGCGAGCGCGAGTCCGACGAGCTTCGCGCAGGTGGCGTCGATACCGCCTTCGATCAGCGCGAGCGCGTCGCGCAATTGCAGCACCGTGGCCGTGTCGATGATGTCCTGGCTCGTCGCGCCCCAGTGCACGTATTTCGCGGCCTCGGGATCGGCGGCCTTCACGCGCGCGGTCAGTTGCCTGACGAGCGGAATCGCCAGATTGCCGCCCAATGCGGCGTCGCGCGCGAGCGCTTCGGCGTCGAGCTGGCTCGCCTTACATGTGGCGACGATCGCCGCGACGGCCGTTTGCGGAATCACGCCATGCGCCGCCGAAGCCCGTGCCAGCGCGGCTTCCACGTCGAGCATGCGTTGCAGCGTGGCGCCGGGAGACCACACGGCGTTCATCGGCTCGGTGCCGCAGATCAGGCTCGTCAGGCGTTCAATCATGATCGGGATGAATCAGATGGGGAGACCCGCAAACACAGATGGCGCGACGCCCGGCCACTGTGCAGCCGGGCGCCGCGCCACGCGGGTATTCATGCGATGAGCGCGTTGCAGCAGTTTAAGCCGCGCGGCGATTCTGCGTCGCGTCGATCAACGGCACGCCGGCCAGCTTTTGCAGCGCGTCGAAGTCGATGTCCGAATAGATCTCGCGCACGGCGAGCCCTTCGGGCGTGACGTCGAACGCGGCGAGGTCCGTATAGATACGGCCCACGCAACCCACGCCCGTCACCGGGTACGAGCATTCGTTCACGAGTTTGCTTTCGCCCTGCTTCGTGAGCAGTTCCATCATGACGAACACCTGCTTCGCGCCGAGCGCGAGGTCCATCGCGCCGCCCACGGCGGGAATCGCGTCGGGCGCGCCGGTATGCCAGTTTGCGAGGTCGCCCTTCACCGAGACCTGGAACGCGCCGAGCACGCAGTAGTCGAGATGGCCGCCGCGCATCATCGCGAACGAATCCGCGTGATGGAAAAACGCACCACCGGTGAGCAGCGTGACGTGCTGCTTGCCCGCGTTGATGAGTTCGTCGTCTTCCTGGCCGGGCGCGGGCGCCGGGCCCATGCCGAGCAAACCGTTCTCGCTGTGCAGGAAAATTTCCTTGCTCGGGTCGAGGTGGTTGGCCACCAGCGTGGGCACGCCGATGCCGAGATTCACATAAGCGCCCTCAGGAATGTCCCGAGCCACGCGTTGAGCCATTTCGTCGCGATTCAACCGTTTCATTTCTTGACTCCTCACTCAGGCGGCCTGGCCGGCTTGCAGCGATTGATGCGCCGCCTGCGGCACTTCCACGACGCGCTGCACGAAAATGCCTGGCGTCACGATGTTTTCCGGATCGAGCGCGCCGAGTTCGACGACTTCCGAAACCTGCGCGATGGCAACCTTCGCCGCGCTCGCCATGATCGGCCCGAAGTTGCGCGCGGTCTTACGATAGACCAGGTTGCCCCAGCGATCGCCCTTGTAGGCCTTGATGAGCGCGAAGTCGGCGTAGAGCGGCGACTCCAGCACGTAGTGGCGGCCGTCGATCAGGCGCGTTTCCTTGCCTTCGGCCAGCTTCGTGCCATAGCCCGTGGGCGTGAAGAAGCCGCCGATGCCGGCGCCCGCCGCACGGATGCGCTCGGCCAGATTGCCCTGCGGCACGAGTTCGAGCTCGATTTCGCCGGAGCGATAAAGCGCGTCGAACACATACGAGTCGGTCTGGCGCGGGAACGAGCAGATGATCTTGCGCACCCGCTTGGCCTTGAGCAGCGCGGCGAGACCGGTGTCGCCATTGCCCGCATTGTTGTTCACGATCGTGAGGTCGCGCGCACCCTGCGCGATCAGCGCGTCGATCAGTTCCGCCGGCATGCCGGCCGTGCCGAAGCCGCCGATCATCACCGTGGCGCCGTCATGCACGTCGGCGACGGCGGCTTGAAGCGAATCGAAAATCTTGTTGATCATGCCTGTTCCTGAAAGCGATGCGCATCGCGGAAAGCCCACGTCACCCGATCGCGAAAAAGTTCTATATACGAACACTGATTCGTTTAGCGAACGTCCAGCGCATTATCGGAGCCGTAATGCGCACTTGTCAAGAAGGGACTTCCTGAGGCGGCACCCCCGTGCATGCTGATTCGTCGGGGGAAATTTTCTGCATTGTCTTCGCATAAGGCAGGGGTGCGGCGGCCACACACCAGGCGCGTACCGCGCGGGCAAGTCCCTCAATATCGCGCACTCGAGTTCACGCACTACGGCTTATTCTGTTTCGTTATAGTGCACTTCGCCGCCCGCGCACGCCTTCCGCCTGCTCGTACAGGAGCTCGACCTGAACTGAATCTCCGGTCTCATCGCAATAGAGGAAACGTGCAACGTGAGCCGCGCCACCGGGCGGCTGGGCGCGAGCCGTTGCGGCGTGCGCCGCCATGCACGGTGGTGCGGGAATCATGAAACAATGCGCGTGGGTGGTGCGCGTCGCGGCGGCGTGGCCCACATGACAGGAGCCCATGCATGAGCGACGCAAAGAACACCGAAAAGGCCCGCAGAAAAAAACCGCAGACCGGCGCGGACCGGCCATCGCGCGAGCAGGCGGAAGATGCCGTGCGCGTGCTGCTGCGCTGGGCCGGCGACGACCCCACGCGCGAAGGCCTGATCGATACGCCCGCGCGCGTCGTGCGCGCCTATGAGGAATTCTTCGCGGGCTACAACCACGATCCGCGCGAGATCCTGTCGCGCACCTTCTCGGAAGTGGATGGTTACGACGAGATGATCGTGCTGAAGGACATCCGCTTTGAGAGCTACTGCGAGCACCACATGGTGCCGATCATCGGCCGCGCGCACGTGGCATATCTACCCGAGCATCGCGTGGTGGGCATTTCGAAGCTCGCGCGGCTCGTCGACGCCTTCGCCAAGCGCCTGCAGATTCAGGAGAAGATGACCGCGCAGATCGCCGACACGCTCAACGAGGTGCTCCAGCCCAAGGGCGTGGGCGTGATTCTCGAAGCGGCGCATCAATGCATGTCGACGCGCGGCGTGCACAAGGCGGGCGTCACGATGGTCACGTCGCGCATGCTCGGAACGTTCCGCAGCGACCCCTCCACGCGCCGCGAATTCCTTTCCATCGTCGGCAATCCCGGCGTGATGAGCGTGCCCAATACCTGAAGCCCGGCCCAAGGCCGGTCGCGGCCGCTCGCAGCTCGTGCAACCAGGCACCCTCGCCCAGGGCCATCCATGGCCCCTTGCAGTCGCCTTCCACTCAGGGGCGCGCGGGGCCCCTCAAGGCGCGTCGTCGCCGCTGCCGGCTTCGCGAATCTTGCCCTGACGCACGCTGCTGCCCGGCGGCACGCTGTGCGTGAGCCACACATTGCCGCCGATCACCGAGCCCTGTCCGATCGTCACCCGGCCGAGAATGGTCGCGCCGGCGTAGATCACCACGTCGTCCTCGACGATCGGATGGCGCGCATTGCCCTTCACGAGCGTGCCGTCGAGATCGGCCGCGAAGCTCTTCGCCCCCAGCGTCACGGCCTGGTACACGCGCACGCGCTCGCCGATGATCGCCGTCTCGCCGATCACGACGCCGGTGCCGTGATCGATGAAGAAACTCGAACCGATTTGCGCGCCCGGGTGAATGTCGATGCCGGTTGCCGAATGCGCGATTTCGTTGATGAAACGCGCGAGCAGCGGCACGCCGAGCCGGTGCAATGCATGTGCAAGCCGGTGATGCGTCATGGCCCAGACGCCGGGATAGCAAAGCAGGATTTCAGTGATGTGCTGCGCGGCCGGGTCGCCCGTGAACGCGGCTTGAATGTCGCTCACGAGCAGTGCGCGAATGCCGGGTAGCTGGTGACCGAACTCGCGGGCGATTTCGAACGCGCGCTTGCGCAGCACCTCGTCGCCGGCCTCGGCGTTTTCCGGCAGGAAGCGCAGGGCGCGGCGGATCTGCTCGGCAAGCAGGCGCAGCGTGCTTTCGAGGGTATGGCCGACGTAATAGTCGACGCTTTCGTCGGTCAAGTCGGGGGCGCCGTAGTGCGTGGGGAACAGCGCCGCACGCAGCCCGGCCACGATGTTGATCACGCCGTCGCGGGACGGCAGCTCGCGAATGCCGAGCGGATGACGCGTGCGATGACGCTCTTCGCGCGACGCGCGCAAATCGGTAACGATCTGTTCAAGGCCCCAGTCGGGGAAAGCGGCATTTGACATGATGAAACAGCGGGACGGCGCCGCAAGGGAGTGTATCGACCCCAGAGATTACCGCTTTTCGCGATAATGCGCCGGCGCTCCTCTGAATGCCCGGGATGCCATCGAGCGCAGCTCACTAGCGCAGCGCCTCGCCATGCAAAGCACTCGCCCCGCCGCTAAACCTCAGAGCGTGACGCTGCTCGCGTCGATCCAGCGCACCGCCCAATCGCGCGCATGGGCAATGGCGGCCGCTTCGTCGGAGAAACGCAGGTCGGCCGGGAAAAAACGATTGGCAACGAGTTCGCCGTCGCTCGAGCGCGAGATCACCACATAAGGTTGATATGTGCCATCGCCAGCACGCGCCGGTGCGCAATTAAGCAAATAACCGCGATGCGTGAATGCAGCGTCGAAGTGCATGTGTCTCATCCGCCCCTGACTGCCTTGTCCGTTTTCATGGGCGCGTACAGGATCGTGCGGCAAAGCTACCGCCCGGCCATTGCTTCATGCCGTTAATTCTTATGCGCGCCAACTCGTTGAAAGAGGATCATACTCCCAGTAAATACGCCGATCCAACGAAAAAAATCGTGGATCGCTGGAGGCGTTCTCCTGGCGCACAGGCTTGCAATTCCATCGGATTCCGGGTTTGCGCCAAGTGTTTTGGAACGTCTCGTGCTGAAATCTGGTGCATCCGGCTATTCATTGGCTTTCCCACGGAGGACACACCATGAACGACTCCGACAGCAGCAATCGCACCGCCGGAACACAAGTCAAGGAGATACGCCCGCGCAGCGCCGAGCTGCACAACGACCGCACGCACGACAGCACGGTCGACACCGACGGCAAGAACCGCGAAGCCGCGCGCCTTGCGGGAGACGGCCTGATCGGCCCCGACGAAGTTACCACGAGCAACGCGTCGCTCGACAACAGCGTGCCCGAAACGCCCGACGGCCTCGCGGGCTTCGACAGTCGCGGCCTCGCGCACCGCATGCCATTCGCACTCGGGACGGGCTTCGAGGCGGTGGACATGGGCATGGTCGACCCACCCGCCTATGATGCCGACTGGCAGTTCGCCGACTCGCTCGAGCCGGGCCAGCGCCGCAGCCCGGGACGGATTCACTACGCCGTCAACCACATGCGGCCGGCACGCGTGGTCGAACTGCAGCGCAAGCATTGATCCATGCGGCGTGTGCACTCGAATGCCGGGCGAGCGCGCCTCGCCTGGCGTCCGGCAAACGCGCCCATGTTTCGACACCACGACGGAAATCCGTCAGCCCCGAGAGCGGTACTGAATGGCATGTGGCGGCAGGTATTCGAATGCATAAAAACCCATTCCGCCGCATTAACAATCTTTCAAGTTCACGCGAAACAAATTGCCTGGCTTTATTACTCATTCTGATCAAGCGATTTACGGAATAAGCAATAAATGCCAAAACTCAATTCCACGCCATATGCGTGCCAGGAACTTTATGCCGAACAATCGGCACTTTTGTTCGATATTTACAGAATACACACGGGGATTCCCCCGAAGAACCGGGAACAATCCTTGGCGCAAAACCTTTCCGGCGGGGAGAAAAAGACGAGCCTTGCGGAATTTAGTGATAAATTGTTACATCACAAGAAGCAAGGCGGCAGCCTGCCCCAGGCGCCGCCTGCGGTCTGGCCCACCGCCGATGGAGAGTGTTGACGTGCCTCTACATTACATTGAGCAGATGTCATCCGTGCTCGAAGCGCCCGAAGATGCGGCGTGGTTCGAGGCGGTGTCTCGGCTCGCCGCCTCATGGGGTTTCGGCCAGGTCATGCTGGCCATTCTGCCGCGCCCGGGCATGCGGCTCGAGGACGCGTTCATCCGCACGAACTATTCCGCCGTCTGGCGGCAGACCTATAACGACCACGGCATGGCGTATTTCGACCCGGTCGTCGCGCATTGCACAACGCGTGCGGCCCCGCTGATCTGGTCGCCCGAACTGTTTGCCACCGAGCAGCAGCAAACGATGTATGAGGAAGCCCGCTCGCACGGGCTGCGTGCCGGCATTACCCTGCCGATCCATGGCCCGCGCCAGGAGGCGGGCATGCTGTGCTTCGTCAACGACGCCAATCCGTCGGACTCGTTCTGGCAGGACGTGGACCGTGCGCTGCCGAATCTCGTGCTGCTACGGGATCTCGTGCTCGACACGAGCCAGCGGCACCTGAACGATCATGCCCAGTCGCTGATTCCCAAGCTCACGCCGCGCGAAAAGGAATGCCTCAAGTGGACCGCGCTGGGCAAGTCCACTTGGGAAATTTCGCACATTCTGAATTGCTCCGAGGCCGTCGTGAACTTCCACATGAAGAACATCCGTGGAAAGTTCGGCGTAAATTCACGGCGTGCGGCAGCCGTGATTGCAACCCAGATGGGCCTTATTGACCCGGGCTAAGCATCATGGGGACGTCCGTGCGCCGCAGCACACGCTCCGCACGGCCCAGATCGCCATCCGAAATCGTCTTGTTGAAGTACAGCCCCAGCAGGATCGACACCGGCGGCGGAATCTCCGCGCCCGACTCGAACCGGCTGCCGCGCGACTGCGTCACGCCGAACCGCGCCCAGAAGCGGCGCTGGCTCTCCTTCTTCTTCTTCCGATACGCGATGATCAGGACACGGTCGATTACCGACGACAGGTCCCCTCCGGTGTGAGAGGAATTCGTGCCCGCCTGCCATTGATGATTGTCCAGAAGTTCCATTTTGACTCTCGCTGTGTCAGATATGCCTGATGAGTGACTGCCGCCCAGCCATTCTCCAGAACTGACCCTCCCTGCGCACCTACCTATCTTGATAGGTGTTTTTTTATATTCATAACGCATAGCTTCGATCCATACCGCTGCCCCCTACACGTAAACGGGAGAGTTGTCATGCAAGCTGCGATCAGGATTGGACTGCGTCAGGAGTTCGACAACGAGGACATCAACGAAATGTACCGGCTGCGCGCGCGCGTCTTTCGCGACCGCATGGGCTGGGACATTCCCACCATCGCGGGGATGGAAATCGACGGGTACGACGCGCTCGGGCCCCATTACATGTTGATCCAGGACGACGGCGGCAAGGTGCGCGGCTGCTGGCGCCTGATGCCGACCGAAGGCCCGAACATGCTGCGCGACACGTTCCCGCAGTTGCTGCACGGCCAGGCCGCGCCGGCGGGCCGTCATATCTGGGAACTCAGCCGCTTCGCCATCGAGTCGGGCAACGAACACGCGTTCGGCTTTGCCGACGTCACCATGCATGCGATCCACTCGCTGATCTCGTTTGCCGACCGCATGGGCATCTCGCGCTATGTGACCGTCACCACCACGCCAATCGAGCGCCTGCTGCGCCGCACCGGCATTGAAGTCGCGCGGCTCGGCGCGCCGATGCGCATTGGCGTGGAAAACGCCGTCGCCCTGGAAATCACGATTGGAGCGCAGACGCGCAACGCCCTCTTCGGGCCGATGGCCGCCGCCGCCTGAAACCCGTGGCCGCGCTCATCGATCCCTCATTTAGCGCACTACGGCATCCGGTCAGGCGAGTTTCTCTTTTGTCTGACGAATAGAGAAATGGGGCCGACAGGCGGCGCGCCCGCCGAGCCGCGCACGAAAATATCGGGGCCAGATAGATGGCGCCGTCATTCTGTCCGGACCGGTGCCACCGCGGGCTTGACCACGGCGGCACGGCTAAAGCGGATATGTGCGATGCGGCGCACGCACAGCGCCGCCACGAGCGCG
Source organism: Paraburkholderia sp. (assembly GCA_031286755.1). GTDB lineage: Bacteria > Pseudomonadota > Gammaproteobacteria > Burkholderiales > Burkholderiaceae > Paraburkholderia. Next base: position 15,052 of record JAITTX010000457.1, read on the forward strand.
GCGAAACCCGTCAGGCCGATGCCAAGATGAATGGCATCCACCAGCACGTGTCGCACGGCTTCGATGAGCGCCGCGCCGTCGAGGCCCGCGCCCTTCATCTGGGCCGTCAGCGCGCCGCGCAGCGCCGGATCGATCAGCACGCGCGGGTCCGCCAGTTGCGGCTGCCAGCGCGCGGCGCCAGGCGCGCCCAACACCGCGAGCGCGTCGCCGATGCCCTGCGCATAGCGATGGCTCACGATCGTCGCCACGACACTCGTGCCGAGCATGCCGCCCACCATGCGCGTGGACTGCAGCAGCGCCGTCGTGATGCCGAAGCGCTCGCGGCCGGCAATCTCCTGTCCGAACACATTGAGATTGTTGAGGATGAAACCGAGCCCGATGCCCACCGCCGCCATCGCCAGTTCCAGCCACAGATGCGGCGTCGCGCGCGTCGCGAATGCGAGCCCCACCGAAGCGCACACGAGCAGGCCGAAGCCGACGGTCAGGATGGCCGTCGGCTTCTTCAAATGAATCACGATTCGCGTATTGACGAGACTGCCAAGCGCGATGCATGCGGCAATCGGCGTGGCCAGCAGGCCCGCCTCCTGGGGCGAGAGGCCGAATCCGCCCTGCAGCAGCAGCGGCGCGAAGAAGATCAGCGAGAACATCACGAAGCCGGACAGCGTCGAGAGTGTAAACAGCGTGACCAGTTGCGAATCGCGAAAGAGATCGAGCGGAATGATCGGATGCGTCGCGCGCCGCTCGCACGTCAGCAAGGCCGCGGCCCCCACCGCCACGATGGCGATGAGCGCGAGATTGGCGGACGTGAGGCCGTCCTTCGGCACGGCCTCGATGACGGTCTGGAAGGCGCCCAGCACGATCGCGACCAGCGCCGCGCCGGTCCAGTCGATGCGCACTTCGCCGGTACGCGCGTGGCGGTATGCCGGCAGGTGCGCCCAGATGAAATAGAGCGCCAGCGCGCCGACCGGCAGATTCACCATGAAGGTCGAGCGCCAGCCGAAATGCTCCGAAAGCCAGCCGCCCAGCGAAGGCCCCGCCGCCGTGCCGATGCCGTAGGCCGCCGCCATCACCACCTGCCAGCGCACCCGGGCGCGCGGATCGGGAAAGAGATCGGGAATCGAAGCGAACGCGGTGCCCACCATCATCCCGCCGCCCACGCCTTGCAGCGCGCGCGCCGCCGCCAGGAAGCGCATGTCGGTGGCGAGCCCGCACAGCGCAGAGGCAACAGTAAACACGATCACCGCCGCGATCACGAAACGCTTGCGCCCGAAGTAGTCGCCCAACCGCCCGAACACCGGCACGGTCACGACCGACGCCAGCAAATAGGCGCTCGCGATCCATGCGTAATACTGAAAGCCGTGCAGCTCGGCAACAATTGACGGCAACGCAGTGCTGACAACGGTCTGATCGAGCGCGACCAGCATATTGACGAGGCCGATGCCGAGCATGGCCAGCAGCGCGTCGCGAAACGGCAAGGGGGTATGGGCGGAAGTCACGGATTGAAATGTTGCGGCGCGCAAATACGAGCGAGTGCGAAAGAGACGCAAAGATAACGGGCCGGCAAGACATCTGCAACCGGATAAATGACAGAACACGGCTTCGGCCGCTGACAGTCTCAACGCGCTTCGAAACCGTTAAAACTCCACTTTCCGACGCAGAATTTTTGATATTCCTTCTGGCATCTTCCACTTTTCATACCGCGTCACTGCAATTTTCTGAGCAATCATTTAAGCTTTTCGGAGTTCGAGAAATGCCGCACAAGACTTGGGCGAGGATCCTCCTCGGATCGCCCCGAAGCCGTGCGCATTCCGGTTCCACTCAAGCGGAGGCTCCATGTATCAACGCATTCTGGTTGCGGTCGACGGCAGTGAAACGTCGCGCCGCGCATTCGACGCCGCGCTCGAGCTGGCGAAGGCGATGGGTTCAACGCTGCAGCCGTTCTATGTGATCGAAAACACGCCGATGTATTTCGACGCACCGGGCTACGACCCGTCCATCCTGCGCAACCAGATGATCGCCCAGGGCAAGGAACTCGCGGAGCAGATGAACAAGGTGCTGCGCGAGCGCGGTGTGCAAGGCGAGATGCTGACCGGAGAAGCGTCTTCGCTCGACGACGTGCCCACGCTCGTGCTCAACGCGGCAAAGACGAATGGCGCCGACCTGATCGTGATGGGCACTCACGGCAGACGCGGTTTTCAGCGGCTGATCCTGGGCAGCGTGGCCGAGCGCTGCGTGCGTCAATCGACCCTGCCCGTCCTGCTGATTCCCTCCGCCGCAGGCGCATCCGCAACGGATGCCGAATAACGGGTGCCGCATCGCCACAAATTACAAGATAGCGCTTCAAGTAACGCCTTATTAGACCCGCTTGAGCCCGATCACTTGCCGCGAAAGCGGCTTCTGACAAGGCGCAAGCGGGTTCATCTCATATGCGCGGCGTTTTGCCGCCATTTTAAGATTTAAACGCGGTGTGACAATGCTCCAAAAGTCGATTACCGGAGCAAGCCAATGCTGACCCCTACCGTCGTATCGCACACCACCGTGCGCCGTGCCAGCCGTAACTCCACGACGAGCCCGCGCACTTCCGCGCGCTGCTCGAGTTGCGCAATGCGTCATCTCTGCATGCCCCAAGGGCTCGCGCTCGACGACTTGCCGAAGCTCGAAGCGCTCATTTGCAACGCGCGCAGCGTGCGCCGCGGCGAAGCGCTCTATCGCGCCGGCGACCCGTTCGACACGCTCTATGCCGTTCGCTCAGGATCGCTGAAAACCGTCATGGCGCATCGCGACGGCCGCGAGCAGGTCACGGGCTTGCGCCTCGCCGGCGACCCGCTGGGCATTGACGGCATCAGCACCGACTTCCACACTTGCAGCGCCGTGGCGCTCGAAGACAGCTCGGTGTGCATCATCCCCTACACGGCGCTCAAGCACCTGTGCCGGGAAACCGGCGCCATGCAGGACCGTCTGCACCGGCTCATGAGCGACCAGCTCATCCGTGAGTCGTCGCAAATGATGGTGCTGGGCTCGCTTTCCGCCGACGAGCGCGTGGCGGCCTTCCTGCTCGACGTCTCCGAGCGCAACGGCCAGCGCGGCTACTCGCATGCGGAATTCAACCTTCGCATGACGCGCGAAGATATGGGCAGCTATCTCGGCATGACGCTCGAAACGGTCAGCCGCACCCTGTCAAGATTTCAAAAGCGTGGCCTGATCGACACGCAAGGCAAGCTCATCCGCATCATCGACATCGAAGGTCTGCGGCACCTGTAAGCGAAACACCCCCACGCGCGCCGCCCCTGCCGGGCGGCGCGTTGTCGTTTACGCCTCCCGTTTTTTACGCCGGCGATCGCGCCCCCGCGCCCGCCCCTGCGGAGCGCCCGCCGTCCAGTCACAAGACGTTGGCACGGCTCCTGCGCAGCGGTAAAGTTTCGTTCACCGCCCAAGCCAGGAGACTCGCCGCAATGCAGCTCCCGTCCTCGCCCACGCTCGCCGCTCGCCTCGCCCACGCGCGAGCCACCAGCGACGCGCTCTTTGCCGTCGTCAAGCCCGAATTTCTCTACGAGCGGCCCATTCGCGAGCGTCACCGCATCGTGTTCTACATCGGCCATCTCGAAGCGTTCGACCGCAATCTGTTCGACAAGCGTCTGTTCGACCTGCCGTCCGCCGACCCGCGCCTCGACCAGTTATTCGCGTTCGGCATCGACCCCGTCGACGGCGCGCTGCCCTCCGATACGCCCGCCGACTGGCCGCGCCTCACCGAAGTGCACGACTATGCCCGCGACACCCGCACGCGCATCGACGCGCAACTCGCCGCGCTCGACTTGCCGCCCGGCGTCTCTCAGCACGACACCGGCGCTCAATTGCTGAACGTGGCGATCGAGCATCGCCTGATGCACGTCGAGACGCTCTCCTACATGCTTCATCAGTTGCCGTTCTCCCAGAAGCACGCGCCCGCCACAGCACACGATATCGCCGATCATCTCTACGTGGCAGCGCCCGCGATGGTGAGCGTGCCGGCCGGCCGCACCGAACTCGGCATGACGCACGAGCGCGGCGTCTTCGGCTGGGACAACGAGTTCGGCGAAGAGCAGGTGGACGTGGCGGCGTTCGAGATCGACCGCTACATGGTGACCAATGGCGCCTGGCTCGACTTCATCGCCGATGGCGGCTACCGGCGCAAGGACCTGTGGGACGACGCCAATTGGGCGTGGAAGGAAGCCGAAGGCATCGAGCATCCGGTCCTCTGGGTGCGCGACGCCAGCGGCTGGCGTCTGCGCACGATGTTCGAAGATATTCCCCTGCCGCTCGCGTGGCCGGTCTATGTGAGCCACGCGGAAGCCAGCGCCTTCGCGCGCTGGCGTGGCGCACGGTTGCCGACCGAGGCCGAATGGCAGCGCGCGGCGCACGGCGCGCTGCCGGGCTCCACCGACAACTTCGACTTCCGGAACTGGAACCCCGTTGCCGTGGACGCGACGCCGGACAGCGCGAGCACGTGGGGCGTGGAGGGGCTATACGGCAACGGCTGGGAATGGACCTCGACGACATTCGGCCCGCTGCCCGGTTTCGAGCCGTTTCCCTTCTACGAAGGCTACTCGGCGAATTTTTTCGACGGACAGCATTATTCGATGAAAGGCGGGTCCGCGCGCACCGCGGGCTGCATGATGCGTCCGACGTTCCGCAACTGGTTTCAGCCACGCTATCAATATGTCTATGCGGGATTTCGTTGCGCACGCAACTGAAATGCATCAAGCGCAAGCGGATGCGAAACGGGCACCTCGCGCCAGTACAGGCGCGAGGTGCCCGCAGAAAATATTGCCCACGACGAAGATCAGATAGACGCGAGTGCCATGTCGGCGGGCTTCCAGTGCTCGGCCACTGCCTTGTCCGGGATCCGCACCGTCGCAAGCAACGGCACATAGCCGTGCAGCCTCGCCTCGCTCACCGCCAGTCTCTCGGAACGATGCAGTTCCCCCAGCAACTTCGTCCCATCCTGAGTTTCAATGCGGTATCCATCAATCGGCCCCCACTGTCCCTTCGGCACCGGTTCTATATAAACGTGCAACATCTCGCCTCTCCTCAGGTTTGAAAAATTCCGGAACGCGCGCGCACCTTGCAAGCGCGAATCGTTGCGAGCCTGCGCGAGCGTTCTCCATGGATAAAGAGTATCGAGATAAGTTGCGGCTGCGGCACCTGATCAGCCCGAGAGCGCAGCGATAAAAACTATTAAAATTCAATAGCATAAGAATTATATTTCATGATATGCAATGTCATTCGCCGATGCGCAATGCTGGCATGTTGCGTCGCCGCAGATTTTTTTGGCATACGCGACATTGTTTTGCGATGTGAGATTCAGGCGCCGTGTCCATGCATCGTGGTCCCTGCTTCAGGTTCGATGGCATCGCCGGCTTGCGGCTGGCGCTTCTGCATACCAGACACGGTGCTCGGCACGGCATGCCATATCATTCGATATCCTGAGCATTTTTCGGATACCGCGGCCAAGCGCTCTTGTACAAACTCGATCAACCGGAGAGTCTCGCGCCGCGCTCCGGGTTTCCCAATTCAGGCCGCATAAAAAACGCAGCGAGCTTGTAAAGACGCAACGCGCTGCGTATGTTCACATCTGCGTCACCCTTTTCGTGCGAAGCTCCAGCGCACATCACCCCCTCGATCGAAACAGGAAAGCGGCGCGCGTTGCCCGCCGTTCGTCTCGGCCTGGCGCAATCTTTCACATGACGGGTCGCCACCTTCAGGAGAGCATCGGTCATGCTCCATTGCACACGCATTCATGCCGCGCTCATCGCCGCGGCAATCGCTGCCGTCACGCCGTCCGGTCACGCGCAAAACACCACCGACTGGCTGGCGAACACCTACGGCACTCTCGCCGCCCACGTGGGCAACACCGCGCGGTCCATGTGGGTCTCGCCGGAAGGCGTGATCTATACGTCCTCCATGTGGGACGAGTACGAGGGCGGCGTCGCGGTCTATCAGAACGGCAAGAGCCTCGGCTCCATCGGCGCGCACGGCGAATTCCAGGGCAGCGCGATCACCGGCAACGCCACGTCGATCTTCGCGGCCCTGCAATACAGCACGTCGTATGGAAGCGGCGCGGTTGGCCGATATAACCGGGCCACCAAGGCCCGCGACCTGTTCATTCAGGTCAGCGCGGCGAACAACCAGCCCCGGGTCGATGTGATCACCGGACTCGCCACGGCGGGCTCGCTCCTCTATGCGAGCGACTTCTATGGCAATCGCGTCCGGGTCTTCACCACCAACGGGGTCTGGCAGCGGGACATCAACGTCATGAGCCCCGGCGCGCTCGCGCTCGATCGCGCAGGCAACGTCTGGGTCGCACAGAAGAGCGAAGGCGCGATCGTCGAGTTCAGTCCAACCGGTGCGTTGCTCAATACCATCCGCATGCCGGAAGGGTCGAAGCCGTCGGCGCTCTATTTCGATGCGCCATCGGGGCAGCTCATGGTCGGCGACGAGGGCCCCGACATGAACATCAAGCGCTACACGCTCTCGCCCACGCCCACGCTGTTTCGCACCTTCGGCATCCGGGGCGGCTACCTCGACACCACGAAGGGCACTAAAGGCCAGGTCGGCGCGCAGCGCTTCACCCGCATCGCCGGCATCGGCAAGGACGCCGCCGGCAATCTCTACGTGCTCAACAACCCGTGGGGCGGCAGTTGGGACCTCGGCCGCGACGGCGGCACCGACATCCAGATGTATGACCGCACCACCGCCCTGCAATGGACACTCCAGTCGCTGAACTTCGAGGGCGTCGCGGCCCCGGACCCGGCCACGGATGGCGCCCTGTTCTATAGCGGTACCAATATCTACTCCGGCACAGCGGGAGGCACCTTCGTCGCGAACACCGTCGACCCGTTCGCCTACCCCTCGGACCCGCGCATCAACATCAACGACACCCAGCGCGACGAGCATTTCGGGCAGCTAGCCGCCGTTGGCGCGAACCGGATTCTCGTGGCGTCCGGCCAGAATCCGGCGATCTTCTATTTTTTCCATTTCAACGCGACGAATGGCTACATCGCCATTCCCGACGGCTCGATTCCGGGCCCCGCGTTCCAGACCAGCCTGCGGGTCTCGCACGGCTTTTGCCTCGACAGCAAGGGTGGCGTGTGGGCCGGCCTCGACAAGACCGGCGCCATCTATCACTACCCGCTGGCCGGCTTCGACACCAGCGGCAAGCCCACCTGGGGGCCCGGCGTTCCCACCCGCATTCCCGCGAGCGTGGAGCCGCTAACGCGCATCGTCTACCTCCCGGACAGCGACACCATGATTCTCGCTCAAGGCGTTGTCGGGAGCACCGACTGGACGTCGATCGGCACGCGCATCGAGGTCTATCACGGCTGGAGCGCGGGCAACACCACCGTACCCAATCCGGTGATCGAGCTCCCCAGCAGCGGCGCCAAAGCGATCGACGCGGCCGGCAACTATCTCTTCGTCAGCTACTGGTTCAGCGGCATCAGCGGGCCGGCCAGGCCGGACATCGATGCCTTCAGTCTCACCACCGGCAAGCTCGCCGCCACGCTGGTCAACACCCATCCCGCGACCGTGGATGCCAGCAGCGCGATGGATTCCATGTACGGCGTCCGGGCCTACCTCCGCTCGACGGGCGAATACGTGGTCACGAAGAACAACGTCAAGGGCAACAGCATCACGGTTTATCGCTGGACGCCCTGAGCCGGGGGCCGCTCATACCAGCAGCGTGGCGCCGGCCCACGCGATCAGCACCGCGCCGAGCACACGGCCGACACGCTCGCCGCCTGGCAAGATTTTCTCCACGAAGACAATCAACGAAAGCGCGGCGATCCACAGCACGTTCATGACGCCGCCGACGAAGAGCAACGCCATCAGCAACCAGCAGCAACCGACGCAATAGAGCCCGTGATGCGCGCCGAGCAAAAAGCTGCCCGCCGCGCCCGGGCGCCAATGCGCGGTCAGGAAATCGACGGGCGAGCGGCACTGGGCGAGGCAGGCGCGCTTGAGCGGCGTGAACTGATAGACGCCGGCCGCCCCGAGAACGATCGCGGAAAGCATGGCGCTTTTCGACCACAGCATCATCGCCGAAATGAGACCGCGTGGCTGCAACATCATCTGCAGCCAGGACGCGCAAATGGAAAACGCGAGCCACGTGGCGAGATAGCCGGCCAGGAGACAGATCGACAGAACGGCGGCCTTCGATTCCGGCGCGCCGCGATACCGGACGACGCGCCGATACAGCAGGATCAGCGGCGCGGCGCCAGGCGTCATCATCGCGATCATCATGATCCACCACATGACGATCACGGCGGGCAGCGACATCGCCATGCTGCCGCTACTGGCGAGCCGATGCGGGAATAGCGTCGCCGCCGTCATGGCCAGCGCCGACATGCCCGTTCCCGCCCCTGTCCACACGTAGTACCACGATGACGCCACGACCCCGGCGATGCCCAGCGCCGTCACCACACGGCCGTGGCCGAGCAGACTTTCGACAGGACTCATACGGCGGCGCGATGCCGGACCGGCCCCTGGTTGTTCAGGTGCAAACGCGCAAACTGCGCATAGGTCCCGTTCAGCTCCAGCGCGATGTTGCCCTGCGAGCGGCCCGTGCCGGAACCGATTTCGGCAAGCTCGTATTCGAAGCCATGCGGCAGGTCGATGCGGGCGCGATGCTCGGCGCCGCTCACCGGATTGTGGATCGGCTCGCCAACGACGTCGAAGACGCCCTCGACGTGAACCCGGCCACGTCGCGCATCGACATCGATGTCGACGTCGATCTTCGTGAAGATCGGCTCGAAAGCCTGCTCGAGCGTCGAGGCGTAAACCGCGAACATCGTGGCGAATGGTTCGGTATCCTGACCGGTCATGATCTTCAGGATGGCGTCGCGTTGCGCCGGGCTGGCCCGCTCGTCGACGATCGGCTGACACTTTCCGCGGCCTTCGTGAACCGCCCCGGGCCATTGAAATACCACTGCGATATTGACGTCGTCGAGCCGCACGCCGCCATGGAAACCTTTGGCGATCGCAATCGCCCCCATGGCTTCGCACCGGCCATGGGTCGGCAGCGCGTTGAACTGGCAAGGGCAACCGTATGAGCAATTGCAGTTGATCAACTCGGTGCCCTGGATTTCCCAGGGAATCACGGTCGTTCTCCTGTCGAGATATCGTCCGGTAGCGGCGCTTCGATAGCGGGCCTGTTTAAACTGGCGAACTGACGCTTGGCCCTTTGATTTGTTTGATGAAAGCGTTGTCTCACGCTGGGCCGCGCGATTTGAATCTAGTGGACGCGACAGGCAAAGTCAAAGCCGCGACACGCCGATATTTTCTCGCGGCCCGAGTGTGTTTACGGCGCGACCCAACCGCCCTGCCATGCGCCGTTGCGGCGGGAAAACTGCGCACGTTTGTGACCGTCTGGAGACAGGTCCAGATAGTCGATCTTTTGCACGTCCACTGTGACGAGGCAAAAGTTTTCGAAGCCGGCCATCGAATCGGCGGGGCGGGCGGACGCAACGTGCGCCTCCTGCGGCAAGGCGATGGGCGTCCCCGGTGTGCGAGCGGCACGATAGACGATCAGGCTGTGAGGCCGGCTGATACTCCAGAGCGCCAGCCGTTCCTCCACGCTGGCCGCCAGCCGTGCAACGCCCTCCAGCCTGATCTGGATGCCGGCATTCAGATCGCAGCCGACCAGAGCGATTCGACTGTCTTTTTCAAGCTCCGCGACCTTTTCCGAGCGCACGTCGGTATGAAAGGTCAAGGTGCTTTTCTCCTCGCTCGCACCGCGCAGCACGATGGTGCGCACCCTGGGCGCGCCATCCAGCCCCACCGTTGCCGCCTGCAGCAGGGTGAACGGCGAGCGCGCCGCGGCCACGCGCGCGCCCGCGTTGGCCCCCGCACTCAACATGGACCAGACACAGCCGACGATTTCGCGCATCGCCGGTTCAGACCGATCTGGTCACGCCGCCATCGACGCGAATATTCTGGCCGGTGATGTATGCCGCGCCATCGGAAGCCAGGAAAGCAATGGTCGCCGCGATTTCCTCGCTCGTTCCATAACGTTGCAGCGGTACGCTTTCACGACGCGTCTCCAGCGCGGGAAGACTATCGATCCAGCCGGGCAACACGTTGTTCATGCGAATGTTGTACTGGGCCTGAGTGTCCGCGAACAGCTTGGTGTACGAAGCCAGGCCGGCGCGGAACACGGTCGAGGTGGGGAACAGCTCGCTCGGCTCGAAAGCCCACGCGGTGGAAATATTGATCACGACACCGCCGCGCTGCTTCTGCATGATGGGCGCCACGAGACGCGTCGGACGAATCACGTTCATCAGATACGTATCCATGCCGCGATGCCAGTCTTCGTCGGAGATGTCGAGGAGCGGGCCGCGCGGACCGTGGCCGGCGCTGTTCACCAGCACGTCGATGCGGCCCCAGCGCGACACGGTCAGGTCGACGAGCTTGCGCAGGTCGTCGGTCGACTGATTCGTGCCCGTCACGCCCACGCCGCCGAGTTCCGCCGCGAGCGCCTCGCCTTTGCCCGAGGACGAAAGAATCGCGATCTTGAAGCCGTCGGCGGCCAGCCGGCGCGCGGCGGCGGCGCCCATGCCGCTGCCGCCCGCGGTAACCACTGCCACTTTTTCTACTGTCATGGTGTTAATCTCCGGATGTTGGGTAGCACTTTGGATACGCCACAAAATACGCTGAAAATCCAGGACAGCTTATCACCGGCACGGCCGCCCGATGCCGTAGTTTTCACCCCGGCTTGAAGTAGAAAAACTATTGTATGAAAAACCCGAATGAGCCCCTCCCGTCGCCGCTCCCTTCACTGAACGCGCTGCGCGCCTTCGAGGCAGCGAGCCGTCACCTGAGCTTTCGCCGGGCCGCCGAGGAACTGGGCGTCACGGAAGGCGCCATCGGGCAGCATATACGCGGGCTCGAAACGGCGCTGGCGCTCAAGCTCTTCGAGCGCAAGCCGCGCGGGCTCGCGCTCACCGAAAACGGAAAGGATTACGCGGTTGGCGTGCGCCGCGCATTCGACCTGCTGGTCGAGGCCACGCAGGCGCTGCGGCCCCAGGCGCTGAGACTCGCGATGAGCGTCACCCCGACGTTTGCCGCCAAGTGGCTGATCCCCCGGCTGCCCGACTTCACCGCCGCGCACCCCGAGATCGATTTGCGCATTGTGGCAACGGAGCGGCTGTCACACTTTCAGACCGATGGCGTCGATCTCGCCGTGCGCTACGGGAGTCCGCCGTTCGGGGCGGGACTCCATGCGGAGCTATTGTTCGACGATATTCTGATTGCCGTGGCCGCTCCGCGCTCACTGGCCGGCACGCGCAAGACCAACGGCATTGTTGCGCGACACGCGCTGCTTCACGACGCGCACAATCTATGGCCGCAGTTTCTCGCGCAGATCCATCAGCCGCTGCCATCGGCCGCGGAAAAACATATCCGCTTCAATCAGACTTCGCTGGCGATCGACGCCGCGCTGGAGGGGCAAGGCATAGCGCTGGCGCATTGGGCGTTTGTCGCGCGAGACGTGGCTGCGGGCCGCCTCACCCGCGTATTCGAGGACGAATTGCGCACGGGGGCCGGTTTCTACCTCGTGTTTCCGCGCAAGCTTCAACGTCCCGAGCCAGTGGCGAAACTGCGTGCCTGGCTACATCAACAAGCATTGGCGCAGGCGCAAGCCGCATTGGCTTGAGCCCGTGGAGCGCGGTGCCAGCCTCAGGGAGCCGTGAAAGGCAGCCGCCCCGGTCCGTGCCGGCGCTCAGCGCGCCACGTGGTCGAGGTAATGCTGCGCGGCGCGCGTGACGTGCCGCTCGGCGAGCAGCGCCGCAAGCGCCGCATCGCCGGACTGCACGGCGCGCAGGATTGCGGCGTGCTCGTTCCAGGTCAGGCGCACTTCCTCGTCGTTGGCGTTGACGAATAGCATGCGCGTCCGGTCGCGCAGCGAGCGCATCAGGTCGGAGAGCATCGAATTGGCGCCCGCCGCATAGAGCAGATCATGAAAGCGCGCGTTCAATTCCAGCAGCCCCGCGGCCTCGCCAGCCGCCACCTTGGCGTTGCCCGCCTGCAGCACCTCTTCGATCTGCTTGACGAGTTCCGGCGTGCAATGCTCGGCGGCAAGGCGTGCATTGAGTCCTTCCAGCGTGGCGCGAATCTGCACCATTTCACGCGCCGCCGAAGGATCGAGCGAGGCGACCACCGCGCCATGGCGCGGCCGCACTTCCACCAGCCCTTCCGCCGCGAGCGCACGCAGCGCCTCGCGCACCGGCACGCGCGAAACGTCCAGTTCCTCGGCGATCCTGCCTTCGACCAGCCGGTCGCCGGGCGCGTATTCGCCCGAGGTGATCGACTCGCGCAAGCGGGCGATCACCAGCTCCGAAAGCTGCTTGTGCATGATTGGCTCGCGCCCGTTAGCACCAATGGCTCCCCGCACCATGTTCCATCTCCACGATCTGACTGTTGCACCAACCTGCTGGCGCAATTCTAGCAGCGCCCGGGTTTTCGTAGACTGTACACATGATACGAAACGCTTTCGCGCTGCGCGACATCAAGCGCGCGGGCGGTTCGCCGGCGCCCCGCGCGGCACCGTCGCCATGAAGGCGAGAATTTCCCGCCCCAGCCATTCCTCGCCGGAATTGAAGTGGGCGACGATGGAGAGCACGAGTCCGGCTACGTCTTCCTGACTCGCGGCGCCCGCGAGCGCGGGATCGAACAGGCAACTCGCCGCATGGGCACCGCCCGCCGAATGGCCGATCAGGAAGATGCGCGCCGGGTCGATGCCCCAGCGCCCGGCATGCTCGCCCACCCACGCCAGCGCCCGCGCGACGTCCTGGGCGCCGCCGGGCCAGGGGGCGTCGTCGGCGAGGCGGTACTCCACGTTCACGGCCACGCAGCCCTGGCGCGCGAACCAATGGCAGACATTGTCGTAAATCTCGCCGTTGACGCTCTTGCTGCCGCGCACGAACGCACCGCCATGGACGAACAGCACGGCGTCGCGTAACGCGCCCGCCATGGCATCCGCCCGCGCGCCTGCCGGCTCGAACACGTCGAGCACGTGGCGCGGATGCGGCCCATAAGCCAGATCGCGCTCCACGCGCGCCGCTTTCGGCGCGGCCGCGAGGATCGGCGTATAGCAGTCGATCACGGCCTTGCGATGGCCGACGATGTCGTCGTTCCAGCGCGGTCCGAGTTCGAGCATACGACGGCGCTGTGCGGGCGCCAGCGCGCAAAACGGCTCCGTGGCCGCGGCTTCGCCGTTCACCATGACACGCTCACGTTTCCGTTGATGAAGGTCTGGCACGCCATGCGATAGCCGCTCGCCAGTTCTTCCGTGCTCAAGTGCCGCCGCTCCTTCAGCTTGACTTCGTCGGTATGCTCGCGGCCGGCCTCGACCTTGCATTTGCAGGTGCCGCACAAGCCGCCGCCGCATTTGAACGGAATGCCGCCCTGCTCGCGCAGCGAAACGCGCAGCAGATTGCTGTTGGGCGGCGCCTGAACCGTTTTGCCGCCATTGCTCAGGAAAGTTATCTCAATCATCGCTACGGAATCCTTATTTCTATCGGCGCACGAGATGCGCCTGCGCATGGCCCTTAGCTGTCAATTCCTCAAGCGAATGCAGTGCATCGGGCAGCGTCGCGAACTTCTCGAAGAATTTTGTCGGCACCAGATTGGCTTGCTGCGAACCCGCTTCTTCCACGATGCGCACGCGCGCCTCGCCGTCCAGTTCCGCTACGGTGAATGCGGCCACATGGCGTGTGCCATAGAAATAATCGTGCGTCTCCACAGGCGTGATGCCCGGGGTTGGCTCGCTGCGATATTCGCCAGGTCGGCTCGTGAGGACGATGTACATGCGTTCTCCTGGTAGCGGGTGCACGCTCCCGCCCGGGATTGTGCTGATGCGCCCGTGCGGCCGCGCTCAGGCGCCGGCCGGCTGTTCGAGCGGTTCGATCTGTTCGAGCTCGATGTCGTGCTCGATCCATAGCTGGCATGCGAGCCGATAGCCCTCGCCGAGGCGCTCGCCAAGCTGCTTTTTCTCCTTCCAGTTGGGCGGCGGCAGACGCTCCGCGCCTGCGAGCACGCGGCAGGCGCAGCGTGCGCATTTGCCCATGCCGCACTCGTAGCGCAAATGTGGATATGGAAACTGCTTGATTCCCGCGCGGACGACCAGGTTGGTGTTTTCTTTGACCTCATCCCGGTACACCTCCCCGTTCCTGCGGAACACGACGACTGGCATGCATCCTCCTGTGACCAAAGCGGGCGCGTCGTTCTCTCGAGCGTGACGGC
>JAITTX010000474.1 GCA_031286755.1 Paraburkholderia sp.
GCTTCGGGCGTGACCATCACGACCGGGCTATGCGCCCAGTAAGCCGCGGCGATGGCCGTCACGCAGTTGCTGATGCCGGGGCCGTTCTGGCCGATCACCACGCCGTGACGGCCGGACACGCGCGAGTAGCCGTCCGCCATGTGCGCGGCGCCCTGCTCGTGGACCACGGGGATGAGGCGAATGCCGGCGGGCGCGAAGATGTCCATCGCGTCCATGAACGCGGAGCCCATGATGCCGAACATGTCGGTCACGCCATTGGCGGCCATGGTCTCGACGAAGGCTTCGGACGGGGTCATGTCTTGCGGGCCACTGTCCGCCGCGCGCTGTGAGGTGTGATCGCTCATAGCCTGTCTCCAGTATTTAACGGGATGCTTCGTTCCAGCTACTTTTCAATGTCGAACTCGACCAGGCGATTCCATCATTTGATGGGAGTACCCACTAAAACGAAACGCTTTGTTTCGAAATCGGCATACTTTCATATTGCTTCCGCGGGACGACGTGTGCTCTTGCAATGCACAAACGCGGCACGCGGCACGGGATATCGACACGTTATCGAGCCGTCCTCTCCGAGAGTAGCGCCAGTTCAGGAGTTTTGCCTGGGCCAGTGGGAAACCCCAAAGCGAGCGGGCGCCACGCCGAACGAGCGCGATCATTCAGCCGAAGAAAACCCTCCGAACCCGCTATGCACGGGGCGTTCGGGGAAGTCGAAATAATTAGAACAATTCAGGCCGATTGTTCCTGCGCCGCCCGCAATCACAGAGCAACAAGCTTCATTGGACTGGATCCATCGGATCCCTACGCCTGGTACTACCGGCTGCTTTATTGAATGAGAATGCTTGACTAAACGGGCGAATTCGGCACAGGCACACAATCTACGACGCCATGAAACCGAAATCCGACTTCGCCGCGGCTGTCTATACTTCAAGTTAGAAAAAACGGCAAATAGAAATTCTGGCTATTCATCGGTAACGGCTACCGGGCGAGTCTACGCACGTGGCCTGGCCGACGGGCTCAACAAGAAATGGTCTGCGTTATCCGCGCATCGCGTGCACGAATCGGGTGAAGAAGGGCGTTCCTTCGTAGCCCAGAGTTGTTCCAACTTGAGGAGACGGTGGTGAGAGCCCTACCCAGACTGAAACATCACGTTGAGTCGCCGATAGAGCCGGTGATCAAGATCCGCCGCACCCGCACGAGGTTGAATTCCTACTGGTTAACCACGGCAGTGCTGGTGGTGTCCATCCTGGTGTGGCAGGCCGTATCGATGGCGGGAATCTTCCCGGCGTTCGCGCTACCGTCGCCGGTGGCGGTATGGCAGGCCTTTGTCGAGATCGTGCACAACGGCTATGGCGGGCAGTCGCTGGTGAGCGACGTCCTCATTAGTTGCTTTCGCATCGTCATAGGATTCGTTGGAGCGATCGCGATTGGTGTTCCCGTAGGATTGCTGATGTCACGAAACAAGATCGTGTTCGACATCATCGATCCGTTGCTGCAGTTCGTCCGGCCGGTTCCGCCGCTTGCGTACATTCCGCTTCTGGTGGTGTGGTTCGGAATCGGTGAGTTGCCTAAAGCCATCCTGATCCTGGTCGGCACTATTCCAGTCATCATCATCGGCACCATGTCGGGGGTCAAGAGCACGCCACCGCTGCGGATTTCGGTGGCTCGCACCCTGGGGGCGAGCAACGCGCAAATCTTCCGCAGGGTCGTGCTGCCTTCGGCGCTTCCGGAGATTTTCACTGCAATGCGGGTAGGTATCGGCGTGGCCTGGACCTGTCTCGTGGCCGCGGAACTGATCGCTGCCAGCAGCGGACTCGGCTGGCTCGTGCAGTTCGCCGGACAAGCCCTGCAGGTAGGCATCGTGATCGTTGGCATCGTCATTATCGGGTTGATTGGCTATGCAATGGAGCTGGTGATACGCAAGATCGAAACGCTGGTTGTGCCTTGGCGCGGACATAACTGATCGGATGATCAGAGGAGACGAAAAATGAAAAAGATGCAATGGATCCAGGCGGCGAGCGCGGCGTTGCTGGCCGCAGGTTCAGTGATGTCGGGGATGGCTCACGCTCAGGACAAGCCTCAGGTCATCATCGGCTACGAGGACAACGGCGCCGACCCGTATATGGTGTCGATGGAAGAACATCTGTTTGAAAAGCAGATGAAGGCCGATGTCCAGTACAAGCTCTTCAGTTCCGGTCCGGCGGCGATGAGCGCGCTGGCATCGAACAGTCTCACGTTCATGTGCGGCCTTGGCGTCCCGCCGCTTGTCACTGCGATCGCACAGGGTCTGCCGATGACCATCGTGTACAACCAGGAGCGCTACACGAATGCAGCCGGTATCGTGGTCAAACCCGACTCCGGCATCCATGACGTCGCGGGATTGAAGGGCAAGAATATTGCCATCGTTGCCGGCTCACAGGCGTCTTTCGAACTGGCGACGTTTCTCGCCCAGGCGCATGTACCGTATTCTTCGGTAACGCAAATCAACATGGCGCCTCCGCAGATGCGCACGTCGTGGGTCACCGGCGCGATCGACGCCGCGATCGTCTGGGACCCGGTATTCAGCGCGCTGCGCGCAGCCGGTGGCAAGGCGATCAAGACCGACGGCGATCTGCCGCGCGAAGCGTCGAGCTATAACGTCTGCATCGCCAACGCCGACTGGGCGAAAGCTCACCCGGACCTCGTGAAAGGCTTCGTTTCAGCACTCGATGAAGGCTACCAGGTCACGCAGAAAAACCGTGACAAGGCGCTGGCCGAGATGGCGCACGCAACTGGCGTGACGGTGCCCGTGGCCAAGGGCGAGCTCGACGGCTACGAGCTGTTCTCCGGCGCCGATCAGACGACGCCCAAGGTCATGGGTATCGACGCAGGCGTCAAAACCTCAGCAACCTACCTGACCCTGGTGAACACGGCCAAGGTGCTCAACCAGATTGGCCGCATCCCGTCGGTCCCGGCGAACTTCGACAACAACGTCGCGCCGCAGTACGCCAAACACCTTGCCCATTGAGTGTTGAATTGCTACGCAGGAGACTCACTTGAACATCGTCATCGACTCCCTGTACAAAACGTTCGGCGCGACCTCCGCACTGGAAAACATCAATTTGCAGTTCCAGGGCGGAGAATTCGTCACCGTGCTGGGGTCTTCCGGATGCGGCAAGACGACCTTGCTGCACCTGCTGGCCGGTTTGACGTCGCCCTCGCGGGGCAACATCTATATCGACGGCGAGGTCAAGGACCAGCCCGGCGCCGATCGTGTCGTCGTATTCCAGCAGGCCGGATTGTTTCCCTGGCTTAGCGTGGAAGACAACATCGAGTTCGGGCTGTCACTCCATTCGGTTCCCAAGGGGGAGCGTCAAAAAGCTTCGGCTGAAATCCTGCGCATCATTGGTCTGGAGTCCTTCGCGAAACACAAGCCCTATGAATTGTCGGGTGGCATGCAGCAGCGCGTGGCAATCGCGAGAGCGCTCGTCATGAAGCCGAAGGTATTGCTGATGGATGAGCCCTTCGGTGCGCTGGATGCGCAGACGCGCAGCTCAATGCAGACTTTCTTGACCTCGCTGTGGGATAAATTGCGCTGCACGATCGTGTTCATCACGCACGACATCGACGAAGCGATCTTTCTCGGTACGCGCCTTGTCGTGCTTTCGGCGCGGCCGGGGAGGGTAGCGCTCGATGTGCCGATTGAGCTGGAACGGCCGCGTACGCCACAGGTCGCATTCGAACCGCACTTCCTGGAGCTGAAAAAGCAGGCGATGGGCATTCTCGCGCATTGAGGGTGGGCGCGATTCAATCGCTTGTGTAGTTGCATCACGGCGCTACCGCCCGCCCAGCCGATCGTTGAGCATCGCTCAGGCCTGCCGGCGCGTGGGCCGGCAGCGCGGATCCCGTCCTCGATTTTGGAGCGACGGATCCGCCAGGGCTCCGCGTACAATGTGCACTCGTCAAAAATCACGGCGCACAGGTTGGTCAGGCCCAAAAAAGCAGAAAAATTGAAGGTGGTGGCGGTTCGCATCGAACCGGCCATCGAGCGCAGGCTCCGGCTACTGGCCGAAACGAGCGGCCGCAAGCCGTCTTTCTTCCTGCAACAACTGATTGAAGGCGAGATGGTTCTGGTGAAAATGGGAAAGTAGGTCGAGAAGTTGCCTATAGGAAGGATAACTTATTGAGTGGACAGGGCCGCATTCCATACGGCGGGCGCAGTGGCGTCCTTGAGTCCGATCTCCGAGAGATCGAACTGGCCCTTGCGAATGCGATGCATCAATTCGATTCGTGTGGGCCCGCGATAATCCCCGTTCGGCCATCATCTCGACCAGATCGCGCAGGCTGAGCTTGTAGCGCAGATACCAGCGAACGCACAGAATGATGATCTCCCGATCAAAATGGCGTCCACCGAACAAATTCTCCAGACTCCTCAGCTTGCTCACCGCGGATCATCAGTTCGTTTTGCTCCGGCAACTCTAACCGATTCGCCGACCCTATTTGCAACAGAGCCCCGGATGATCGCGATCCAGTGGGGGCGCCTTGAATAAAGGATTCATGACTTGATCGACGCCAACCGCGTCGCCTGATGACCAGTGACTTCTCGCTCGGAGGCTACACCGGATTGATCGCGCGATGATGCATCAATGATTCTGACCTCCATTACGCGTTCGTTTGGGAACTCCTTCTCCAGTAATGTGTGTCGACACACTCTTATGTACCAGAGGTGTAATGTCTAAATTATGGCGCGATAAGATAGAAATTTAACGTTTTACGTTGTATTATCTATCAACCTTATTCCGCCTTCGCACCCCATGTCCGACGCTACGCTCGAAGAAGCCCGCCTCACCGCCGAAATCGATCGGCTCAAGAGCGAATTCCCCAAGACCCGCGAGCTTTACCGGGAAGTGTGCGCGCTGCTGTTCTTCCGCTTCGGCGTCACGCCTACCGCCAATCGGCTCTATCAACT
>JAITTX010000478.1 GCA_031286755.1 Paraburkholderia sp.
CGAGCATACGTGGGCCGCGCTGGAAAGAATCATTGTTTCGTACCAGAGCGCAAGCCAGTAGCGGCCGCACGCGCGAGCAGCACGCAGCGGCGGCACGGGGTGGTATGCGAAAGGCCCGAAACTCCAGGTTCCAAATCAAGGGAGAGTAGACATGGGACAGTACACCGCGCCGCTGCGCGACATGCAATTCGTCCTGCACGAACTGCTGAACGTGGAAGGCGAAGTCAAGCAGATGCCGAAGCACGCCGACCTCGATGCCGACACCATCAACCAGGTGCTCGAAGAAGCCGGCAAGTTCTGCTCGGAGGTGCTGTTTCCGCTGAACCAGGTCGGCGACCGCGAAGGCTGCACCTATGCCGGTGACGGCGTCGTGACCACGCCGACGGGCTTCAAGGAAGCGTACAAGCAGTATGTCGAGGCCGGCTGGCCGGCGCTCGGCTGCGACCCCCAATACGGCGGCCAGGGCCTGCCGGCGTTCGTGAACAACGCGCTCTACGAGATGCTCAATTCGGCCAACCAGGCGTGGACCATGTATCCGGGTCTCTCGCACGGTGCTTACGAGTGCCTGCACGCGCACGGCACGCCGGAGTTGCAGAAGACCTACCTGCCCAAGCTCGTGGAAGGCGTATGGACCGGCACGATGTGCCTGACCGAGCCGCACTGCGGCACCGACCTCGGCATCCTGCGCACCAGGGCCGAGCCGCTGGGCGACGGCTCGTACGCCATCACCGGCACGAAGATCTTCATCTCGAGCGGTGAGCACGACATGGCGGAGAACATCGTCCACCTCGTGCTCGCGCGCCTGCCGGATGCGCCGCCGGGAACCAAGGGCATTTCGCTGTTCGTCGTGCCGAAATTCGTGCCGACCGAAGCGGGCGAGCCGGGCGAGCGCAACGGCATCAAGTGCGGCTCGATCGAGCACAAGATGGGCATCCACGGCAACGCGACCTGCGTGATGAATCTCGACGGCGCGAAGGGCTGGATGGTCGGCGAGCCGAACAAGGGCTTGAACGCCATGTTCGTGATGATGAACGCCGCGCGTCTGGGCGTCGGCATGCAGGGTCTCGGCCTCACCGAAGTCGCGTATCAGAACTCGCTCGCGTATGCGAAGGAGCGTCTGCAGATGCGCGCGCTGACCGGCCCGAAGGCGCCCGAAAAGGCCGCCGACCCGATCATCGTGCATCCCGACGTGCGCCGCATGCTGCTCACGCAGAAGGCCTGGGCCGAGGGCGCGCGCGCCTTCACCTACTGGTCCGCGCTGCAGATCGACAAGGAGCTCTCGCACGGCGACGAAGGCGAGCGCAAGGAAGCTGCCGATCTCGTCGCGCTGCTCACGCCGATCATCAAGGCCTTTCTCACCGATAACGCGTTCGAATCCACCAACCTCGGCATGCAGGTGTACGGCGGCCATGGCTTCATCTCCGAGTGGGGCATGGAGCAGTACGTGCGCGACGCGCGCATCAACCAGATCTACGAAGGCACCAATACCATTCAGTCGCTCGACCTGCTGGGGCGCAAGGTGCTCGGCGACATGGGCGCGAAGCTCAAAAAGTTCGGCAAGCTCGTGACGGATTTCGTCGAGGCCGAAGGCATCAAGCCGGAGATGCAGGAGTTCGTGAACCCGCTCGCCGACGTCGGCGAGAAGATGCAGAAGCTCACGATGGAAATCGGCATGAAGGCGATGCAGAATCCCGACGAAGTGGGCGCGGCCGCGGTGCCGTACCTGCGCACGGCGGGCCACCTCGTGTTCGCGTACTTCTGGGCGCGCATGGCGCGCATCGCGCTCGACAAGGAAAGCTCGGGCGATCCGTTCTACAAGTCGAAGCTGGCCACCGCGCGTTTCTATTTCGCGAAGCTGCTGCCCGAAACGGCCACCGCGATCCGCCAGGCGCGCGCGGGTTCGAAGACGCTGATGGAAGTCGACGAAGCGCTGTTCTAAACACTCGCGCGGCGCGCGCCAAGCGCTTGCGCGCAAGCGTGCGCCGCCGGCATCGAATCACCGAACGCCCGGACGCGGCGCCCACGGCAAGAACAACAACTACGCCGGGCGCCGCGCACACTCCCAATCCGCTCGACATTGCATATCCGCTGGAGGAACAACGTGAGCAATCTGAATATTCGCAAGGTGGCCGTGCTCGGCGCCGGCGTGATGGGCGCGCAGATCGCGGCGCACCTGATCAACGCGCGCGTGCCCGTGCTGCTGTTCGATCTGCCCGCGAAGGAAGGCCCGAAGAACGCCATCGCGCTCCAGGCCATCGAGAATCTCAAGAAGCTCTCTCCCGCGCCGTTCGGCGTGAAGGGTGACGCGCAGTACATCACGCCCGCGAACTACGAAGACGACATCGAAAAGCTCGCGGAATGCGACGTGGTGATCGAGGCGATTGCCGAGCGCATGGACTGGAAGCACGACCTCTACAAGAAGGTCGCACCGCACATTGCCCCGGGCGCGATCTTCGCGAGCAATACCTCGGGTCTGTCGATCACCGAACTCTCGCAGGGCTTCGACGATAACCTCAAGGCGCGCTTTTGCGGCGTGCACTTCTTCAATCCGCCGCGCTACATGCACCTCGTCGAGTTGATCCCGACGGCGCACACGCAGCCCGAAATTCTCGACCAGCTCGAATCGTTCTTGACGAGCGTGGTGGGCAAGGGCGTGGTGCGCGCGAAAGATACGCCGAACTTCATTGCGAACCGCGTGGGCATTTTCTCGATCCTCGCGGTGATCGCGGAAGCGAAGAAGTTCGGCCTGCGCTTCGACGAAGTCGACGACCTCACGGGC
>JAITTX010000501.1 GCA_031286755.1 Paraburkholderia sp.
CAAGGCGCTCGAGCCGCTCGTAGTGGCGCGCCGAAATGATCGACGTGTAGTCGCGGTTGTTCGCGAAGTCGGGGTAAAGCTCGCCAAAGCGCGTGCGCGCCCGGGCGATGAAAGCGTCCTCGCTGCCGCGCGGCAGCAGCACGTAATCGGGCGCGATGCAGGTCTGCCCCGCGTTCAGCGTCTTGCCGAGCAGCAGGCTGTCGACGGCGTAGTCGAAGCGCGCGTGCGCGCCGATCAGCACCGGCGACTTGCCGCCCAGTTCCAGCGTGACCGGGGTGAGATTCGCGGCGGCCGCGCGCATCACCTCGTGGCCCACGCGCGTCGAGCCGGTGAAGAGCAGGTGGTCGAACGGCAGCGCCGTGAACGCGGCGCCCACGGCGGCGTCGCCGTTCACGACCGCCACGTGGTCGCGCGCGAAGGTCTGGCTCATCAGCTCTTCGAAGAGCGCGGAGGTGCGCGGCGTGAGCTCCGACATCTTGATCATCGCGCGGTTGCCCGCCGTGAGCGCACACACGAGCGGGCTCGCGCCGAGCAGGAGCGGATAGTTCCACGGCACGACGATGCCCGCCACGCCGAGCGGCTGCGGCACGATGCGCGCACGGCCCGGCGCGAGCCATTTGCCGGCGCGGCGGCGCTGCGGGCGCATCCAGCGCTCGCCGTGCTTGAGTGCGGCGTCGATCTCCTGCTTGAGCACCACGAACTCCGCGAGCGCGACTTCGGCCTTCGAGCGCTGGCCGAAATCGGCGTTCATCGCCTCGGCCAGCGCGTCCCGGTGCGCGAAAAGCACGTCGCGCAGCGCTCGCAGATTGCGCGCGCGCTCGCTCCATGCGGGAAACGGCGCGCGCAGATGCGCCGCACGCTGCGCGGCGAGCAAGGCATGCAGCGCTTCGTGCGGTGATGCATGTGGCGATTCGTGCGGGTTGCCCGGGGCGTCCGGCTTTTCCGTGCGGCCGGACGGGGCACCTTGCGCGTCACGGTCGCGCTCGCCGCCGCCGCTGTTGTCGTTGCCGTCCTGGCGCGCGAGCGCGGCGGGCAAATCCTGTTTCATGGTCGGTCCTCGTGAGGATGGCGCGGCGGCCATGCCGGGTTGCTGTGCATTGCTGGCTCGGTCTTGCAGTGCAGTGTCACCGGGCGTTGTCATTTATACCCGGATGTAATTTTTTATTTACACCCGGATGTAATTCAGCGGCAGCGCCCGCTCGACCAGCGCCGCGTGATCGAAGCGTGCGGGCAGCGTGCCGAACACGCGTCCGCAGTCGGCGGCATGCTCGTCGAGGCGGGTGGCGATGAACGCCTCGGCCACCTCGGGCGGCCCCGCGCGCAGCAGCATGGCCTGCGCGATCAGGACGATCTGCTGGGCGATGTGCCGCGCGCTGGCTTCGCGCGTGCCGGGCGCGCCGTTGAGCAGCACCGAGAGCTGGTCGAGCGCGGCGCCAAGCGCCGGATGCCCGGCCGCCTCGCGCCGCCACGCGAGAAAGAGCGCCTGCGCGGCATCGGCGTCGCGCTCCAGCGCGCGCAGCACGTCCAGGCACATCACGTTGCCCGAGCCCTCCCAGATCGAATTGACGGGCGCCTCGCGGTAGAAGCGCGCCATCGGCCCTTCCTCCACGTAGCCGTTGCCGCCCCAGACCTCCATCGCCTCGCCCGTGAAGGCGAGCGCGCGCTTGCAGACCCAGAACTTCGCGGCCGGCGTGACGATGCGCCGCCAGGCGCGGGCTTCGAGCGCACGCTCGCTTTCTTCCGCGCTGGCGCCGGCTGCTCTCGCGGCATTCGCCGCAGTATCCATGCTCGCGCTTTCTTCGAACGCCTGCGCGAGCCGCATGAACAGCACCGTGGCCGCCTCGGATTCGAGCGCGAGATCGGCGAGCACGTTCTGCATGAGTGGCTGATCGGCGAGCGCGCGGCCGAATGCGCTGCGGTGCCGCGCATGGTGGATGGCCTGCACCAGCGCCGCGCGCATGAGCGCCGCGCTGCCGATCACGCAGTCGAGCCGCGTGTAGTTCGCCATTTCGATGATGGTCGCGATGCCGCGGCCTTCGTCGCCGACCATCACGCCCCAGGCGTCGAAGAACTCCACTTCGCTGCTCGCGTTCGAGCGGTTGCCGAGCTTGTCCTTCAGACGCTGCACGTGGACCGCGTTCTTCGTGCCGTCGGGCTTGAAGCGCGGCACGAAGAAGCACGACAGACCCTCGTGCTCCGTGCTGCGGGCGAGCACCAGATGCGCGTCGCACTGCGGCGCGGAGAAGAACCACTTGTGGCCCGTGAGCAGGTAGGCGGCGCCGCGTCCGCTGGCAACACCGGCCGGGCGCGCCAGCGTGCGGTTGCTGCGCACGTCCGAGCCGCCCTGCTTTTCGGTCATGCCCATGCCGATCATCATCGAGCGCTTGGTGGCGAGCGGCACGTCGCGCGGGTCGTGCTCGCGCGCATAGAGCGGCTCGCGCAGGGCTTCGAAGAGCGCGGGCTCGCGTTGCAGCACCGGAATGCTCGCGAACGTCATGGTGAGCGGGCAGAGCGAGCCCGACTCGAGCTGCGCGTGCAGGAAATAGCCCGCGCAGCGCGCGGCCATCGCGCCCGGGCGCGGCTCGGAGAACGGCAGCGCGTGCAGGCCTTCGGCGCGCAGCAGCGCGAGCAGTTCGTGCCAGGCGGGATGGAATTCGAGCGCGTCGATGCGCTCGCCGCGCGGGCTGTGCGTATGCAGTTCGGGCGCGTGGCGGTTGGCGAGATCGGCCAGCGCGAGCGTGGCCGCCGCACCCAGCGTCGCGCCGTGACGCGCGAGCGCCTCGCGATGCCAGTCCGCGCCCGCCCGCGCGAGCGCCTCGCCCAGTGCGACATCGGTCGTGAAAAGGTTGTAATCGGCAAGAGGCGGCGCCTGATTCGTGACTTCGTGCGTGGTGCCGGGGGCGAGCGCTTCGGCGCCCGTCGGGGCCGGTGTGTTCATGCTGCCGTTGAGCTCCGTCGGAGCCTTCGAGTTCTTTGAGTCCGTTGAGTCCATGGGTTGTCTCCATCGGCGGCGCGCGACCGGGCAGGCCCGACCCGCGCTCCAGGTGCACTCCAGCGCTCCCTGTGCTGCCAGCTGGAGCGTTTCAGCGCTCGTGGCTGATTAGCCTTTCATGGTAGCCGTCTGCGTGCCACCTACGCGGCTGGAGGATTAGAGGAAAGGTTCTGACCTAAAAGCTGACCTTAACCGCAGACACTTCCTACAATGCGCGAAAAAGCGAAATCGAACGAGCGTGCAGAGCAAGCGCGTTTTGCCTGCGACGCCCGACTCACTCCAGGGAGGAGGCATGCAATACGACTACGTCATCGTAGGCGGCGGCTCGGGCGGCGCATCGCTCGCCGGGCGGCTGGCGGCGCGCTGTCCCGAGGCGAGCATCGCGCTCGTGGAAGCGGGGCCGCACACGGCGCGCAATCCGTTCGTCAACATGCCGATGGGCGTCGCGGCGCTCGTGCCGTTTCGCACGAAGCACAACTACGCATATGAGACCGTGCCCCAGCTGGGCCTCGCGGGCCGCCGCGGCTATCAGCCGCGCGGACGCGGCTTTGGCGGCTCCAGCGCCATCAACGCGATGATCTACACGCGCGGCCATCCGCTCGATTACGACGAGTGGGCGCAACTGGGCTGCGCGGGCTGGGCGTGGGACGACGTGCTGCCGTACTTCCTGCGCGCCGAGGACAATTCGCGCGGCGCCAATGCGTGGCACGGCGCGGGCGGCCCGCTCGGGGTGTCCGACCTGCGCGAGCGCAATCCGGTTGCGGAGCGTTTCGTGCAGGCCGCGCGCGAGGCCGGCTTTCCCGCCAACGACGACTTCAACGGCGCCGTGCAGGAGGGCGTGGGCTTCTACCAGGTGACGCAGCGCGGCGGCGAGCGCTGCACCGTGGCGCGCGCGTATCTGTATGACACGCAGCTCGACACACCGCGCGGCAAGCCGCTGGGCGAGCGCCCGAATCTCCATCTGATCGCCGGCGCGACGGTGCTGCGCGTCACGTTCGACGGCGCGCGCGCGAGCGGCGTCGAGGTGGCGCGCGGCGCCCGCGTCGAAACGCTGGAAGCGCGCGCCGAGGTGATTCTCGCGGCGGGCGCGTTCAATTCGCCGCAGCTCCTGATGTGCTCGGGCATCGGCCCGGCCGCGCAACTGCGTGCGCTGGGCATCGCGGTGCGCCACGACGCGCCCGAGGTGGGCCGCAACCTGATCGACCACATCGATTTCACGTTCAACAAGCGCGTGCCTTCGAGCGAGACCGTGGGCTATTCGCTGCGCGGCGCCGCGCACATGGCGCGCGGCCTCGTGCGCTACGTGCGCGAGCGGCGCGGCATGCTCACGACCAACGTGGCGGAGGCGGGCGGCTTCCTGAAGAGCCGCCCGGAACTGGCGCGGCCCGACCTGCAACTGCACTTTTGCACGGCGCTCGTCGACGACCATAGCCGCCGCCTGCACTGGGGCCACGGCTACTCGCTGCACGTGTGCGTGCTGCGCCCGGCCAGCCGCGGCACGGTCACGCTCGCGAGCGCCGATGCGCGCGTCGCGCCCGTGATCGACCCGCGGTTCTTTTCCGATGCGCGGGATCTCGATCTGCTGGTGCAAGGCGCGCGCATCGCGCGGCGCATTCTCGACGCCCCCGCGCTCGCGCAACTGGGCGGCCGCGAGCTTTACACGCAGGGCGACCAGGGCTACCAGGGCGACGCCGAGCTGCGCGCGGCCATCGCGGCGCACGCCGACACGATCTATCACCCTGTCGCGACCTGCCGCATGGGCGGCGACGCGCGCTCGGTCGTCGATGCGCAGTTGCGCGTGCGCGGCGTGACGCACTTGCGCATCGCCGACGCCTCCGTCATGCCGACGCTGATCGGCGGCAACACCAACGCGCCGACGGTGATGATCGGCGAGCGCGCGGCCGATTTCATCGCCGAGAGCCGCTGCGCCGGTTCGCCAACGCACAGCGCAACGGTCATCGTCTGACATGCATCGTCCGGATTTCCTGCAAATTAGCCGCCGCTCGAACCAGGCATCGAAAGAAGGCATCGCGAGGCGACGCTGCGAAGGCGCAGCACGCCTCGTTTTGACATTGCATTGACGAATACCACGCTCAATTGAAAGGATTTCGTCAAAGAGTGTGCGGCACAAGCTCTCACCGTATTTCCGAGATTTCGGACTCCCTATAATCGCGCGGCATTTGGGCGTGTCAGTTGACGCGTCCGCGAACAGGAGAACCCGTCTCGATGAGCATCAACGTCTTTCAACTGCTGGAAACGGTCCTGAGCGACGGTGTCGTGCGCACGCTCGCTGACCGCTTCGGTCTCACGCCCGACCTCACGCGCAAGGTCGCCGGCGCCGCCGCTCCGGCCATCGTCGCCGCGATCATGCAGCGCGGCAGCACGCCCGAGGGCGCGCGCGGCCTCTTTTCCACCATCATGTCGCCGGACGCCAACGCGCAGATCGGCAAGCAACTGCCCGATCTGCTCACCAGCACGGCGGGCGTGAGCCAGCTCGAAACCACGGGCCGCGAACTGCTCCAGAAGGCCGCGGGCATCAATGTCGGCGCGCTTGCCGACGCCGTGGCCGGGCAAACCGGCGCGGCGCAATCGACGGCCTTCTCGCTGACGGGCCTGGTGGGCGCGGCAATCATGGGCATCCTGAAGCATCACTTCACGGTTTCGCAGGGTTCTGTCGGACAACTGCCCACCTTGCTAGGCCATCAACTCTCGTCGGTCAACGCGAACCTCACCGACCGCCTCGCGCAGGCCGTGGGCCTCGGCAGCGCGGCAAGCTTCGCGGATTCGATCCACCAGCGCCTGAAGGACGTCACGGCGCATCTGGAGCATGCCGCGCCGGCCGTGCGCCCGGTACCGGCCGCCGTGCCGCCGCAGACGGCCGCCACGCCGCCGATCGAGCCCGGCAAGCGCGGACATTCGTGGCTGTGGTGGCTGCTGGCCGCCATCGCCCTCATTGTTGCGTTCTTCGCGCTGCGCTCTTGCCAGCGTGGCGAAGACAGCGAAGCGACCCAGGCAGGCGCCGCGCAGGCCGCCTCGGCCGTGGTGGCTTCGGATGCTGCTTCGGACTCGACTGCGGACGCTGCCTCAGGCGTTGCCTCTGATGCCGCTCCGGCAGCGCAAGCCGCATCGGACGCGAGCGCCGCCGTCGCCGCCGCGGCTTCGCAGGCTTCGGCCGCCGCCGAGGCGGCCGCGCCCGCGAGCGATGCCGCGCCGGCGCCCACCCAGGACTCGCACTTCTCGTTCACGGTCGACAACGCCGGCGTGCCGACGGTCACCGCGACGGTGGGCACGCAAGCGGAGAAGGACCAGCTCGTCGACGCGCTCACGAAGCGCTTCGGCGCAGGCAAGTTCAACGCCAACGTGACCGTGGACGCCGCCACGAAGCCCGCCGCATGGCTCGCGCATCTCGACGGCCTGCTGCCGCTGCTCGCGCTGCCCGGCGCCGAGGTGAAGATCGACGGCTCGCACGTGGAGTTGAGCTGCGCCGCGGCCAACGCGCAGCTCGGCTGGCTCGACAAGCTCAAGGCGCTGTTCGGCACGGGTTTCGAGATTGGCGTGTTCAATGTGCAGAAGGCCGTGGCCGACGCCACGCAGTCGTTCCGCGACGCCGTGAAGGGCCTGTTCGGCGCGGATGCATCGTGCGCTTCCGCGGACATCGTGAAGGTGTTCAACCTGCAGGTGGTGAATTTCGCGACCGGCAGCGTGACGATCCCGGCCTCGGCGGGCGAGGACCTGCGCCAGTCGGCCAAGGTGCTCAACGCGTGCGCGAAGGAAGGCAAGCCGGTCAAGATCGGGATTGCGGGCTATTCGGATAACGTCGGCAACAAGGCGGGCAATCTCGCGCTCTCCAAACGGCGCGCGCAGGCCGTGCGCACCTTTCTGGTCGCGCGAGGCGTGAGCGCGTCCACGCTCACGGCCGAGGGCTATGGCGAAGCCAACCCGGTCGACAGCAACGACACCGCGGGCGGACGCTTCCACAACCGGCGTATCGAGTTCGTAGCACCGCAGTAAGCAGCAGGCAGTAAGCGCAAAGCGCGTTACGCGGCGCGCGGCGCGAGAGAGACCACCCATAAAAAAAGCGCGTACGGAGCCGTCCGGCGTGAGCCGGACGGCTCTTTCACTTTGTGCCGCACGAACGGCGCTGCTGCCTGAGGAGGGCGGCGCGCCGGTGTTTCAGCGCGTACCGGCGGCGGGCTGTTCGAGGCCGGGCGGGCGCACGAAGTCGTCGAGGAAGGTGGACGGCTTGCCGTAGTC
>JAITTX010000503.1 GCA_031286755.1 Paraburkholderia sp.
CACCTCACCCAGCATGCGGGTCATCACCGCGGTCGGGAAAATCTGCCCTTCGAGCCACGCGAGTTCCTGCCCGTAGAGGGACTGCTTGAGCCACGTGTCGCGGTCCGAACTTGCGCCCATGATCTGCCCGTACATGCGCATCAGGTCGCCTTCTTTCTCCTGCACGAGCTGGCCGCCTTGGCCCGTCCCGTTCGCGCTGCGCCCTCGCATCCACATCATGTGCGCCGCAAGCAGCACGACGACGAGACCAAATTTGTTCGGTGGGTAGCGGCTTTCATCGAGCAGCGAGCACGCGAGCTGCAGAAAGAAGCGCACCCGCGCATCGTCTGAGCTCGCGAACTCTGGCGCGATCTCGCGAAAAGTCGCGAGGAGGTCAACGTCAGCCACCGGCACGCCCGCCTGACTGTTTCCTGCTACCAGCGGCCGGCGCGTTCGCGCCGTTGCCATCGTCATCATCCTTGCTGCGTTGCGCCTCGAGCAGAGCAGCGTTCGCGCGCACCGCATCCTGCGGCGACACCTTCTCGACGTGCCCCGAATCGATCGCGTTTGCGAGCCAGGGGTGTGCCTCCATCTCGGCGCTCACCTCGCCGGCGCCGCCCGGCGGAATCATGTTCGGCCCGAGGTTGTAAATCGGTGCCTTTGACTTGTTCACGACGTGCATTTATGCGCCCTCCGCTTTCACCAGCGACAGCGGGTAATAGATGATCACGCCGCCGCAGCGGCTGTGACACGGGATTTCGAACTCGAGCCCTTCCTGCTGCGGTGGAAACTGCTCGAAAGGCTGGGGAATCTCGAACGTCAGCGCGTTCGGATCCTTGCGATAGCACACGATCATGTCGCCACCGCTCGGGCCCGCTTCCTGCAACTCGACGCAGTCCTCGAGCTCCTCGATGTAGCCGTTGTTGTCGAGGAAGAACTCCGCGATCGTCGTGTCGCTCACGTCGCTACGCGGCGTTGAGCGAAGCCATGCGATCGTGTCGGGCGGCAGAAGCATCGTGTTCGGCGTCTCCACACCCTTCGTCGTGCGGATCATCGACTGAACCATCCCGTTCAGGTCACGCAGGCACTGGGTGGGCGTCTTGTCACGCAGGCGCGTTGAGTTGTCCGTGCCATCGGCAGGCAGCACATAGACCGGGACGTTCGGATGCGTGAGCAGCCCGAGCAGGCCGTGCGTGGCGTCGCCAAAAAAGCCGATCTTGTTGACGAGGATGTCGTTGGCCTTGCGCGCGGATTCAGCACGGCGCGTTTGCAGCGGCTTGCCCGCCATCTGTGCGGCGCGAATGTCCTGGATCGAATAGCCATACGACGTGCCGATGCCGCGCACGTTGGCCGTGAACTGCTCGCCCTTCACGTCGGCACGCGGAAGATCATCGGCATAGTTCGCAAGGATGCGTGCCATGCCGACCTGGTTGTAGGACGTGTACGTGATCGTCTCGGCGCCCGCGCCGGCCTCGGTCGAAACCGGAATGACCTGGGTCGCCTTCAGGTTCGGGTACTTGATGTCGTACGTGAGCGCCTTGATGTACTCGAGCTCACGCGCGAAGAACACCGTCTCGCCCGCATCGGCACGAAGGCTGGAGAAGCTTTCCACGGCACGCATCAGCTCTGCGTCGACACGAATGTTGTCGCGGCTGAGCGTGGCGCCATTCACCCCGTGGATATCGGCGCTGTCGGCAACCAACTGCTCGATCAGCTGGGCGAGCGCCCTCTTGTTGTTGCGTTTCATCAGCGAACCTCAACCATTGCAAACCCGGGGCCCGACGTGCTCGTCAGGTACTGCATCTTGCGTGGCCCCGAAACCTCGACACCCGCCGACGAAAACGCGCCAGTCTTCTCGACCACCTTGACCGGATCGCCCGCCTTCACCGCGTCGACGACGGCAACCCACACCGGCCCGAACGTGATGCACGGCACCGACTCGGTCGACGCGTAGTTGACGGTGCCCTTGAAATCGTACAGCTGCGACTTCTGCGTAGAGACCGCGATGCCGATCACAAGCGCTGCGTCGCCTTCTGCGCTGAGCGGTAACACACCCTGATCGGATTTCGTGCCGCGCTTGACCGGCACACCGAAGTTGATCGTGCCCTCCGCCACGCCCGTATAGATGACGCGATTTGAAGAATCGCCGATCAGGCCCGCGAATGCGTTGGCCTGATAGAGGTCATAAGTGGTCTGCATCAGCGTGCCTCCAGGTCGTTGACCATGCGCCGGCGCGCGGCCTCGCCCGTGCTGAGCCCTTCGTCAGCGTCATTGCGCTTGCCGGTCGCGTGCGCCGCGTTCGCCGCCTTGATGTCGTTGCCCACGGTCTGGCGCTGCCGGTTCATGATCGACGTGCGCGGTTCGGCCTCGGCGGCCAGATCGAAAGCCGCTTCGATATAGGCATCCGAACGGTCCTTCAGGTCGACCGAGTCACCGCGCACCTTCCTGATCACCGCCTCGCGCACCTGACGATCGTCCAGACCATCGCACTTGATGCCATGCTTCGAAGCGGCAGCCTCGATGTGCGTGCGCGCTGCGACCGCCTTCTTCGCGTCCTCGACGGCATCGGCGCGCGCGCTTTCGAGTTCCTTCGGAAAGCCATCGACCTGCGCCTTCAGCGTGTCGCGCTCGCCCGTGAGCTTCTCGATTTGCGCGGTCGCGTCATTCGCTTTCGACAGCGCCGCGGCGGCATCGGAGCGCAGATTTTCGAGCGCGATCACGACCTCGGGCGGGGCGTCGTACTCGAGGCCGTTGTCGAGCCGGACTCGACCGAGCTTTGGTTTCACATCTCCGGACATTTCCGGCTCCCCTTCATCATCGATTTCATCTCCGTCCAGATTCAGGCGCGCCACACCGGCGCGCCCGCGCTTCACCAGGGCGAGATGGTTGACCCTGATATTCCGTTGAATCCCGTCGTACTGCTGGCCGTTCCATTCGCCCGGCTCCATCTCGAGGTCGCAGGTGTAACCAAGCGAGAGTTGCTGTGCGTACCCACTCCGCGCCTTCTCGATCGCGGCGCCGTCGTGCACAACCACGTCGGCGCGCACGGTGTCGCCGTCACGCCGCCCTTCGCCGAGGATCGTGCCGACTGCCGTGCCGCGGAAATTGGCAGGTGTGACGCGACCGGATGCGGGATGCCCCATGCTCACGGGCTTGCCCTTGAACGTTGCAAGCGAATCCGCGTGAAAAACGTCGTCGGGAAGGCGCAGTTCGCGCCGCACCGAGCCGTCCGCGTTCCGGTATTCCTGGATGCCGACGCGCCCGACCACCGGAGAATCGACGAGGAAACCGTCGTTGTTCAGCGAAGCCTTGATCGGCGCAAAGTCGCACCGGTACACCGTCTTATTCATCGCTCCCTTCGTGCGGCCATTTCGGCTCGGCGTAACAGCGGCAGCGCACCGGATACCCCGGATTGCCGTCCTCAGGCGGATGCGCGAACGCGAAGACCTTGCCCTCGCGCTCACGATGCGAAGGGCGTACGCGCGAGTCTTCCAGCGTGCGCCAGTAGTACTCCTTCACACCGACCGATCGCATCCGATACTCGGACAAGGCAGCATTCGCCTTGCCGATCTGATCCTGCGCGATGAGCTTAGCCCGCCCAGCGGAGATGTCTACGGCCTGACCCAATTGATTCGCGACTTCATTTGTAACAGTGCCGCCCATGACCCCTTGACGGACGATTGTCTCGATGCGCTTGAGCGAATCGCCCGTCATCGAGCGAATCAGGGAGGTGTTCTGCGCGACCCAGTTCGCCTGCAAATCGGCGAGCCACGGCTCGGTGCGGTAGAGGTCGATCCCGACCGGCGAGGCGCCCGTGGTCGGCGCGAGAGTCGCACGGCTCGTGGGCAGTGTGACACCCGTCCCCGCCTTGACGATCTGGCGGAACTGGATGTCGTTGTAGGTGTTGACCATCGCGAACACAGTGGGCAGGCGCACCACTACGTAGTCGGCCAGCGCGCCGCCCTGCTGTTCGAGCTGCTCGAGCACGGCGTCGATCTCGCTGGAGTAGTCGTCTGTGCGCACACTGAGCGGCTGCACGTGGATGGTGTGTGCCGCGGCGAGCCAGGCCGGATAGCGCGGCCCCATCGCGCGGTGGGCGAGCTCGGCGAGCTGCTGCACAGTCTTGACGAGCACGCGCATGTAGTCGCGCTCGGCGTTGTCCGGAAAGCGCCAGGGCGGCCTTTTACGTGCCATGCTCGTCCGCGCCTGTCACATCGGGTTTGCCCCCGCCTGCTGCGCCGCCCGGCTGGCCCAGATGCGGGAAAGGCGGATTCGGCGGCGCAACAGGCTTCTCCGCCGTCGGGACGACATCGTCGTCGGTAAGCACATAGCGCCCTTCCTTGCGCAGCGTGTCGCGCATCTCGGACGGAGCAATCACCTGGCCGTTGACATAGTTCATGTCCGCCTGCGACTGGGACTGGTTCGCACTCGCCTGGTCCTTCTCGGAGGGCAGCCACAGCGGCAGGAACTCGATTGTGTACTGCGGGTTCTTCACGCCGCGCGCGCGAAAGAGCAGCTTGAGGATGAAATTGAGCGGATCCATGAATCTTGTCTGCTGCAACCCCTTGACCATCGCGTAGTAATTTTCGAGGTCCGCGTCGCCGCTCGCTTGCAGGCCGCCTGGCGCACGGCCAAACAGGATCACTTCGGGGATACCCGTCACCGCCGACAGCGCGCGGCCAACGATGTCAATCACCTGCGTGGCGCCGGTCGAGATGCCGGGCGCCTCAATCTTGAAGTCCTCCGCTGCATCGATGACGACGGTGTTCACCACGTTCCGCGTCATGTCGAGCAGGTTGACGCGCTTCTTGACAAGATCCTCGCCCCACTTGTCGCGGATGTTCTGCGTCAAGCCCGGAATCTTGTGCACCGGCTGCTGCGCGCGCGACAGCATCTCGAGCGCAAGCCAGTGCGACATACCAAGGTTCTTGAGCTGTTCAATGCAGCGCTGAAAAATCGACGCGCCCCACCAGGCATTGCGCCCGCGCCAGTAGTCGGGAATCGGATCGCCGTCGATGCGGATCACGCGCGAGGCGTGCACGAAGTAAGCCGTGCCGCCGAAGAAAACCGGGCTGATCATGTAGAGCCTTGGGCGCCCGAACTGGGTCGTGTCCGGGTCGATTTCCCACTCGACGACAACCGCTGAATGACGGTCATAGACGCGCATGAATTCGAGCCCCTCGGCACGGTTCATGTCAAGCGGATCAGTCAGCTCACCACCGTCGTTGATCCCCAGCACGATCACGCCACCGCCATATGCGCGCGACCATCGATATGCCTCACGCAGACGCGGAAGCACTTCGAGGTCCTGACAATCGGCCATGATTTCCTCGACGCCCCTTGCATTGCCCGCATCCTTGATCTCGAAACCCGCCCGCGTCATGTCGTCCGTCACGGAGTCGACAATACGCCGCCCGAAGCCGTTACCAACATAGATCGCCGTGCATTCGTCGCGATTCAGGAACATGGGCATGCTTGCGCGCGTCGCGCGTGTGCGGTCGTGCCGCGTGCCCATGCCCATGTAAGCGTTTTCCCACTCACCGTCGGCGCGCCTGACCGCCACGCGCTGCGCACGCGCGTCGGTTCGTTTCACCGATACCGCGCGATGTTTCCTCTTCGCCATGCCTGCCTCATCTACCAAAATATGCAAGATCGAAATTGTTCGAGCCGCCCGTCAGCAACACGTAGGCGTCCGCCGATGCGTCGACAGCATCGTCGTGCACGCCCTCTTGCGGGAATGCCTCGAGCTCCGCGAGATACCACTCATTCCACGGCCCGCGCACGAGCTTGACGCGCGTGTTCTGCCAGGCCGTCGCAAACGGGAGTGCCCGCACCGTTTTGTCGCCTGTGGGGCGCGTCACGCTCACCGGCCAGCCAAACAGGTCCGTTACGATGTCGTCGGCCTGCGACTTACCCGCCTGCCCCGGATCCTGCGGGATGCTGATCCGCACGTGGCGGCCGTCCTGTTCTGCAAACGTCTTGATTTTTCCTCGCACGATCGCGGCGCGCTCCTGGCAGCGCCACGCGTCGAGCACAATCACCCATTCACCGTGCAGCGCCAGCTTCACTCGCACCGTCCAGTCGGGGTCGTTCTGCTCGGTCTTCTCGGTCGCGGCCAGGTCCCAACCGGCAACGACTTCACGCAGCCCTGCAGGTTCCTCGTCGATGATCTCGATTTCGTCGCGGCGGAAGTACATGCCCGACACCTTGCGCACCTTCCAGTTGCCGTCGAGCAGCCGTGCGCGCTCCACGCGCGGAAGCGCCATGAGGTTGGCGAGGTACTGCGGATTCGCGGCGAGCAGCAGCCTGTTGTCATGAATGGTCGAGCGAATGAACGTGCACGACTTCACGAGGTCCGGAATTGTCAGATCGGGGTTGTCCATGCGCTCGAGCAACGCGTAGAGATCCGCCTTTTCAGCGACCTCCTCAACTGAGTCGCCCCATACGATCACATCGTCGACCACCGTGAAATAGCGAAGCACGCCATCGCGCTCAAGGATTGGCAGGCCAGTCTCCTGATCAATCCACCACGCAATGAACGCAGCAACCCACGAATCAGCATCGGGGTTACACGTCGCGCGAACGTAAGGTTTGACGCCGCACTTCGAGCGGTTGCGCGAGAGCATGTAGAAGAACTGCGCACGTGTGAAGTGCGTGAGCTCGTCGTAAATGATCAGCGGGATCTGTGAGCCCTGGTATGCGTGAACGTCCGCGTCGTACTGCAGATGCCGCATCTGGATCTGCGCGCCCGAGGGAAAATCCCATTGGTGGTTAGGCGAAGTCTTGCCGATCGCGCCGAGTTTCGGATAGAGCGTGGCCGACTCCTGCCACAGGCCGCCCGGCGCACTGATCTGCGTACCATTGCGGCGAAAAAACAGTGCGGCAAAATTCGGCACAGCGGTGTTGCGCGCGGCTTCCATCAGTAATCCGAACGTTTTTCCGCCACCGGCCGCGCCGCCGTATATCGCAATGTCCGCCGGGCTCGCGAGAAACTTCTCCTGCTGCCCGGCTTGAGGCTTATCCACGCCCATTGTCGGGTAACTCCAATTTGTACGTCTCAACAGTGCCGCCGACCGCGCCCGACAGCTTGAGCTTGTCGTTGTACTGGCCGAGGTGGCGCATCAGCATGTCGAGCATCTTGTCCTGCGGATGCACCTTCACCTCGATCCCGTCCTTCGTTTCCTTGATGCCTGCGTAAAGCGCGAGCAGTTCCGGCTCAACCTTGCGCGTGTCGGCGATGAATGGTCGCCCGAGCCCCTCGCCGTTGCACTCCGGACAATCCGGATTCGGGTCCCGGCGCGGATCGAAGCCAATGCCGCCGTCGCTAAATTCGGGCAGCGCGGCCTTGGGCAGCTTTCCCTTCTTCGCCCTTGCCAGCTCGGCCTCGAAACGCCTGCGCTCGTCGCGACGCTCGCGCTCGGTACGGAACTGCCACGCGTGGCCGGTGCCCCAGCAATACCGGCAGCATTCGCGACGAAATGAGACGAGCCCGTTCGGGTCGGCCATCGCAATCGCGTAGATCTGCCGCAACACCTCGTCGGCTTCAATTTCGGTGCGGTCTGAGCGTGCCTTTTTCGCCTCCTCGATTGCTGCCTGCACTGCGGGCGACGTGAGCAGCCGGAGCCCCGTGCGCTCGGCGGCGGCCTGGGTGTATCCCGCCCGGATCGCCGCCTGCGTCGCGTTCAGGTCTTTCAGGTACTCCTCGACAAAACGCTGCTGTTTCGGGTTCACTGACTTGCGTGCTCCCCTTGCTGCGCGCGCAACGGCTGGAGGATCCGCAAATTTCGAAACGTCAGCAGCAGCTCATCGCCAATACTCGCCGCGTCCTCGTACCTGAAGAGAAACGGCCTGCTCCTGCCGTCGATGCGCTGGCGTGCTTGACAAAACACCGCCACGCGTCCCATCGGCGTGCGAAATCGCGCACCGGGCTCCATGTCGCGACTCGTCGCACCGGTCATCGCCAGAATCCCCGAGATATGCGGCGCCTGTCCGTTCAATTGCGTGCTCATACCATGACTCCTTCATCCATTCCCGAAAACCCTCACCTTTGAAGCAGCTGACGCACCGCGTCGACTGCCGAGCCGTCGTTCACCATCGCGGCGGTCACGCGCACGACGCGCCACCCGGCGAGCATCGCGGCGAGGTACTTGCGCGCATCAGCCTCGAAGCCCGTGCCCCGTGTATGGCGGCCACCGGCGTGAATGCCGCCCTCCACCTCGACCGCCAGGCGCTGCTCACTCCACGCGAAATCGAAGCGCCAGCGGCGTGTAGGGTCGAACTGGACCTCTCTCTCGGGTGCGGGTAACTTCTCGGCGCGCACGTGCAGCGCGAACGTCTCCTCGATCACGCTGGGCGCGGCCGGGAACTTGCGTTTTTGCGCAATTTCGCAATCTCTCGCTCCGACCATCTTCGCGAGCGCCGGATCGAGCGCGACGGGCCCGCGCCTGCGCAGCGCGCGCGACGCACCCGCAATCTCAGCGAGGATGCGATCGCTGCCCGTCGGCTTACGTCGTGGCATTGCTGGCTCCGCGGATCTGGTCCCCGTCTATGGGAGCGTGGTTACCTTTCGCCTCGACCAGCTCACAGTTCTGCACAGGTTTGTCCACCGTTTCTGTGGAAAAGTGCGCCACCGTATCCGTGGACAACTGCGAGTGGGTTTCCAAACCTTCGCGCTCGTCGGCCTGCGCTGCCGATTCAGTCGCGGCGTTGCCTTGTACAGATTTCTGCCACGCATTCAAGCGAATCCAGTCGTTGCGCAGTCGACCAATATCGAAGCGCCAGACAAGCGCCATCTGATCCGGCACAGGCGGCGGTTGCTGCTCGCTATACGCTTTTGTCAAACGCGCGAAAGATTGCTCCAGGGTTCGCTGGCCGTCTGCCATCGGGTCTTCGCCTTCCGGACGTGAAAGCGTCACCGTGGCTTGCGGTACTGCCGCACGAGTGTAGAGCGCGCGCACCTCGATGCCCTCATCACCTTCGACTTGCCAAGCGGATTCTTCGGAGCAGAACTCCCATTGGCCACCGTGGCGCCGCTGCTGCCATGCAACTGCGTCCGCGTGGTCGCCCTTCGCCGTGGCATGCGATGCTAATGCGCGGGCGCGCGTCCAGATTCGATATGCGTTCTCGCGGGCTAGTTTGTATCCATGTCCGAGATTAAGTGTGATTGTTGGAAACTCTTCGGCGAACACTGCCTCGAAGGCCGCGCGCTCGTCGGGCTGCGCCCCTGCCCGTGTACACTGAGTTGGCTCGACGGCTGCGGCCCCCTCAATGGGGCACGTATTGCCTCCCTGGGCGTGCGTCGGCACCTCATAGAGGGGCGGCAGCTCGTCGAGCCACGACTGCACTTCGCCACCGGACCACATCTTGCGCAGCATCGTCGGAAAGCGCAGCTCGACCGGGGACGCATTCGCTACCGTAGCAGGGGCGACGGGGGCGGCGCTTGCGAGGGTGCGTTCGAGCCATTCGTGCATGACTTCATCGCCGCATCCATAGCGCAGGCAGATTTCATGAAGCCGCGCGAGCGCTTTACTCGCGGCTGCGTAGGCGCGTGCTTGATACGTTTTCCCCCTCTGCGCAGCCGCTTCGAGGGTATAAGTGGCTTCGCCGTCTGAGACCCATCCCAAGCCTTCCGGTGCTGGTGCTGCGACGGGGGCGGCGTAGAGCGGATAAGCATCGCGCCTTCCCTTCGCTTCTTCCGGAGACACAAGGCGCGAACCGTTGGGCGTGAGGATCGCCCAGCAATCCGGCTGCGGCGCTTGCGCTGCATCGGCGAGAGCGACACGACGGTTCCACTTTTCCACTTCTTCCGCGGGCGTCGTGGCGCTCGGGCCTAACGTCCCGCAATTCTTGTTCATGCACTCGACGTATCCGCCGCTGTGAGGCACCTCGGTAGACCCGCAGAACGGGCACGGCTTCAGTTGTTTCGTATCCATCGTTGCTACTCCGTATCGGTTGAATCCCACCACGCGTCCTGCACTGGCGGGTGCTTCGGTACCGGGTGGTTCGCTGGTGCGCTGACTTTCCCGCTACCCTGACAAACCCTGACATTTCTCTGCTTCGGATCCGGCGGCGCGCCCTCCGGAAACTTGAGCCCCAAGGCTGCGTAGGCGATGCGGTACACGTTGCCGGGCTTCGGCGGATTTCCCGCCTCGTACTCGGCGACGAGCTTGCGCGCCCATGCCTTCGGATCGTTCACGCCACATCCTCAGAACGGCGGCGGATCGATGAACTCGACGACATGCATCGACACCGCACAGCACGACGATTCGGCGCCCAGGACGAAGAACTCGCGCCCCGGGTTCTCACGTGCGAGGCGCTCGGCTTCCAGCGTGGCCATGCGATAGGTCGGATGCCGGAAGCTCGGCGGCTTCGCCCCGGTCGGGCACCACACGAGCCGGAATTTTTCTGCCTGCGTTTTCGCGTTCATGCCGCATGCCCTCCGCGCAGTTCTGTGCGCTTGTGCTCGATCAGCGCGATGAGCTCATCTCTGCCCTTGCCCCGCGAATGCACGCTGAGCCGCACTGCCTCGGCCTCGAGCTGGGGACCGGTCATGCTCCGCAACGGGGGCTTCACGACGCGTGGTGGTGCGAGCACCTTCGCAATGAACCGGTCGAGAAAGCCCGCATTGACGGCGCTCGGGTCATGGTCCTTCCGGCGTTGCGCGACGGCGAGCTCCCACACGCGGTGCAGCTGCTCACGCGTGACCCGCCAGGCGGCGATCACCTCGTCGTTGATGTCCAGACGCACCTTGTCGCCCTTCCCGCGCTCCTTTTCCCACTGCCGCAGAAGCGCGACGATCTCATCGACGGGCAAGCACGCATTCGCCGGGTCCAGCTCACTCCCCGATATGCCCGTGACGCGATTTGAGGCACCGCCACGCCGCTCGCGGGCATCGGCTGATACCGCACCAGCCCCATCAACGCGCGAAGCCTCCAGCGCGCGATCAGGCGTGATTCGATCCCCTTCTTCGTAATCCTCATCGAACGACGACGGCGCAGCCGAGTTATCCACAGGGCCCTTATGCTTAACACTCCCTACGTCGTCGTTAGAACCTATGGTGTTTACTTCTTCTCCGTTCCGTTCCGTTCCGTTAAGAGGGTTTTCCGGCGGAATTCCGGCGGAGTCTCCGTGGAAAAAGCCATCACTTCCGGCGGAAGAGCCCTTGGTTCCGGCGGAAGGTTTATGCTTTCCACCGGAAGGACTACTAAATTCCGATGGAAAAAGATCGCGTTCCAGCGGACGCCCCATTTCAATCCACGGTTCAAGCTCGGGGATTTCCAGTGGAAGAAGCCCCTTTTCCACCCGCGTCTGGTTGCGTTTCCGGATGCGCTCGGAGAGCTTTCCGTGGGCATGCTTATGCATGGAGCGCCACGAATTGTTGACCTTTTCCGCGACAACGGGGTGATAACGGCGCCCGTCGCTGCATTGAATCCAACCGTGCAGTGCGCCCCCACGCACCTCGTGCCATGTCGGGTCAAGCTTGCCCTTGTGCCAATAGCCAGCCCGCTTCGCGAGCCAT
Organism: Paraburkholderia sp.; assembly: GCA_031286755.1. GTDB lineage: Bacteria > Pseudomonadota > Gammaproteobacteria > Burkholderiales > Burkholderiaceae > Paraburkholderia. Next base: position 11,498 of record JAITTX010000503.1, read on the forward strand.
TCATCGTTGTCTGGAAGGGAACCGGCGGGCACTTCGTGCCACGAAACACACCAGAGCAGCATGGCGGACCAGCACGCCTCGGGCGACTCGTCGTGTACGAGGTCAGAGCCGAGCAGTCGCGGAACATCGATTGGCATCTCGCGGAATTTCCGAAGATCGCAGTCAGGCGGCGTCAGCGGTTCTGGAAGGTCTGTCATCGGCGCCACCCGGTGCCCCCTTGACGATTTATGCAAAATCTCGCATAATCCACCCCATGAAAGACGTTCAGTGGAAGGGCAGCAGCTATGAAGATCTGTGCAGATTCCCGGCCAACGCCCGCCGGGATGCGGGATATCAGCTCGACAAGATCCAGCGCGGGCTTGAGCCGGATGACTGGAAGCCCATGCCAACGATTGGCGTGGGCGTGCGGGAAATCCGGATCACTGACACGGCCGGCGCGTTCCGTGTGATCTACGTCGCGAATATCGGGCGCCATATCTACGTGCTGCACGCCTTCCAGAAGAAGACGCAGCGCACCAGCCAGGCCGACCTGAAGTTGGCCGAAGCCCGGTTTCGGGCGATCAAGAGGTAACCCATCATGAAATCGAAAGCGGAACACACGACGAGCGGAAAGAGTGTTTTCTACGATCTGTTCTCCGAAAGCGAAGCGGCCGAACTCGAAATGCGTTCGGTATTGCTGCACGGGCTCGTGGCGTGGCTGCGAGACTGCGGCATGACACAGGCCGCAGCCGCCGAAGTGCTCGGCACGACTCAGGCCCGCGTCTCCGACATTAAGCGGGGAAAGATCAACCAGTTCAGCCTTGATCTGCTCGTCAAGCTGGCTGCGCGGGCGGGACTGCATCCGCGCATTGAGCTCGAGGCGGCGTAGCATATGGTCAAGAACGGAATGCGCCCGATCCATCCGGGCGAGATCCTGCGGGAGGAATATCTGGTCCCGCTTGAGATGAGCGTGAATGCGCTCGCGCTGGCGCTGAACGTGCCGGCAACGCGGCTGCACGAGATTGTGAAAGAGCGGCGTGGCATTACCGCTGACACTGCCTATCGGCTCGCGCGCTACTTCGACACCACGCCCGAGTTCTGGCTGAACCTGCAGGCCGCGTTTGACCTGAAGACGCTTTCGACGCGTGCGGAAATCGACCGCAAGATCGAGCCACGTGAGCCCGCGCATGCGTAGACGTCGTCTCAGCATGCACAAGGAGGTCTGAGCATAAGTCGCTGCGATCGGCGCGGCGACAGTGATTTGTGAAGAAGGTACTGCCATGTTCAAGTCGAAACTACGCCGCGTGCTTGTGAAGGAGCGGCGAACAACAATGGATAGCCGTCGGCTCGATCGCGAAGCTTCCGCGCGGCGCGAGCTGAGCCATCCGGCACCAACTGAACCAGTGCCGAGCGAACCGACCTCGGACGTACCGCGTTTTGGCGTGCGGCCATCGCGGCATTGACCCGCGATGTGGTGGGCGTCGTGATTCCGCTTCATGCGCCCTCCCCGAACAGGCCCGCTTGTTGGGCTGCCCTACGCGGTTCGAACAGATTCTCCTGCGCTCGTTCGAGCCGCCGACATGCGACGTCGAAGATCACGGGCGACCATTCGATACCGATGAACCGGTGCCCTTTCTGCACCGCGGCCACACCCGTTGTGCCGCTTCCCATGAACGGGTCGAGAATGAGAGAGTCCGCCGGCGCGACCTCGAGCAGGTCCGCCATCAGCCCGAGCGGCTTTTGCGTGATGTGCACGCGCGGCTGCGGGCTCTGATATTCGTAGAAGCCGGGCAGCACGCCGACACCGCGATCGGTCGGCAACTGGCCGTTGCTGCCCCACACGACGTATTCGCATTGCGCGGTGAAGCGCCCCATCTGCGGGCGCGCCGATGTCTTCACCCAGGGCACGATGCCGCGCCACGTCCACCCGCCGGCCTGCAGGTAATCGGTCGACACCGGCAGTTGCCGCCAGTCCGAGAACACACAGCAGACGGCGCCCGGCTTCGACGCGCGCAGCGCGGCACCCGACCACAGCGTCGACCAGAAGTAGAAAGCGCGCTGGTCGCGGTTGTCACCGAGAAAATCGGGAAGCGCCATCGCAGAGGAGCCAGTGGACACGTACTTTGTCCGCGTATCCGCCTTGCGATCGCTCGCGTACTGGCCGCCCGAGCTATAGGGCGGATCTGTGAGCACCGCATCGACGTCTGCCAGACGCGGCAAAATGCCGAGTGCGTCGCCGCAGTAAAGTGTCGCATTACCGATCTGCATGGGTATCACGTTCCCCCCTTTCACTCAACCTCTGCGAACGCCGCACCGCACTCCACGGACGATAACGGCTCGCATTCCATTTGCTGCGACTCTTTGTTGCCCTGCTCAATCCACATCCGACAAATCGCGCAACGCACGGCATAGATGTCCTTGTGGCGCTCGCCATGAATCGGAGCCGGTTGCGCGCACGAGCAGCGCTTCGCGGTCTCGCTCATTGCCCGGTTTCCTTGAGCTGGTCCTGCTGCTCGCATGCCAGCAGATAATTCAGCGCCATGCGACGCAGCCCAATCAATTCGGTATGCGAGATAACCATCGAGCCGAGCGGCGCCAGTTGCACACCGGTCGGCGCAACTTGCAGGCCTACGGCAGCGAGCAATTTCCCCCACTTTTGCACATCGTCCAGCATGCGATTTACCGTGCTTGGCGATACGTCCATGCAAGCCGCTGCACGCACCTGCGTGACACGCGCAACGGCCTGCAAGATCGCGGTCTCGTTTCTTGCACCGAACTTGCGTGCGCTTTCAACCTCTTCGCGAGAAACTTCTTCGGTACTCATTCACGCCTTCCACTAAAAACGTGTTTGGCGCCAGCGCGCCTTGTTATGGGAGAGGAACCTCCAGCCATGCATCAATCAACGTCGGCCAACAGGCTCCACAAACTATTTCGGCACCGCCTCGTGGTGCACAGCCGACCAATCACACGACAGTGCAAGGCCACCCTCGCCGCCGACCGCCATCACGCATGGGACGCCGTTGTCGGCGACAAGCGAGTTGACCTTCACGTTGCCCGTCACGTTGTTGGCGTAGGGATCGCACGCAGCAAGGAGTACGGATGCCCGAGCAAATAGCCGTTTCATGCGGCCTCCTTTTCGAGTGGCAACCCATCCGCGCCGTACTGCGCGTAGTGCGCAGCAATGCAGGCCTGTGCGATGGCGTAGAACGCCGCGAGAACGAAGTGAGCGAACCATGCGAGTGCCGCGATCATTGCAAGGGTCGACACGCGCGCAACGAAAGAGCGCAGACGCGACTTCGGTGCGATCGGCGCGCGTGGCTTGGTAAACAGGAGGGACACTCCAGCCGCGACTTCGAACCACAGCCAGAACTGCAGCACGTTGCCGGCCGCCGGCATGCCTATCGCCTTCCACCCGAAGACGAGCCCCCATTGCGCCGCGACGATGAAAAGCATGCGTAGCCAGGTAGCTACCGAGGATGATTTCAAACTGCCTCCTGCTCGTTAGGGCGAGGGTTCCGGCTCTCGCCAGTAGAATCAGTTGCTCTCACACAAACCTCTTTCACTTCCGAATTGGAGGAACCCTCATGGATCTCTCGTTTATCAGTGCCGCGGCCACGTCCCTAGGACTTGCCCGCGAATTTGGCAAAGCCGCTCTCGCTGTCCGCGATTTCAATGAGATGGCGGCGATCGTGAGTCAGCTCAACGATCAAATTCTCAAAACCCAAGACAGTCTCTTCGCGCACAACGCCGAGTTGCTCCGGATACAGCAGGACCAGTTCGAGTCCGCGCAGAAGCTGCGAGAAATGCAACAAACCCTAGACGACCGGCGCGACTACGAACTTGTCATCATCGGGAAGGGCCTTCGCGCGTATCAACGCAAGGCTTCCGCAATAACGGAAAGCGAATGCGCGCCAGTCGCAGCGGATTTGGCCCACTACTTTTGTCAACCCTGCTTCGAAAGCAAGCGGATCAAATCCACGCTGCAGCCCTACACCTACATGGGCTCGCCGACCGGATATGAGTGTCGTGTTTGTAAGGAACGATTCCTGAGCGGAACCCCTGATCCCGCCGTGGTCGGCGCGATCATCCAACGCAGGGTGCGCAACTTGCCATAGGGCGGCGCCAATGTTCACGCTGCCTCCTGCTGCGCCTGCTCGCGCACCGCCTCGAGCCACGCCTCGAGCCACGCCTCGAACTGCATCGGGTAACCATGATGGAAATACAACGAATCAGTCGCCTCACAGACGATCAGCTCGATCACATAGAGCGGCTTGCCGGAACTTTCCGGCGGGCGATTGAACAATGCGAGCCGCGTGAGCTTCCGACCGGATTGAAGCGCTTCCCCCACGCAGCTTGCGGGGATACCACGCTGCTGCTTGCCGAATACCTTGATGAACAGGGCTATGGCCGCGCGCATTACATATGCGGCGAGCTTGGTGCGCAGACTCACGCGTGGCTTGAACTGTGCGGATACGTCGTCGACATCACAGCTGATCAGTTCGAGGACTACGCAGAAACGCGGTTCGTCGCGCAGGACATGACGTGGCATGGTCAGTTCTCCATCGCGGAGCGCTTTACTGCCGACTGGCGGCTGTTCGATCCGTACACGCAGGCGATGCTCGCGCACACGTATCTCGTTATCAGGGCGAGGCTGTGAACGATCACGCCACCTCCTCGGTTGAGCGGGTACTCGTCGGAACGGGCTTTGCGATACGTCATGACGCGACCTCCGTTGTGGCAATTGGCTCGTCGACGAACCTCTTGGCGCTTGCACGCATGTAGGTCCACCGCTTGAGAAGGTCTGGTCGTAAGCGCTCACAGGTCACGTTGCATCCAGGATCTATAGCGAGACAGCCTTCCTCAATCGCCATGCAGTGCTCAGCCGGCACGCCTAGGGGGCTCCGAAGCCACTTACTGAAGTGTCCCTGCCTCTTGCCGGCCATGGCAGCAACGCGCTCTTGCGTACCGGCCACGCGAACTGCGTCCACCAGTGCGCCATAGGATTGGTTCTTGGTCATGCGGCAAGTTTAAAACCATAGTTATATGAAAGTCAATAACCTTAGTTTTTTGACGAGCGACAACCCAGGTTGTATTGTCTTCAGCATGGAAAATGCTGAACTAGACACCTTGGCTGCCCGTGTTCGCTTTGCTCGCAAACAAGCCGGCCTAACACAAGTTCAGCTGGCGGAGCGAGTTGGCGTCTCTCAGCCGATGATCGGGAAAATTGAGAACGGCTCGGAAACGTCAAAGATTGTCGAGATCGCCACGCAGCTCGAGGTACGCCCTCAATGGCTGGCGAGCGGAACGGGACCAATGACCGACGACACAGCGCATGAAGTCATTTATCGTGGTGACGAGCAAGCAAACCTCGATGCCGCGATACAACGCTTGGTGAAGGTGACACGAGGCCTAACGGCAGCGCAGATTGAGCAGATAGCAGCCACCGTGGAGGCATTGAAACAACATCCTTTGATAGATGCTGAGGAAGCAACTCGAGTCATTTCACCAACAGGCGAAATAACTGACACAGCACCTAAGTCGAAGCGCGAAGTACCGCGCAAGGCAAGCTAACCAACAAGCCGCGGAAGCGGCTATTTTTGCGCCGTGTCGATAGATTTTTTATATTGCAAGGCGATTTCTTTGATGTAGATCCTATTGAGGTGACTTATGTCGATGGTGTTTTGTCGCGGTTGCGGTAAAGAGATTCACGAATCGGCGGTCAGCTGCCCGCATTGCGGAGCGGCACAACAAGCCCCGAAGCCGCAATCGGCAACGAGCAAACGGATTCTTCCGACCTTACTGCTCTGCTGGCTTCTTGGTGTATTCGGGGGCCACCGTTTCTACGTGGGCAAAGTCGGTACCGGGATCCTTCAGTTGCTTACTTTCGGCGCACTTGGAATCTGGACATTGATTGATCTTGTGATGATCGTGACTGGCAATTTCAAGGACAAGGACGGCAACAAGATCATCCTCTGGACATGAATTTGACTGTTCGCTTGATTTCCCTTGAACCCATATTTAGCAGAGGTGAAGCGTTTTGAAGGCTTTTATTCGTATCGAAAGCAGCTATCTACAGTTCCTTCGCATCTTGGCTGTAATTGGAGCCACCATAGGCCTGATCGGTGCTGTTGGCGCCGGGATCTATGTCGCATCGAACTACAGTGCTGAACCGAAGGCCGTGCGGGAACAAGTGAGCGTTGACCCCGCCGCATTCCAGCTCCCTTCAAACAATACTGCCGCTAACGCTCAGTCAGCGACTAGCGACGCCCCCACCGCGGATCCGCGCGCGGCCAAGCTAGCAGATCAATGGGCCGCGATATACGAAAAACACGCAAGGCAATTGCTCGGAAAAGGCTCTTTAAAGCCCGAAGGCAAAACGGCCATGCTCAAGCCCTTCACTACGCTTCTCCATGACGCTGACAGGGGCGAGGAATTCGCAATTGGCTGGCTCAAATATTTGGACGCCGTCCTAGGCCGCCCGGATATGAAAAGTTACATCGCTGGGTCCCCAGACAAAATGGTGAGGGTGATGCTCGATACGCTCGATGCGTATGAAAAATCCTTCACTGCGGAGAAACAGCGAATTGCGAATGATAGAGAACGTGCTAAAGAGGACGCTGACGCAAAGAAGATGAAAGCTATTGCGTTCCTACCCATCGCGGCCGGGCTGTTCGCCGGGTTCATAGTGTTTGCCCTGCTCCTTCTGCTTGTCCGCGCAGAGCGGAGCATCCGCCAGATTGCAGCGAATCGCAGCGGGGCGTAAAGCCCTATCCCTTCAAGCGATCAAGCCGCTGGCCCGCCGGGAAAGTCAGTCCAAACGACGCCACCGTGAATCGAGCCCCTCTCTGCGAGGGGCTCTTAGCCGGCCTCCTCCAAACAAATAGTATTAACATTCATCGCTGGGATCCCCTACTGATTGACATTTGTCACACGTAGGCGCGATCCCCCATCAGCAACCTTGGAGCGACACGCCACTACGCGACGGCAATTTCCCTGCCGATCTCGAGGGCAGCAATGATCGAAACAGCCGGCCGCCTCACCGACCCACGCCCAGCTCCAACGCATGTGCTGATCTTGTCCTCGCCGAGTTTGCCGTGAAGGACATAAAGAAAAAATGCAGAAGGCCAAGACTCGTGCTCGTTCGACCACGCCCCAGACCGGCAACTGCGCCGGATTTGCGGCCAGATGGCGAACTGTGCCTCCATCATTTTCCAGACGGGAGCATCCGCATGTACGTGCGCGGCATCTATCGCGATCTGCCTGATGATGCAATGGCGGCCGTAATCAGGCTTGCCGAGTTCACGAGGTCATTGCGCGACGCGCCCTTCTCATCAAAAAAATAACTTTTGTTATTGACTTGAAAAACTACTGTGGTTATATTTTGCTCCATCCGCAAACAGTGCGATGGATCGAAGCCATGACCGAACACGCAGCAGCTGCCGAACAGACCCGCCTCGAGGCAGTCCTCTCCCGCCTCGCCGGTCACCCGGTCGAAATCACCATCCGCGCCGAGCGCGCGTTCACGATTTCCTTTGAAGCAATTGATCGGCCAGCTGGCGAACGCATCGCGTCGTTCGTCGGCGGCCGCAGCACGTCCGTCGAGACCGACGGCGAGTGCGGGACGTTTGTGTACATCGAGGCCTGAGCGCCGCTCATTCCGTGCGATGCGCAGCTGGGCGTCCGCTCTGCAGACTTGAAGTGAATTCCTCGCCCGGCGGACAAACGGGCATTCGCAGGCCTTCGGGCCAATTGAAATGTGGGGATGCCGCCCGTCAGGCGGCTTACCGAATTCTTCGATGAAATATGGTCAGCATGCCTAAAGACAAAGGATGGGCCACGCACGACGAGATGGTCTCGCTCGATGCAATGGCATCTCGCAAGAACGCGCCGACTTGCTTCACGGCTACCTCGTTGCGTCGGAAAACCGAAAGGACTGGGCGGGCCTGAACAAGGACGCCGTTGTCGGCCACGCCAGGCAACTCTTGCGCGCTGCTGAGCGCCTCGCTGCCTGAGACTACCTGGAGCAATCCATGAGCCTTATCACCCACGAAGTCGCATACGGTCGCTACCTGAACTCAATCGGTGAGCCTCCCGAGCCACGCTACTTCGAAGTCGAAGTGCACATCACGCGCCGCGTACTGGTTTCGGTCAAACCGTACCAGGGCAAAGCCGATGCAGGCGTGTTCGCCGATCACCTTGTCATCCGCGATCAAGACGGCACCGTGGGCAGCATCCGCGAGGTCGCACCGCAATACGTTGAGGCAACTCGCGCACGCGTGGATGAGGAAATTGAAGCGCCACGCTTCACCGAGACGGAGTGCTCGAAGTGCGGCCAGAAGTTCGGTCCAGGCGACTCCGGCTTCAGCGCGTGCAGCGATCACGCCGTGCGCCACTTCCGCATCACTGGCGAGGGCTTGTAATGCGCTCTCTGCTCTCGCGAGACTGGTTCCCGTTCGTGGTGCTCGGCGTGCTCTACCTCGCGGCATCAGGCGTCGCACCGTCCGTCGAACTGCTGATGGGGCTTGCGCGATGACGCCGTTCGACTACCTCGCGGCGCTGCTCGACCGCCTGCACAAACGCAGCCCGCTCGCCGCCTATTTCATCGCGCTCGTGATCGCTGCCGTCTGCACGATCGCGCTCGCCTGCCTCAATGCGGATGGCTCGAACGCCATCGCAATTTCCGGAGTACACGCATGAACGCTCGTGAACAATGGCTCGCAGAACGCCAGCTCGGCATCGGTGGCAGTGACGCCGCCGCCGCGCTCGGCATGAGCCGCTACAAGACCGCCTACCAGCTGTGGGCGGAAAAGACCGGCCGTCTCGAACCCGAAAACCTCGATGACGTCGAGCGCATCCGCTTCGGGAACCTGATGGAAGAAATCATCGCGCGTGAATATGCTCGCCGCAACGATGTGAAGGTGCAGCGCCGCAACCAGATCATCGCGCACCCGAAATATCCGTTCATGCGTGCGAGCGTCGATCGCCTGATCGTTGGCGCGCGCCGCGGGCTCGAGTGCAAGAACGTCGACGGCATGGCGTTCCGCTATGGCGAATGGGGCGAGCCCGGCACGGACCAGGTACCCGACGAGTACCTGCTTCAGTGCCACCACTACATGACTGCGCTCGACTATCCCGAATGGCACCTCGCGGCGTGCGTAGGTGGCAACAGCCTGCGCACGTACATCATCGAGCGCGATCCCGCGACGTCGGAAATGTTGATAGAGCGCGAGCACGACTTCTGGCAGCACGTCGAACGTGACGAGGCGCCGGATCTCGACTACGAGCACGCGACGACCGAGGCCGTGCTCAAGCGCATGTTTGCAGGCACTGATGGCGACGAGATCACGCTGCCACCCGAAATCGCCGCGTGGCACGCCGTGCGGCTCGATGCAGCGGAACACATCAAGCGCTACGAAGCTGCCAGCGACGCCGCCCGCAATCACATCCTCGAAATCATGCAGAACGCCGCCGTAGGTGTGCTGCCTGACGGCGGGAAGTACACGCGCAAGCTGGTCAAGACGAAGGAATACACCGTCGAGGCCGGCTCCTACATCAAGCTCGGCTACACAAAACCCAAGGCGGCGAAGGACGCCGACGAACAGAAGGAAGCAGCATGAACAGCAACGTAATGCAATTCGCCGCGGAAAGCGCTGCCCCCGCCGCCCCGAGTCTGAGCAACAACTCACTCGACATGGTGCTCGACCTCGCAACGATCCAGGCGATCAACATGATTGCGGAGACGATGGCAGGTGGAAAGGTCGCGATCCCCACCCACCTGCAGGGCAAGAAGGCAGACTGCTTCGCCGTCGCCATGCAAGCGTTCCAGTGGCGCATGAATCCGTTCGCCGTGGCCCAAAAGACACACATCAGCCAGGGCGGTCAACTCGGCTATGAAGCGCAGCTTATTAACGCCGTCGTCTGCAATCTCGCACCGATCACGGCGCGCCCCGACTACGAATTCCTCGGCGACTGGAGCAAGGTGCTCGGCAAGGTCGAAGAACGCAAATCCGAAAAGTCGGGTGGCAAATACTACGTCGCCACGTACACGAAAAAGGATGAGGAAGGCCTTGGCGTGATCATCCGCGCGACGTTGCGTGGCGAATCCACGCCGCGTGAAGTCACGATGATGATGTCGCAAGCCTACCCACGCTTCTCTACGCAGTGGGCAACCGATCCGCAACAGCAGATTTGCTATCTGGCAAGTCGCAAATGGGCACGCCGGTATACGCCCGACGTACTGCTCGGTGTCTATACGCCCGATGAACTCAATGTCGAGCGTCCCGAATCGATCGACATGGGCCGCGCGGAGGAAGTGCGCAAGACCGACGAGAAGGCGACAAGCAAAACCGATTCTCTGCGGTCGCGTATGTCGGGCAAGCGCACAGGCGCCACGCCGGCCGAGGCGCCGAACGCTGACGCAATGATCCGCGCGATCGATGCCGCGACAACCGGGCACGAACTGAAAGTTGCGATCGCGCGCATCGAGGAACTCGCCGACGACGCCGAACGCGAGCGCGTGCGCACCGCGTACCAGGCGAAGATCCGCACAGAGAAAGAGCGGTCACAGCAGGCTCGCGCGGAACAGGCGCAAGCAGCGCAGCAACAGCCCGACCTCGTCGACACGGCAGGCGCCCCCGAGATCACGCAGGCGCAATTGCTTGAGCGCTTTGCAAACACGAGCGACGTCGATGTGCTCGACGCCGATGCGACGCTAATCGGGCAACTGCCCGAGCCCGAACAGCAGGAAGCCATCAACGCTTACAACGCGCGGCGCGCCCGGCTGGAGGGCGAGTGATGGGCGAGTATGCCGAACTGATGCTCGAAGGCGTGCTGTGCGAGGGCTGCGGCATGTTCATCGACGACGACGCGCCTGGGCATCCGCGGCACTGCGACGACTGCGCCACGGACGTGACCGTCGCTGCTGTCGGCGCACCGCTCTCGCGCAAGGTCCAATGCTGCCACTGCGCGCGTCTCATCGTGCGCACCGGCCTCAAGGACCACATGGACTCCAAGCATCCCGGTGTGCCGCACGACGAAAAGACGCGCTGCGGTGTCTGCAACCGAAGCGTCAAAACTGTGGGCATACCCCAGCACATGCGCGCACTGCACGGAGCCTAACCATGCGCTACTACAGCACCTCCTGCATGATCGAGCGCCTGGCCGGGCTCATCGGCACCGGAGACCTGAGTAACTGGGAGGAGTCGTTCGTGCGCAATCTCGACGAGATACGTCTTGCGGGCGAAGTCACGAAACTGACCGACAGCCAGATCGAAAAGCTCGACGAGCTTCACGCGAAGCACTTCGCGTAGACCAACACGGCCGAAAGTCTTTCGGCGTTCGCGACGAGTAAACCGCACATAAATGTAGGACTGCAAATCATGAATTTATTTCAAAAACCTCATTGCCGCCGTTTGTGCGACGAGCGCCGCGCGCATCCGACCCCAGTTGCACTTGTTCGCCGGGTTGCCTATACTGCCCGTGTTGCCGATACAAAGGCACACGGGTTTAGCAGCCCGGTAAAAGAAGGCGCACAGAAGCCGCGCCGTCACTCCAGTGATTTGCGGCTTTTTGTTTGCGCACGTCTGGTAGTTGCTCTCAATGGGCGGCCCCGGGCAGGGACACCTTCGGGTGTGCCGGTTCCTTCTTTCCGGTCTGCTAACCCTGTTCGGTGGCCGTCCACCCTTCTTAGCAGGAGGGTGGCGGTTGTGAAACCGCAAAGAAGGAGCATCACCATGACGCACTCCACCCAGGGCGCGCTCGCGCTCGACCATACCCTTACCATCGACGACATCGAGATCCATGATCTCGACGGCCTGTATTCGCTCAACGACCTGCACAGGGCTAGCGGCAACGCTCAAAAGCATCGTTCGAAATACTTCTTCGCCCTGGAGCAAACAAAGGAACTGATCGCAGAGATCGAAAAGGGCGGAATCACGCCCTTTAAGGTGGCACGCGGCCGCAACGGCGGCACCTACGCCTGTCGCGAGCTGGTGATTGCCTACGCCGCATGGATCAGTCCCGCATTCCACCTGAAAGTGATCCGCGTATTTCTGGCGGTCGCGGTGCCGCAGCCAGCACCCGAATCTCCCGCCTCCGAAGACGCCGATCTCGCGGGCTCCATCACCCTCACCCGCACCCATGACGGCACCGTGTGCATCACGGTGAAGGGCGAGCACCTCCACAAACCGCTTGTGATGCTGAAAGACACAATGTCGATCTTCCAGTACGCCAGTGATCGCTGGGAAAAGAAGCTCGAAACGATGCGCGACCTGGCAGAGATGTCGGTGCGCGGTGCCCGGGTCATTGCACAGAATCTCGGTGCAGAGGAGGTTGTATGAGCGAAAACGACAGGATCGAACCGCACGAACTGACCGAAATGCAACGCGACGCGCTGCGCGAGTGTGCCCGCTACCGTGTCGGCGCCTACTTCTGGAAGCCCGGGGCAATGCGAAAGCTCGCCGCTATGGCACTGACGTACAGGACCGACACGGGCGCATATGCGCTTACGCACGCTGGCTTGGATATGGTGCGGGCAATCAAGGGGGGCATGCGATGAGCGAGAACACAAAGATCGAGTGGTGCGATCACACGTTCAATCCGTTTATTGGCTGCACCAAGGTTTCGCCCGGTTGCGACCATTGCTATGCGGAAGCGATGATGGACACGCGCTTGCACAAAGTCGTATGGGGCACGAAAGAGCGCGCGCGCACCTCTGCGGCTGCATGGCGCAAGCCGCTCAAATGGAACGCCGCACACGCCGAGTTCTTCGCTGTACATGGCCGGCGCCAGCGCGTGTTCTCCGCGTCACTCGCCGATGTGTTCGACAACGCGGTCGATCCCGCGTGGCGTGCGGACCTGTTCCGACTCATTACGGACACGCCGAATCTCGACTGGCTGCTCCTGACAAAACGCATCGGGAATGTCGGCGCCATGTTGCAGGACGTCTCGGCCCGCCTCTTCTCACCCGAGCCGATGCGACCGGATCGCCTGCCGGACAACGTCTGGCTCGGCGCGACGATCGTGAACCAAGACGAAGCCGATCGCGACCTCCCAAAGCTGCTCAAGGTACCCGCCCGCGTGCGCTTCCTGTCAATAGAACCGCTGCTCGGCCCAGTGACGTTCCGCTGGGCGAGCTGGGTCGATCACGACGCCGTGAGCAAGCGCGACGGCAAAGTGAACCACCTCGAGGGGCTTCGCGGCATCGATTGGGTGATTGCCGGTGGAGAAAGCGGCCCCGGCGCGCGGCCGATGCACCCGCAGTGGGCGCGCTCGCTGCGTGACCAGTGCGCTGCTGCTGGCGTGCCGTTTCTGTTCAAGCAAAACGGCGAGTGGGCGCCGGGATCGGGCGACTTTGGAACTGGTCGCTTCGAAACGGCCGCGATTGCGATGGACGGCCGCGTAGTGGCCGGGGGTTACGACGCGTCGTCGTACCCAACTGGGGCCGCAAGCGTCGACGGCTGGGCGATGGTCCATCGCGCTGGCAAGACAGCCGCCGGCCGCCTGCTGGACGGCCGCACGCACGACGAATTTCCTCACAGGGCGTCGCAGGAGGAGCCCTGATGCCCTGCACTCCCTTCCAGCTTCCCGACGGCACGCACGGATTCATCTGCAGTCGCGGCCGCCGGCGCGCGCCGCCGCCGTGCTCTGTTGACGGCTGCGACGCGTCGAGCGGCTTCCAGTGCGACTACCGCGTGGGCCGCAAGCGATGCGACCGGCACCTGTGCGCCGCACACGCGCACGAGGTCGGCCCCGACGTCCACTTCTGCCCCGAGCACTTTGCGCTCTGGAAACGCGAAGGGGCGCCGGTGCAGGCAAGCATAGATTTTGATGCAGGGAGCGAGACATCATGAAGATCGTTTTCGACCTACCCGGCGACTTCGCCGCCTGCTATGCCGCCGAGGAATGGTGCCGCGAACGCGGCATCGCTGTCGGCGCGATGCAGGGTCGCGCGCCGCGCGGGCTGAAGCGAGGTAATCACATCATCTGGAAGTGGCGTAGCCTCGACCACTCCGAGCGCCGCGCGCTCGACGGCACGATGACGGGTGACATGCGCAACGGCCCTGTGACTATCAACCTGAACGTCGCTGTCCGCGACCACCCGGAAACAGGAGGTCAATGATGGCCGCGATATCCATCATCGGAGACCGCGCACTTACCGTTCGACAGGTCGCGGAGATTCTGAGCGTGAGCTCGAAGATGCTCTACGAAGACCCGCCGAAATTTGGCTTCTTCAAGGTAGGGAGCCAATGGCGAATGTGGCCCGAAACGCTGCGCAGCATGACCCAGGCATACAATCGCCCCTCGACCGGCGCGGGCGGAAAGGAGATTTCAAGATGTCAATCCGAAAGCGCAAAGGCTCAGACGTCTGGCACGTCGATATCCGCACGCCAGGCGTCAGCCGAATTCGACAAAGTACTGGAACAAGTGACCGGAAGGAAGCGCAGGAACTCCACGACAAGCTGAAGCACGAGGCGTGGCGCGTGGCGAAGCTGGGCGAGAAACCGCGTCATTACTTCGAAGAGGG